>CAZUBM010000020.1:0-36217 GCA_964618805.1 uncultured Nitrososphaerota archaeon
AGGGAAGTAGTAGGCGTCAGGATTGGGCATAATGGTAAGCTTAGATTTGTCCTGAAGGTAAATGGTGTCGCTACGCATAGTTCAAAGCCAGAAACAGGTATAAATGCTATATATAGAGCTATAGACTTCATCAATGCCCTTAAGGAAATGTGGATGACCTCAAAGGAGATAGAGATTCCCTACATTTCTCCTCCTATGAAGCTTAAACCTCCTTTGGCAGCAACCATTATGCAAGCGGGCAACAAGATAAACCAAATTCCGTCTATATGTACCATATATTTCGACAGGAGAATAGTTTACGGAGAGGACATAGAAGCAGTCAGAAGGAGGATTTGGAGCCTAATTGATAGGATCAATGAGGCTCACAAGAAAGTCTATGAGACCTTTTTATCGGAGTCTGGCTATGAACTAAGTGTTGAAATCGAGGAGTATGGGATGAACAGACCAGCCTATATGCTTCCTATGGAGGATCCAAAAGGAAAGAAACTGTTTGATGCCGCCTTCAAAGTTGTGAAAGAGGCCACAGGTGTCGAGAAACTCCCAGTAGTATATGGAACTGGCTACACCGATGCTGAGCTCCTTTATACTATGAGAGGGATACCAACCATCTTGATAGGAGCAGGAGAAATGGGCCATTGTCCAGATGAGTTCGCCACACTGGAAAGGCTGAGAGAGGCTTTTAGATCTTACATAGGATTAGCTCTTGAGCTACTTGAGCAGTAAAGGCCTTCTAAACATTTAAATCACTTTAGCGTCATGTATCCTAGATAGATCATGACTCTCGTTGCTTTGTATGCCTCAAGCATGTTTTCAGCAACATATCTCACCGTCAGAGGATCTATTCTCTCAGAGCCAGGTAAAATCTGTGCTAGGTCAGCCATTCCAGGATTAAGGAACTTAAGCTTAATCTCCACAGGGGAAGGTACCTGAATCGCCTTAATTTCACCTTTTTTGAGGAGACTTACAGCCTTAAAAGCTCCTTCCTCTATTTTCTTTCTAGCTCTCTCTAGGGATGGACACTTAGCAACGTACCTCCCAATGGCTTCCTTAGTAACAATTCCAACAACTCCAGGGAACATCTCCTTAGCCTCTCCGACAGCAAACTGATCCCCAGAAATTAAGGCTACAGGAACTCCATAAAAATTAGAAACTAAACCGTTTAGTCCCGGTTCTCCAACAGATCTTCCGTTCACTTTGAGGTCCGCTACAACTCTTCCGGAGTAGGTATGACTCAAAACGCCAAAACCTCTTCAGAGAGGCCTTCCAACATGCTCATGGGCTTCGGCGACCCTATGATGAACTCGGCATCTGGATGAAGCTCTTCAGGTAAGAGATTTCTCATAGTCCGTGAGAATCATTTACCACGACTTTTTCCGCTCCTGCTTTTAGCGCGCCTTCGATGGCCGCATTAACCTCCCGAACCATCCACTTCCTAGCTCTATCATGCTCTCTTCCGCTTCTTCTCGTGTGTTCTACATCTACTACTCCACATATTCCCTCGAGATCCGCAGATAAATATATCCTCATAACCTATACCTCCCAAGCTAAGAGAAGGAGAAACCTTTAAGTCAAAGCTCTTTGATGGAAGATGAATCTCACTTCTAAGTTTTAGCTTAGAAGCTTTGCCGGAAATCTTCAATTCCCGTCTGATAAATAGTGCCACAGATCTGTTCGATGAGAAGCTTCCATCATCAATCTTCCTTACAGCTTACAAAATTTTTAGAAAGAATTGACACTTTATTGCAATGTCCCAAAGATACTACATGATTAGAGGGGAAAAGGTAGCTTTATCCATAGTATCAAAGGACGACATACCTCTCTTTGTTACTTGGCTCAATGACCCAACTGTAACCGTATATCTCTCAATGAGGAGGGTTATCACTCCTGAAGGGGAGGAGGAGTGGATTGAGAGGATAAGGAAGGACCCACATTGCAGGCATTTCTCTATAGTAGCACTGCCCGAAGAAGAAGTAATAGGAGTTACAGGTCTTAATCGCATAGATCCCTATGATAGATCAGCTACCTTTGGAATCTTCATTGGTAAAAAAGATTACTGGGATAAAGGATATGGTACAGAAGCTACGATTCTAATGCTTGATTACGCCTTCAACTGCTTGAACTTGCACCACGTCTGGCTCATTGTGAAGGATTTCAACAAAAGAGCGATAAAATGCTACAAGAAAGTAGGTTTTAAGGAGGTTGGTAGGTTAAGGGAAGCCATACTTCAACCGGATGGCAGGCACGACATCATCATAATGGATATGCTTGCAAAAGAATTCAACAAGGCCTACAAATCTAAATTCAAGGAGATACAGGAAAGCGCATGATCTTAAGCTAGTTTGAAGCGATCTTTCCAGCACTACTTCTAAAAAGGATTTTAGTAGTCTAGCTCTAAAGCATGTTTTCTAAGAGGAACTTCGGAGATCGATTAACTAGCTGTTTAACATTTGTAGGAAGATCTATTTAGAATTCCAACTCTTTAGCAACACGAAAGAAGTGTCTAATCGCTATGATTCCTGGAAGCTGTGTATAAAAGAAGAGAAGGTCTGTCCAGGGAACTGTAATAATACGATATCCACTTAATCTAAGTGAATTCATTGCTTTGTATAGAAGCACCGAACCAATACCCTTCCCTCTCATCTCTTCGTCTACTCCGATGGGCCCAAACCAATTTGGCTCAAGCAGATTGTAACCAGAAAAACCCACAACTCTTCCTTCATATTCAGCTAACCACACGCTTGTTGATTCCTTGGAAAAGCCTAAGCCTACCTCATAAGCCCAAAAAGGAGAAAATTTCTCTCCAACCCACACCATAATGGCCTTCTTCTCTTGAACAGAGGCTTTCCTAAATGATATGCCTTCTTGCTTAAGCTTTCTCTCCATCCTCACAATTCTCGGAGGGATATAAAAGCTCCTTAGGTCAATTTCATAGTTAACCGTATCACCGACCTTCTTAAAGCCAAAATCAATAAGACTATCCAGATAATAATCATAAAGCACATCCACTCCAGGGAAGAAATACCAACTAGCAAAGTCACCAAATCTTATGAGAGTTCTTCCGCTTTCTCGTGTGAGTTCCTCAAACCGGAGGCAAAGAGATTTGAAAACCGAAGTATCTCTCTTCTCAGGAGGAATTGCAATGGCTTTGATCCAAGCCACTTCCTTTTGTTTTTCAATCATTTCTTCCGGAGCTCTTGTTCTCTTAACTCCTATTAGAACTCCTGTAAGTTCCCCATCTTCAATGGCAAGCAGGACAAGATTTGGGTCAAAGTTTGGGTCTCTTCTTACGACACGTTGATATGTGTGGGAAGATATGAAGTCCCTTTCAAGCCCTTTGTTAAGGACTTCTACCATAATTCCTTCCCAGTATGGATCCTCTGCTAAACTCGATATCTTCATAGCACTTCCCTACATCATTTCGGTTGTAAATCTTATAAGATGGTAAACAAAGGTATGTGGTTCTGTTTACACAAGATATCAGGACTAGTAGGTTCTCTTCATTAAGTCAAAGGTGCTATTCAATAGCTCTCTATTCAAAACCGTTAAAATTAGGATAAAATGAAGAACATTTAGGATGAATGCCGTAGTCGTCGAAAAAATTACCAAGAAATATGGAGATGTAACAGCATTAGATGATGTAAGCCTTAGTGTTAGGGAAGGAGAAATATTTGGCCTACTTGGACCTAATGGTGCTGGTAAGACCACTCTAATGGAGATCATCGTAGGGCTTAGGAGACCCGATTCAGGAAAAGTGATTTTGCTAGGAACAGACTTTACAAAAAAACCCAATGAAATAGGACACATTATAGGCTTTAACCCTCAAGAGACTATGCTATATGATAATCTAACTGTTTTGGAGAATTTAGAGTTCATAGCTTCGCTTTACTCCTTCTCAAGAGAGAAATTCGAAGAAAGGCTTAGAATCTTATCAGAAATGTTCGAACTAAGTAATTTCCTAAAAAGAAGAACTGGAAAGCTTTCTGGAGGTCAAAAAAGGAGGGTTAGCTTAGCTGCATCGCTTTTGCATGACCCTCCTGTGGTCGTGTTGGATGAACCCACAGTAGGCTTGGATCCAGATGCAAGAAGGGAGTTCTGGAAGTTCATAGAGGATATGAAAAAGGAGGGTAAAACAATCCTACTCAGTACGCACTACATGGAAGAAGCTGACGAGCTTTGTGATAGGGTCGCGATAATGGACTTGGGCAAGATAATAATCATAGGTTCTCCTGATGAACTGAAACGATTGCACGGGGGTTCTGCAAAGATAGCAATCCATGTGAAGATGAGATTCTTGGAACTCGCGGAGAAAGTCCTATTCGACTACGCTCCGACCAGGGTTTTGGAATGGTTAGAAATAAGAACTGAGAAGCCTGAAGAATTAGTTCCAGATCTCATAGCAAAACTTCAATCTGCGGGAATAGATCCAGAAAACGTCGAAATAAGATCACCAACTCTGGAGGACGTATTTCTTAACCTTACTGGAAGGAGGTTGATGGAGGCGATTAGATGAGACCTTGTTTTGGCATAGCAAAAAAGGACTTCTTATTGTTTGTCAGGGATAGAGCTACCCTGTTCTGGGTGCTAGCTTTTCCTATAGTAATGATGCTCCTTTTCTCGACGGTATTCGGTGCAGAAGGCGCTAGATTTGACATCGCTTGCGTTAACAGGGATAAAGGACAAATTGCTAGCGCCATAATAGAGGCTCTTAACTCAACAGATGTAGTACACCTTCATGTTATAGAATCTGAGGAGGAAGCATTCAGAGCTGTCAAGGCTGGAGAAAATGATTTGGTTGGACTTCTTGTGATACCAGAAGGGTTTACGCAGAACTTAACCTCGGGCCTCGCTGGAGACTTAGAATTCTACGTGAGGGAAGAGGATCCGACAGTTCAGCAAACTCTCACATCCTTCATGTCTGGCTTTGTTGAGGAGTTCAACACGAAATTTAGGCACGAGATTCTGGAGAGAATCCTAGAATTTTTGCCAGAAAACCTGAGTTTTGGAGGATATGTCATGAACAAGGAAGAAATGGGAGAAAGGATGATGGCTTTCGCAAGACCGATAAACGTCACGATTGCTTTGATCTCTAAACCCCAAGTAACATCAGGCACCGCAGCGTATTGGGAAAACAAGGGTCAATGGGTTACAACAATGCTTGTCTACTCCTTCTTATTCTCGGGCATGGTATCCTCGACCTGGACATTGGTTGAAGAAAAGGAAAATAAGACGTTAAAGAGGCTGAGGATTTCTACCGCATCAACGTGGAGCCTGCTTCTCGGAAAAATTCTCTCCGCGCTGGTAGCACTTTCTTTCTCACAGCTGGTCCTTGTTATGACGACCATATTTGTGCTCAGACCAGAAGTGAACTGGAATCCAGCTCTATTTCCACTTATACTGATGGGCGATATGAGCGGAGTAAGTCTAGGTCTACTGATTGCTGAAATATCTCCAAGCCCCAGAGCTGCTGGACAGGCAGCTACCGTAATAGGAGTTCTTCTACAGTTCTTTATAGGAATATATTTCCCAGTTCAGTTCCTCCCAGGTGCTCTAAGGGCTTTTTCAGAGCTTCTACCCTTTACGAAGGCAGCTGAAGCTTTGAGCGGTGTGTTACTAGGAGGGGCAAGCCTCTCACAGGTAATCGGACCATCAATATACCTTGGAGTCTCTGCCATTGCTTTTACAACGCTGGCAGTGATGTTGTTCCCGAAATGGGCCTCAGAAGAATGAATTAAATTGAGTCGATTAGGTTTGATCCAATCTGGGATGGTCCTTTAAACTCCCGTCTAAAACGATTAGCAAAGGGGTATTCGTACCCTAATGCTCTCTCTTTTTATTTAGAGTCGGAATAATCCAAATGGTTGCCTTAATATGCAAGGCAGAGAACTTGTGCTTATCTTTCTAGCGTTGCTCCTAATGCTCATCTCACTGTCCCAAGCAAAATGTCAGGAGATATCTTATCTTTCCATCTCAATCAAAATGATATCCCCCGAAGAAGTGGAGGAGGTCGTCGAGTTCTCAGCTGAAATAGGCAATAGCTCTTCCATAATTTTCCCCATTTCTTATTATGTTAGCGATCTTCAAGCAGAAGTATATTATGACGAGGAATCTTTTCCGTTAAAAGTCAGGCTAGAGAACGTTAGAGGCAAGAACTTCATAGTTCTAACCACCAAAAACATCCCGGGTAAAGGGGGAGTTATGAAAATCAAACTGGTTTTCCGGGCAAGAGGGATGATAGAGAGGGCTTCGGATAAGTACATATTCTCCTAGTCCTTCTCGGTCCCATACGATGTTGGCGACATGACTGTAAGCGTGGTGCTTCCCAGCAAGTTTTCCATATTCTCACCAATATATCCTTCTCCAGAAACCATATCTGCTGTTGGAAAGGAGGTAGTTGTAGTCTGGTCATACGGCCCTGTGAAGGCAAAACAGGAGAAATTCCTCATACTTGGATTTAGGGAAAACTACAGCAGGTTCTTCTGGGTTCCATATGCTGTCTTAAGCCTAATTGCATCGTTCATAGCTGGGCTGTTTGTTGGAAGGAAGGTCTCAAAGCCTTCAAAGCCCGGAGTACTAGCTGATGAGGAAAGGATACTCCAGGTTCTGAGGAACAGAAAGACCGTTACTCAGGCAGAGTTAGTTCAAATTTTGGGTTTTTCGAAGGCAAAATTAAGCAAACTCCTTAATCAAATGGAAAAGGAGGGCCTCATTAGGCGAGAAAAATACAAGAAAACCTTCATAATCAGCTTGCCAGACAGAGAACACACTTAAGGTTCTAAACAATAATAAACGGTGTTGAACGTTTTTTCTTCCAGATACCTCCTAATTTCAGAGATTGCGGTTGAAAAAGAAAAGAAACAGTATGTTCCAACGGAAACCCATATTTAGCCTTGGCTGTGATAAGTTTCGGTGAAAAATGGAAGGAAGAATGATGAAAATTGGGGTGGCGTTACTACTAATCCTGCTTCTGGCTTTCCCTTTGCCCATTATAAGGACAACAGCTTCCTCTGAGAACATTGTGATATTGGTGAGCGATAACTCTGCTGACTTGGCCGTTGCAATCTCTTTGGCGATCTCAATCAACGCAACTGTTGTCATTTCACCTTGGGGGCTTTTCAACGAGACAGTCGTCGCAAAAATAGTTGGAGAGCTTCCTGATAAAGTAATAATAATTGGAGGACCAGTAGCAGTCCCCGAAAGCTATGTAGAGACTCTAGAGGGATTGAGCATACCTGTTGAAAGGATAGGCGGAGCCGACAGGTTCGAGACGAATCAGCTTGTGATCGAGTGGATTTTGTCAAACAACATCGAGATTAAACTGGACAAAGTTGTCCTAATACACGGACTGGACTTCGTGGCACTTGAAGAAATTTTGGGATCTGTCATAAGTGGAGAATGTATGGTGCTGCTGGTAAATGACGAGTACGAGAACATGGTTAACATAACCAGACTCATAGAGGAGATGGCTCCACCCGAGGTGGAAGTCATAAACACCACCCTGGTCAACGTAACTTGTATTCAAGCATTTCTCCAAGCAAACATTACGGTACCTGCGGAGGTCATAGTATCTCACAATCTTTCCTCTATGAAAGAAAGGGCAATCAAGGCGATTGAAAGGGTTAAGAAGGAGCTAGAAAGAGTAATAGAGTTAGCTAACGATCTAATTGAAGTGGATGAGGAAATTTCTCAGGATATCCAAACGGTTATAGCCCTGCTAGACGAAGCTATTGAGAATATCAACAATGATGAGTACGAAAAGGCTTACGAAAACCTGCTAGAAGCAATGTATCTGTTACAGGAGATAGTTCACAAGGTAAGCTTGATGATCTCTACAGGACAAATCGATTTGAGTTCTCTATTAGAACAGAAGCTAGAACTATATCTAGAGATGTTGGATGAATTCCAATCAAAAGGAGCTGATGTAAGCGAAGCGATTACAATTGCTAACGAGGTACAGCAACTCATCGAAAACAAGGAGTATGATAAGGCTAGAGAACTTATCGATCAACTTAGGGAAACTATCTCCGAGAACATGCAGGAAATAAAAGAAGTGAAAGGATTCAAGCCACCAAAGATTCCAGTGATATATCCAGTGATACCAATTCCTGGAGGAATGCCTTGGAAGCCTCCTAAGGGATGAATTACCTCTCCTTTCTTTTTTGTCAATCAGAATGCTCATTTGATTTCATTGCGTATTGTCCTACGCTTCCAGCCCCATCTTATCCTTGCAGTTAAGATCTTTTCAGAGGAAAATATCCTGTCCGCTAATAACATTGAAGCGGCAGACCAAACAAACAAATAAAGCACATTTACAGCGTACATTGCGTACTCTCCCCAAGTTATGTGCTGCGTGGCAAGAGCTAAGTGGGTAAATGGCACTGCTATCAAAACATACTTCGCCGCTACAGGAAGGGTTTCTATGTCTGCAAACATCAGCATAAAAGCCGGTATGAATATCAGAATGTAAAGATTTCCTACCAAAGCCTGTGCGGACCTAACGTTCTCTGCAAACACAGCCAAAATTATTGCTAGCGTAAGGGCAAGCATGTTAGCTGCCATGAGAGCAACTGCCAGTAGAGCGAGATCTTTGGAAGAGATCGTAACCAATCCCTCAAATGGTTGGGACTCGAATGCAACGTTCATCATTTTCAAGTAATACCATAGCCCAGCCATGACCCCAACACTCCCTAAACTGGCCACGAAGGCAGATCCCACAAGTTTTGCTAGAAGAATGTTCCTTCTACTTGCCGGAAGAGTGAGCAGAGTCTCTAAAGTTCTCTCTTCCTTCTCAACAGCTACAGAGGTTGCAGCTATTTGCATAGCAAACATCAGGACGAGCATGGCCACTATGGGTGTGGTCGTCATCTGACCCATTAGGGCTCCAGCTAAAGCCTGAGGTGGCACGTCTAGAACCTCTCCTCTAAACACAGAGCTATAATCAAGCTCCAATGGGTTTAGAATTACTTCAGGATCTATATCTGAAGTTAACGAGACAAGATAAGCTGATATTATCTTTGAAGCGGACTCAATTGCACTCTCAAGTCTTCCTGCAAACATTTGTGTCGAAAACCCGCCGCTTTCGAAGAAAACATGGATTTCTATGGGACTTCGTTTACCAGCTCTAAGGCATTCCCCAAATCCTTCAGGTATCACGACAAGAGCTCCAGCCTCCATTTCTAAGGCCTTGTCTAGAGCTTTATCAGACTCAACCTCTAGTGTAATGACCTCTCCGCTCTCTGAAAGAGATGAAACTATAATCTCCGACTCAAAACTCCTGTCCAGGTCGAGGACTGCCACTGGCAATTGAAGGGCAGCTCTTCCAGCTGCAGTCATAGACGCCCTCATGGCAGCTCCCATTACAGGATAAAGTACTGCTGGCAACACTATCATTCCTATCAGGATCTTTGGATCCCTAAGAAGATCCAGAATTTCCTTCTTTAAGAGTGGAGCAAGCACCTTAGGCAATTGCCGTCACCTCAACGAAGACTTCTTCCAAGTTAGCTGCACGATGTTTCCTCTTTATTTCTTCTGGAGGTCCCTCCTCTACCAAGTTGCCTTTGTGTAATAGGCCAACCCTATCGCACAAAGTCTCTACTTCCAGCATGTTGTGGCTGGACAACAGAACGGTAAGACCTCTATCTTCTACGTACCTCCTAATGACGCTCCTTACGTGATGGGCATGTATCACGTCCAATCCGCTAGTGGGCTCATCCAGAATAGCAAGCTTTGGTTGCACCATAAGCGTCCTTGCCAGAGCCAGCCTCCTCTTCATTCCTTGGCTGTACGTCTTCACCTTATCCCTTATCCTTCCTTCAAGCCCTGAGATGCTAATGCCCTCTTCTACCATTTCTTGCAGATTGGATTCGTCCGTTGCATAGAATGAAGCCATAAACTTGAGATATTCAAGACCGGATAGGTTCCTGTAAGCTCCAGCTTCCTCAGGAAGGTAGCTTATTATCGCTCTAACCCTATGAGCGTTCTTTACCACATCATATCCGAAAACTCTCGCTTCCCCTGAGTCTGGCCGTATGAGAGTCGCCAAAATCCTCAAAGTTGTGGTCTTTCCAGCTCCATTGGGCCCTATTAGCCCATATATTTCACCCTTTTCTATTTTAAAAGAGAGCTCTCTGAGGGCTCTTATCTTTCCATAGCTCTTCGTCAATTTAACCACAAATACTGCTTGCTCTGATGCCATGTAACCTGTACCTCTTCTTTTTTGGACTAAAATTCTACGGTTACTTGTGTTCATTAGGAAGTAATTAAAGATCTCGACATACAAAATCCTGTGATTATTCTAAATCATTAAAATATGATTTAATGGAGGTGTTCTTTAATTTCGGACCGCCAAGAAAATCAGTAAAATTCTAGCGTAGACTGCTTTCCCTTTATCTTAGCTTTCCTCAACCTTTCTATTGCTTTTTTAACCCTTTCTCTCTGAAATCCTCTCTCTTCAACCAAAAACTCTATTAGACCATCTTCATCGACATCTTCCCATTTAAGCTCGTAATCAGCCGTGGCTGGAGGATTCAAGAAGATGTTTCTAATGGCGTCTATATCAGCATCGAGGGATATGTTTTCTCCTTCTAACACTCTTTCTAGAGTTCCATACTTCTTTATAAGCTTGTAAGCCTTAACTGGACCAATTCCTTTAACTCCCTCGTTGTAGTCCGTGCCCATGAGGAGGCACATATCTACCAACTGTTCTCGTGTCAGATTAAGTTCTCTTAACGTTTCATCAAGCTTTATGAGTTCTGGCTTTAGTCTGTAATATCCTGGCGTTTTCCTGAGAAACTTCTTGCCTGTTATCGTTAAATTTCTCACGAGCCTTAAAGAGCCAAAGAGTAAGGAATCGTAATCCTGACTTGCAGAAGCCCAAACATCTCCAATTCTGGTCATATAAGCTGCCTGAGCCTCTCCTTCTGATGGAGCTTGAACCCAAGGGATGCCCATGTAGTCCAGTAGCTTCTTGCTATCATCAGCCATGCCTTTAGTAAGCCTCGATGTCTGTACTGCTTTGGCCCAAGCATCCCTAAGGTCTCCCCTTGCTACAGCCTCTTTCCACTTAACTTCTGCTTCTTTCTTCTTCTCAACTCTTTCTTCCAATGTTCTACTCTTTAGCTGAGGAGGTCTTCCATCGTAGACATAAACTGGTCTTATTCCAGCTTCAATCAACCTTATAGTCCTAAAGAGGAGTCCATTCAAATGAGAAGTGACTCTTCCATATTTATCGGTAAGAGGAACTCCATATCTTAGCCTTATTAATGCTAAAAACTGATAAAGGGCATTATAAGCATCAATAGCAACGATTCTGCCTCTAAGCGACTCCAGCTTAATCTCATGCTTTACAACTAGTTTTGAAAGCTTAAGCCCCATTTCGATCACTCAGTAAATGGCCTAAACTTCCACTCTTCTTTCTCCCGTAAAATCCTCCTTAAAATTTGCTCAGCAAGCTCATCAGGCAGGGATAGGAAAAGCCTTCCTAAATGCTTACAAAACTGCTTTTTAACGCAAACACGTCCCCAATCTGCGCAATCATGCAGCAATAGCCTCCTTGAAACATCTAGCTCTACTCTATATTCCTTAACCTTCGCTCTAATTGATTGAGGACTAGCTTCTATTACCTGCACGCTTGATTCAGGGATCTTTTTGGCTCTCTCGAATCTCCTCCTGTCCATGAAGCTCTCCAATAACTCTTCAACTGAAAGAGTCTCTATGAGCCCTTTAGGCTCAGAAATAGGTGGAGGAACCCCTTCTGGAGATATCTCTTCAAACCATTCCTCTAACTTACCCTTTGCTTCTACAGCCTGAGGTTTAAGCTCTAAACCTAGCATCTCAGCTAGTTCTAAACAATTCTTTGGAGCAAATGCCTTAAAGTGGTTATTGAAGTAACCGTAAACCTTTGCCTTTGAGGCAGCCTCCCTTACTTTGGGCACCCATTCTTGCAATTCCTCCTTTGAGTAATGGTAGTTGTACCATGGTCTAGATCCTCTGCCATGCCACCTTATGTAAACGAAGTCTGCCGTTAATACAAGGTCCGGGGGTAAAAGGGGCTCATCTACAACCACATACGCAACATTATGTGCCTCAAGAATCTTCCAAGTCTCGTTGTTTAGCCAAGAGGGATCTCTAAATTCCACAGCGAACTTATGAGTTGAAGGAAGACCTTCTAAGAGCGACTTCAGGAGATCTGGCGAGAACTTGAGCCCTGGAGGGAGCTGGAAAAGCAATGGTCCAAGCTTGCCCTCCTTCCTAAGCGGCTCCATTAAGTCCAGGAATGTCTCAAGTTCCTTTTCGGTGCTTTCAAGCTTTTTCTTGTGGGTTATCGTCTTTGGAACTTTTGCAGCGAATTCAAAATTTTCTGGAGCTTTCTTAGCCCAGAATTGAACCATCCATCCCGGAGGAAGGGCGTAAAAGGTCGAATTTATCTCAACTGTGTCAAAAATCTTAACATAATGATCAAACATCCATTTTTTCTCCTTATAGAAAGGTCCAATCCAGTCCTCGTAGCTCCAGCCGGACGTTCCAAGTAGTATTCTTTTCATGATCCCATGCTTCTTAAGTTACAGACCCTTTAATAACCTTTAACTGGAAAGAAAAAAGTCTGTTTAATTTAATTTGCAGGCTAATTTAGCAAAAATGTTCGAAATGTGCTTTATGTGCATAAAAGGAACTTTCATCGACATAAACCAGAAGTTTGCCAAGAGGACAGTTTAATATCTAGTGCATCTATGTGGTTTCCTCCTTAGTCCTATGGACAAGTCTGTAAAACTTTCCCCTCCCCTTCTTCTCGATTCTCTCTACAATTCCAGCAGCTTCAAGTTTCTTAAGCTTAGCAGCAACAATTCTTCTGGATGCTGTTCCTCTGACTTCTCTAAGAGCATTAGTCAGTTGACTTACATTCATGGGCGTCTCTGCTAGTATTCGAACAATGTGCCTCTCAACATCTCCTTCTAAGTCCATTGCAAGCCGTTCTACTTTCAAAGTAAATCCAATTAATCTGGAATAAGAGTCAAGAACCGCTTTAGCTATTCTAAGGGAGTTGTATAGCTCAGATTCCGAACTCCTTAGATCTTTTAGTTCTTCTTCTATCTTTGCTATCCTTGATGCAAGTTCTTCAAGCTTTCTCATCACCTCTTCGAGGTCAACCAACGTAAGACGCCCCCTAATCCTGGGTAGCGGGGAACAACTATGTCTTCAAGCTTTCTTATCACATCTTCGCTGAATCCAGCCTTCTTTAGCTCAGCCCTGACTATTCTTAGGGCCCTCCACCTTCTCCACTTTACCCTTGCAAAAATGAAGCCTATGTATGGTAGAAATGCTATAAACACAGCTATTAGAATCAGAAATGATAGTGTTATATCTAAGAGGGCCCTAATCTTCGCCAATTACTCTTCCTCCTCTCCTTTTACTTCTCTCTCCACCCTTCTTTCCCATCTCCTGCCAGATGAAAATATCTCTTTTAGGATGGAAGTTGGGTTAACGAAGTTTTCTCTGGTAAGCTCAAGAGCCAAATCAGCTGGAAATCCTTGCTCAATTAGCTCGTTATAGAAGGCGGCTATAGTCCTAGCCCTTTCTCTGGCTTCCTCTGGAGTTACACTAAGGGACATTAGTTCCTTCAGGGGACCTATCAAATCCCTTAGAAGACCTGGGACCTCCGTCCTGATCACAGATAGAACTTCTCTCAGCTCCTCTATATCTCCTTTTTCTTCTTCGCTCATCTTTCTGACACCAAGCTTGTATAGAGTGATCATAGAAATAACTTTGCTGTTCAGTTCTGAACATTGTGTGAACAGTTGAAAACTCATTTGCTAGCAAATAATCGTAGCTAAAAATCCTAAATCGTTATATGTAGCAGGTAAAGCTCTAATCACTTAAGGGACCGGTTAGAAAGGCTATCGAAACTTAATAGCTATTCTTTATATCTAATAGAGAAATGAAAAATCAACCATGATTTCTAGAGAAGAAGCCACCCTTCTAATCTATGAACATCTAGATAAGGAGAAGATTAAGCATTCAATTTTAGTCTCAAGGATTATGAAAAGCCTTGCAAAGAATTTTTGTAAAGATCAGAATAAATGGGAACTGGTAGGTTTACTGCATGATTTGGACTATGAAATAACAAGGACAGACAGAAAACAACACGGAATCGTTGCAGCTAAGATGCTTGAGGGCAAGCTTCCAGAAGAATGCCTCCATGCAATTAAAGCGCATGATCATAGGACCGGAGTAAAGCCCACTAGCTTGATCGACATGGCTCTCATAGTTTCTGATATAATTGCAGTTTTGGTTAGTGGAATAGCTTCAAAGGCTAGCTATGGGAAAATTGGTCAAATGAAAATTGATGAAATTAGGAGAGAGCTGGAGAAAGAATCGTTGTTCAAAGAAAAACTCGGAGCCAGGCTGAGAGATCTCTGTAGTGAGATCGATCTGACTATAGAGGATCTTATCGGTATAGCGATAGATTCTATCATCGAAGATCGCAGATAGACTTACAGGCAGGATTACTCATCCTTTCTACAAATATCTCACTTCCAATTTTAATTCTTCTCGAGGAAAAAGGCTCATATAATCTCTTTCTCTCTGAAAGAAGAGGAATTAAATAGATAAGAATATTCTAAACATATAGATGTTGGAATGGAAGTTGTTGGGCTGAATTGTAGTGCAAGAAAAAAGCAATACATCGAAAGCAGTTCAGCTTGCACTAAATTATCTAAAATCCATGGACCTCGAAACTGAGTATTACAACCTGAGGGATTTCGACATAAGGCCATGTAGGAGGTGTGATATGGAGTGCTATTTCGAAAGACCTTATCCAGATATTAGAGAAGCTGAAAAACTTGCTTCTTTGCTAGAGGTAGGATATGCCATAATAGTTGGGACTCCGGTTTACAACGGAACAATACCAGCCAATCTAGCTGCTTTCTTAGAGAGAAATCCTTTTCCCTACGACGAAGTGCTCGTGGGAAAGGTGACAGGAGCCATTATAATCAGAAGCCTCGGAAGCGTTGTAGCTCTACTTATGCTAACTTCTTGGCTAGCTCCAAAGAGAAAATTCGTAGGCTGGGTTAATTTGGATCCTAGATTGACAGCAGCTAGAGATCCATCGCTTAAGAACGCTTGGCTAGAAGGAACTATGTTGCAGGGCGAGATAAACAAAAAGCAGGTCATAGAAGTGGAAAAATCGATTTATAATGAGCTAAAAATAACACAGTTCCATTTCAGCACTAGATTGATGGTTAAATGTAGCTTGTCTTGCAATATATAAACAATTAAGCTTTCAGAGAGGATAAGCTTTGTGATCGACTTGAGGCTTCAATTACCTAGAATAAGGCTAGCCCATCTCCCAACTCCTTTAGAGTATCTCCCACGTCTTTCAAAATATTTGGGTGGTCCAAAAATTTGGATTAAGCGAGATGATCTCACAGGACCGTCTTTTGGAGGAAATAAGGTAAGAAAACTGGAATTTGTAATGGCAGATGCGCTAGAGAAGGGAGCCAATGTTGTCATCACCACAGGCGGCATTCAATCCAACCATGCCAGATCAACAGCTGCAGTAGCAAGCAAACTGGGAGTAAAAGCTATTTTGGTGCTAAGAGGAAAAAGACCATCCGAAATAAGTGGTAATTTGCTTCTTGACAAGCTCTTTGGAGCGGATGTCAGGTTCTTTCCGGTTGAAAGAGAAGAAATTCCTGGCATAATGGAAGAAATTGCCGACGAGTTGAGGAAAAAAGGGGATAAGCCATACATCATACCTCTAGGAGCTTCCTTTCCAATAGGTGCAGTTGGCTATGTTAATGCCGTAATTGAACTCTCTAATCAAGCAAGTCAGAAGGGTTTAAAGATAGACTGGATAGTACATACCGCAGGCTCAGGAGGAACCCAGGCTGGCTTGGTCTTTGGAACTAAGATGTTAAAAATGCAAGCGAAAGTCCTGGGGATTAGCATGGGTCCAGATGCTGACAGTCTAAGAAGTGCCTCACTAAAGATAGCAGAAGGAATTGCAAGTCTTTTGAACCTCGATATTCATTTTACCCCTCAAGACTTTAGAGTTATAGATGATTATACCGGAGAGGAAGGTAAACTTTCTAAAGATATCGTTGAGGCAATAAAAACGATGGCAAGGACCGAAGGGATAATGCTAGATCCAGTATATACCGCAAAAGCCATGATGGGAACAATAGACCTGATTAAAAAGGACTTTTTTGATTCTAATGATAACATAGTATTTTTGCATAGCGGAGGATTGCCTGGTCTCTTTGCTTATGAAAGAGAGCTTTCAGCCCTAGTAAGCTAATTTTCATGCCTCAAACATATAGTAGCTCTCTCTATGTTTGATAGAATGTGTTACTAATGATGTTTCGAAAAAAGGGGTTGATGAGGTAGCATAGCAAAGTTCTTGAAGGTAAAAGATTTATGAAACGATTTTATGGTTCCATTGCTCTTTGCATCGATGTCTGAGCTCTATGATGTGGAGGAATTCTGGAAGTTCGATATGAGGGTGGGCCTTATAAAGAACGCAGAAAGAGTGCCAAAATCCAAGAAATTAATCAAGCTGACGGTGAGTTTTGGTGAGGAGGAAAGGACCATAGTAACAGGCATAGCTGACCAGTACTCGCCTGAAGACTTGTTGGGAAAGAAAATGATCTTTGTTCTCAATCTGAAACCAAAGAGTATCATGGGAATTGAAAGTAACGGCATGCTCGTTGTGGCAGAGGAGGAATCTGGAAGGGTTCACTTGATAGAGGTTAAGGAAGAGATACCTGTCGGGACAAAGGTTTGGTAATCGTTTACCTTCAAAATACTTGAAAAGATTTCATGTTGATGCAATAAGGTTTTTCTAAACCAATGAAAGAAAAAGCTATATCTAGAGCTCTTTGCAATGCTGCACATTTCGGAGAACAGTATTGCACCCTCAAAAAGAGATAATGGAGAATGAAACCACCTGACATGAGCGAGAGAATATTATTACATTGAAATGAAGTAAGCTAGTAGGCTTCCTCTTTATTCTCAAGTCGAACTATAGTAAAAAGTGGATCCGTCTTTCATAACGTATGAAACTCTTTTTAGCGCCGTTATGTCTTCTAAAGGATTTTCATCTACAGCTATCACGTCAGCGAGTTTTCCCTCCTCTAAGGTGCCTATCCTGTCTTCTACACCTATGCACTCTGCTGCAACCTTTGTTGCAGCTAAAATCGCATCCATTGGCTTCATCCCAACCTTAACCATAGTTATTGGCTCATCAGCATTATTTCCATGCTCTCTGAGGGGCGCACCGAAATAGTCAGAGCCAGCAGCAATCTTCACACCTGCTTTGTATGCCATCATGAGGCTCTTAGGCATGGCATCTATGCACATCTTCTGCTTCTTAAGCCTCCATGGAGGCATATCATATGGTCTTTCAAGAGATTTCTTGTAGACCTCCAAGAGAGCTATCGTTGGAACGAAGAACAACCCCTTGCTGAGCATCATCTCCACAGCTTCTTCATCCAAAAAGTAGCCATGCTCTATAGAGTCAACTCCTCCATCGATAGCATTTTTTACGCCTTCTGCTCCTTGAGCATGAGTAGCAACCCTTTTTCCTATCCTATGAGCCTCCTCTGTTATTGCCCTAATCTCCTCTACAGTAAACTGAGGAGTCCAAGGGTGATCCTTTTCAGAACCAATTCCTCCGGTCGTGCAGATCTTAATGAAGTCAGCTCCCTCCCTTAAAGCTTCTCTAGCAGCCCTTCTACAATCATCTGGCCCATCAGCGAGTAGACAGCCCATTTTTATTGCTTCTTCCCTTGAGAGATAGTGAATATCTCCATGTCCACCCGTCTGAGATATTACTCTGCCTGCAGCGTAAATCCTAGGTCCTGGTATGATTCCTCTATCTATGGCTTTCTTTAAGGAAAGCGCGATCTTAGAGCCGCAGTCCCTAACAGTAGTAAATCCAGCTTTTAGAAGCTTAAAACAATCTTCAGCAGCTATTAGCACAAGAAAATCGTGGGGATTAACAATTCTATCTGCTAGGCTGTAAGCTCTGGCGCCTATTATGTGAACATGAGCGTCTATGAGGCCAGGAAGGATGCATTTATGGCCAAGATCGATTACCTTTGCCTCATTTGGTATCCTAACATCCCCCTCTTTTCCAACAGAGGATATCTTATTGCCTTCTACAACTACAACTCCTTTCCTTATAGGATCTGCTCCAGTTCCATCTATTAAGATGGATGCCTTTAGGGCAATTACCTTTGCCTCACCTTCAGGTCTCCTTTCTAAGTAGAAAGAGCTCACCAATCTCCCCCTAGGTAGGCTAAATGGTTTTTCTTAAATTGTTTTTGAGTAAATTAATGCGATATTATGAAGAACCGCTTTTTCAGAATGAATCTTGTCTAATAACAGCAAATATCATCTACAAACAAAAAAAAGAGTTTCACCCTTTAATTGTGAATCAATTGCCAGTTGCATGTTTAAAAGATCATTATACAGGAAATTCGCTTTTAATCGGATCTACCCAGCAAATAATCGAACAAATTCGAGATCATGCAAGCTATTACTACAAGCAAAATGTAAGAAATTCCCCCCTCTAAAAACCAGCCCCACCAAGGTGTGTCCGTCGCTCCATAAAGGAAAGCTTGCGATGCTTGGTAGGTACTTACGATGAGAGGATGGAAAATCATATAGAACCCAATTTGCTTAGACCCGCGCAATTTTAACCTTATATTACTGAATAAAAAGGCCAAAAAAGAGGTCAGAATCCCCAATATGCTTACTAAAGATATTGGAAAGAGGATAGAGAGAGGCATAACCAAAGGATTAAGTGAAACCATTATCAGCTCTATTGGCCAGGGTAAAGCGTGCCATAAAGCATAATAGTAAAGGAAAAACACCGTAAACAATAGTAAATACGTAACAACCCAAGTTAATATCTGTCGCTTTGGCATTTCATCCAAGCGCATCTACAATGCTTCTAGCCACTTCTTTAATTTAAATCCCGTTCTCGAAAGGAACCGGGTTGAATTAATTTGCTTGAAAAAATCAGAGGTTAAACTGGAATTTTACAAATTATTTCATTAACCAAACCTAACTATTAAGCATCCCAGATGAGTCTCTAATGCCACATTGTACCAGACTCTTCTGCTTCATCGACTCTTGGTGATTCCTTCTTATCTTCTCTAACAAGCAAGAGGATAATTAAAGAACCGATGGCCGGCAGGATTCCAAAAATTCGTATTACGTTGGGAATTGGCATTATTGTTGCAAAGACGCCCGCCAAGAGGGACCCTAGGAATCTACCAGTACTGAACATTGTACCCAAAAAAGCGGATCCAAGCCCCCTAACTTCGGGCTCTAAGATTTCTGCAGCAATGGTTTGATCCGAGACGACTCTTGTTCCCCACGCAATTCCATGAATTGCCATTAGGATGAACAATAAGTGAAGGAACCTTAAACTGGGAATCGTTAAGTAGAATATTGATGAAATAACATAAGCCAGCAAAAGAAGTCTTTTTGGCTTTACTATATCACATAATTTTCCTGAAGGCAACCTGCTGAGTGCATTAGCTAGCCCTCTAGCAGTATAAAGAAAGGAAATCGTGGATGCTGTTATTAACAGGTCTTTATTAGCGTAAACTGGAAAGAGAGTTGCAAAAACAAAGTTTGATGTTGAGTAAAGTACCCTTCCAAGGCTTAATCCAACCAGACTCTTCGATTTTATCAAGCGCTTGATGCTGCTTAAAGTACTTAGGTTGCTCTTTATATTAGAGTTCGATCTAAGGGGCCTTGAAAGCCCTCCCTGAATTAGGATAATGAGGGCTATCATGGGAAATAAGGATGTGATCAGAAACAATAGTCTGTAAGGTAGAAACTTAACGAGAATTCCTGTTAACAAAGTACCAAGAATCGTTGCGGTACCAAAGGATGTAAAGTAAATCCCCATAGTCGTCCCCCTCTCCTTTGATGGAGCGAGATCCATCACAGCAGCCGTAGAAGAAGGCATGTAGGAAGCCATTGGAATAGAAAGTAGAAGAGCTGTTGGATAGAGCCAAACTATGCTCTTAACAACGGATAATAGCGCAAGTGCGATGGAGAAAGTTAACAACGAAAATAACATCACTACTTTTCGACCTAACCTATCTGAAATCATCCCAAAGGGAATTCTTAGTATAATTCCTGAGAAGGATGAAATAGCCATTATTAAACCAAGTTCAAGCTCTGATGCTCCCACTTCAACTATGTATAGCGGAAGTATCGGATTTATCATCGTGAAAGCTATCGAAAACACCAGAGTGACTACCATAAGTTGGTACAGCTCAAGCCTGGGGAAGGGATTGGAATCATATTTCATGAGATTTCCCCTTTCCTCCTGAAAGGCCTTCTTTATATGTCAGATTTTCAAAAGAAAAAAGCTTGTTTCATATGAAAAGAGATCCAAGGACAACCGATTTTCCGGCGAGCATTTACTCCTTCACATACGGAATTATGCACAGGAAAACCCATTCCTCGTTACCGATGTTTTTGTACCAATGCGGAACGTTTGGCTCAATATAAGCGAAGTTCCCTTCACTAACCTCCTTTTCCTCATTTCCGGCTCCTATTAGTCCACGGCCTTTAAGCACAAAGATTTCATGCTCCCAGGGATGCTGATGCTTTGGTATAACAGCTCCAGGAGCAACCGTGAACATTCTCATAGCATAGTTCTTTGCCCCTTGATCCTTAGTAATTAGCCACTGAACCCAAACGTTCTTTGCGATATCAACTTCCTCCTTTTGCACCTTGCTTATGTGGGAGACGTACATAAAATCACCTCTTAATCGCATTACGGTGACAATATAACTTTTGCGGCTCTCGGGCAAACAGAAGAAGTCCTTATTATATAAAAAGAGGTAAATGGGTTTATCTATCTTTAATGAACTATAAGAGACACTGCATCAACCCACTATCGTCTCATAGTTTAGTACGTACGGAACATAGCATTTATCCATGCCTACAATTCAGATTTTAAAAAGTCATTAATACAATCGTTTTCTTTATCTTATCTTGTAATCAATCATACGAAATCTCTGAGGAAACTTTGTCTCGATTGGAGAGGGAAATATTATCTGAAATATCTCGAGAAATCCCTTGGAAGCTTGTAGAGGAATTTGCTAAACTAGAAAAAGTCTCAGGGACTGAAGATGAGAAACTCAACTTATGAGAAATAGGAACAAATTCATTAGCAGCATTAGAAAAGCCATAAAGTTAGTTGAAGGTATTATAGAACTTATGCCTAGAAACCAACCGAAAAAGGCTTAATTCTATTTCATTCTTCTTGAAAAAGAAGAAACCAAGGTATTAGAAAAAACATCATGATTAAGAAATCAACATACCTAGGATAAGGAGATGAAAGCTAAATTCCAATGTGCCCTATGCGATTTTTCGAGAGGTTGGGAGACGATAAAAAGGGCTACTGAAGATGAAGAACTGAGGATAAAAGCAGCAGTCGAACTCTTTCGTTTCATGGCCAACGAGTTCTCCAACGAAGCTATCCCGGCATGGATTGGAAGCATGATAAGCAGGTTAATAAGAAAAGTTACTGGAAATCCCGATCCTTATAGGGAGATTAAAACAAGAGATAATGAAAGAGCCTTGAACCTTCTACCTTCCATAAGAGCTGCCGTGAATTCAAAAGCTACAAGCTATGAAAGGTTTAGAGAGGCGTGCAAGGCATCAGTTATAGGGAATGCTGCAGAACCATATATCTTAGGCCATAAGTACGATGTATCTAGTGCAGTAAGCCTTCTCTCAAGCGAAGAATTTGCGATAGATCACACGCAAAGAGCATACTCCCTTCTAAGGGGTAGAAGGGTGATATTAATAGCAGATAATGCTGGAGAAATAGCATTTGATATAGTTCTTGTAGAGCAGCTCAAGGAGCTTGGCTGCAATGTGGTGGTCGCAGTTAAGGAGAAACCAGTGCTGAACGATGCAACAGTGGAAGATGCGATTAAAGTAGGAATGGATAAGGTAGCTGACAAACTGATAACTACAGGTTCAGATGTCATTGGTCTCTTCTTAAATGCAGTGTCAAAGGATTTCTTGGCCGAATTAAAGCTATGTGACTTCATTATAGCCAAAGGAATGGGCTGCTATGAATCAATAACAGAACAGGAAATCGATAAGCCCGTCCTTATGCTGTTCAGGGTAAAATGTGAACCAGTCGCAGAAGATATTGGAGCGAAAAGATGAGACAATATAGCCCTTCTCCTAGAGTAATAAGTACTCTTATGTTATTTCCTCTATTGAAGTATCTTCTAACAACTGATCTTCAGTAAAACGATAAAAAGTCGTTATGTGAAAAAAGGCTTTGGAAATGGATACCATAAATCCGACGAATAAAACAAATGGAAGGAGAAACCTGTGGACTCTAGCATCAATCGCCTTCATTAATGGCCTTTACATAGGCATGTTTACAGTAGTTCAGCAGCCCTTTATGCTAAAGCTAGGAGCATCGATGTCCCTCATAGGCCTCTTAATGAGCATAGGAGGCGTAGGAGGAATCTTAACTACCATTGTACAACCAATCTCAGGCAGCCCTTCGGATGCCATAGGTAGAAAGCCTTTCCTGATAACAGCAAGAGTACTGACGTTGACTGGGCTTTTCTCATACTTTCTTGCGTCAATAACCTACAATTGGCTGTTCCTTCTGCCCGCAACAGTGCTAGCAGGCATATCAGCGATATCCTGGCCTGTCTGGATGCAACGGTGGCTGAATCTGTAGGACCTGGGGAAATGGGAATCGCCTATAGTCTCATGATGTTCTTCTCAACCCTTCCTGGGATATTTACCAGGCCTTTGGGAGGCTATATTGCGGATAAGCACGGCTACACCCCTATTTTCCTTTTATCCATCATGCTAGAGTTTTTGTGTTTTTTGATCTTGCTTTTTCTATTCAGAGAAACAATAACCTCTAAGAGAGAAGGGATTAGCATTTCTGAGATCATAAAAGGATCTCTGATCCCACTAAGACCTGAATTGAGGCTTTACCTCCTTATAGCTCTAGATGCTTTCGTATGGGGATTAGTAATTTCAATCCTTCTCGGAATGCTTACGGACGCCTATAACCTATCTAATTTAGAATTAGGGGTCATGATGACAGTTTTCTCAGTTGTATGGACCTTTAGCCAGTTACCAGTTGGCAAGCTTATAGATAGATTCGGATCAAAGCCCTTTCTTCTCCTCTCCGAGGGTCTTGGAGTAATTGCCATGGTTCTATTCCTCAAATCCTATGATCTCATGGGACTATTAATTGCTCAAGGCGTGTGGGGCCTCTCAATGTCTACATGGACCCCCAGTCTCATGTCTTATATAGCAGGGAGATCGAATGAGAGAAGTAGGGCAGGCTCTATGGGTAAAATAAGTGCAATCAGGGGGATAATATCCTTTCCAGCCCCTACAGTTGGTGGAATCCTTTACGATAAATTTGGACTGCCAGGACCGATCTTACCGACGATCTTTGGCGGTCTCCTAGTTATGACCTTGATGATGGAAATTCTGAAATGAAAGACATCCGACCATTAACCTTTCATTTGGCTAAGAATTTTATCCAGATCCTTCCTCAATTTCTTTTAGCACTTCTAAGTCCTTTTCTATCAACGGTTTCAGTTTTTTGTAGAGTTCTGGGTTCTTCTCTCTGATCTCTTCAAGCTTAAACGTAGCATCAATTATCCTGTACTTATCTACTCTAACCCAACTCCTGACTATGTGCTTCCTCAGCCAAGTCAAAACGATTCCGATCCGATCTATGAGATCAGAAAATACCGAAGATGTGGATTCAAGTAGCAAGAATGTCAGTTTTCTGATCCTAAGGGATATGAAGAAGTGGAGCAGGTAGACAGATCCGATGAATAACAGTATTATGTCTAACCTGTATGCAAGCCAAGTTCCTAGGGCCAATACCTCCGTTTTAAGGTTCTTAATCATAAGATATGACACAAAGGCCAGTATCCCGAAGAATAGGTCTATAACCAGGCCAATTCCAACCAATGTGAAGACAAACCAACTTAGAACTATAAAGCTCAGACTGTAGATGAAGACCTGAGGCCTTATGAAGTAGAAGCTAAAAAGTATCAAGAGACATACGGAAGCGGTGGAAAGGGCCCTGAGAGTTCCCGCGAGAGTTAATTTGCCCCTGTACAACTTTAGTTCGGACAAAGCTATGATCGTTAGGGAGAAGAGGATGCCCGCATCTGCAACTTCTACCAGCATCTCTGAACTAAGAAGGGACATTAAAAAGAGCGTGAGAAGAGTGAATAGCCAACTGTACTGGGAGATCTTCTTAGGAACAATTTCATCATTTGCTAGTTCAGCTAAGTGCCTTGAAGCCGCTAAGTAAGATGGAGTGAGAGTAGTAACGGCTGCTAACATAAATATGGCAGAATTTAGGGCAACAGGGACATTACCTAACCTCTGGGCAACTTCCAAAGGAGGTATTTCTCCGGCAAGTTCAAATTTTGACAAAACCATAGAATAAACAAGGAATATTCCGATGGAGATAAGAACTGTAGTTTCCATAGCAAGAGGAACGAACTTGCTCTTGTCTATTTTTCTTCCCAAAAACCTATCCTCAGTTTTAGTGTCAGCTACAAGGGCTTGAATTTCTTGAAAACCAAATAGAACCAAGTAGATGTACCCAGCCGTAAAGATAGTCTTTGAGAAATCGGGAATGATCATGATCCTCTCAATTGGATCGTAATCTCCCGGCATCTTAAGGAAGAAGAAGACGGTACCAAAAAGCAGAGTAATGAAAGCGATTATGGAAATTATTTGTGCTTTCGCGACTTTTCTTTTCTCTTTGCTCTCATATCTTAGGAGAAAATACAACCAGTAAGTGAAAAGGATTCCGACTAGGGCCAAGACATGGTACTTCAAGAATCCTATGCCAGTCGCGCCAATTATATCAGGAAGATATCTCACAAGGAATTTGTAGAAGATAATGGCATTAAACGCGGCCAAAGCGGTGGTTCCTATCCACATGCTGAGCCTGCAGACAAAGTAAGCTGCTCCCTTACCAAATGCTTCTCTAACGAAAGCAGGCCCTCCAACAACAATCTTTCCCTTATTTAGTGATTCCTTGTACATTCTGCCGTAGCCTATAGCAAGCATCAGAGATACAAAGCCTGAGAGAATAGTGGCCCATAGGGTCGCAGAGGCGGAGAAGTTCTCGATAGCATAAGGGAGGACAGTTAGCATGGATGCCCCCATTGTAGAACCCAAACCTGCTACGAGAAGCTCGAAGAATCCATAAATAGGCTCTACCTCTCTTGGGGCTCCAGCCAAAGCTGTTCTAGGAATTATGCCTGAAAGTATTTCCCTGAATAATACAGCAGTTCCAATTCCAAAGATAAGAGCTAAAGAACCTAGCAGGACCTTTGAGAGGGGCTCGATTGACTTAAGGAACAAAATTCCACTAACTAATGATCCAAAGAGTAGCAGGCAAAGCAGGCCAGTTAACATGTAGAGAGCTCTAAATCCTCTCCTGATACGAGCGATCAATCCCTATTCCTCCTCAACTAAGCCAAGTGCATGTAGTGTTTCACTTACATTTGAAAGACTAGTTATGCACATCACTAGAAGAGCTAAACCTAAGAAGAAAGCCAAAAGACGCGTTCCTCTGATGCTAGCCGAGCTCAAGAGGTTTATGAAGCTAGCGATAACTGATTGAAATTCTTCCTCGGAGCTAGGGATGATTAAGATCAGTCCAAAGACCAAGAAGATGGCTGACAGAAACATCTGCATAAGTAGATAGAGAAAAGTCAAGAATCTATTTCTTTGCAGCATTGGATGTCTGATTGCATAGAAAAACTCCTTTACAGCCTTGTCTTTTTCCAGCTCATCGATAACAATTGATAGCTTCGCTGGATCACCCTCTACATCGTCGAGAAGTGTCTTTGTGCTCTTCTTGAATTCTTCGATGGTCTTCTTTCTGAAATTTCTCATACCAGGGATGTCACATTAATCAATTTTAAATAAATCGGGAGAAGCGAAGGTTTGCCCTTCTTGCCTCATATGAGAGTATTTAATTATCATGATTTTGCCAAAAGATATGGAAGTTTTTCAAGCGATCGTTAACAGAAGATCCATTAGGAAGTACTTAGAAAAGCCCGTGGAAGAAGATAAGCTTCTAAAAGTATTAGAAGCTGCAAGATGGGCTCCTTCGTCAAGAAATAGCCAACCTTGGGCCTTTGTCGTTGTAAAAAGCAAAGAAACAAGGAAAAAACTTAAAGAACTTGCTTATGCCAGAGTTTTATTTTACAAGCTCCTGTAGTTATGATAGTGTGCTGTATAAGGGGTTCCAACTGGGTTAATATTGGGCTAACAATGCAGAACATTTGTCTTGAGTCATATGAGCTAGGTTTAGGTACATGCATAGTAGGATGGTTCGATAGAGAAAAGACAAAAGAACTGCTGGGAGTTCCAAATGATTGGGATGTAGCCTACCTTATACCGCTGGGTTATCCTGCAGAATTTCCTAGATCGAAGAGGAGAAAGTTGGAGGAAATCATTCATTGGGAGAGATGGTAAATAACACAGCAAATGAGTTTTCACGTGAATTCCTTAAGGAAGGAATAAGAAGGGCACGATGATATGGTATAATGCTAACTTTTGATAGAACCCCTTAAGACCCTTTATCTCAGCGCATTAAGCCAAATATAACCGAAAATTACTTACACAAATCGCATCTATATATCCAGCTGGGTGGTGTTTAAGAGCAATCGTCAATTAAGCTTAAACAGGGGAAATGCATGGTATCTCTTCTTAATGAGCTTGTAGTCAAAGATCACGTCATTAGAAATAGGATCGTGCTTCCTCCAATGGCAACAGAGTTGGCAAGCGAGGAAGGTAAGGTTACTGATGCACTAGTCAAACACTACAAACTTAGATCAAGGGGAACGGGCATAGTTATTGTGGAACATACGTTCATCTCAAGGGAAGGAAGGCTCTCAAAAAACCAGCTAGGCATATACAGCGATGAGCTGGTTTCAGGGTTGAAGATGCTAGCAAAGGCGATAAGAAACGAGGGAGCTACAGCAATAATCCAAATTAACCATGCTGGAGCTAAGGCTTCTTCTGAGATCATCGGAAGAAAACCTGTAGGACCTTCTTCTGTCCGAGTACCAGGAAGCGAGGAAGTTCCAGAAGAACTTAGTGGAGAGGAGATAGAATGGATATTCGAGAAGTTTGCTAAAGCGGCAAACAGAGCAATGGAAGCAGGATTTGATGGAATCGAGATTCATGGAGCGCATGGTTTCCTGCTAAGCGAATTTCTTTCGCCTTTGACCAATATGAGAACAGACGAGTATGGAGGTAGTTTGGAGAACAGGATGAGATTACACCTTAAGGTTGTTGATAGGGTAAGGAAGGACATAGATGGTCTCCTTTTCTTCAGGCTTGGGGCAGCGGACTATATGGAAGGAGGTCTTACGCTGGAAGAAGGAGTAAGGGTAGCTATAGCCCTTGAGAAACATGGAGTAGATGTTATAGATGTTTCTGGTGGTCTCTGTGGATCTAGACCCTCCTGGGCTAAGGGAGAAGAGTACTTCCTGAATCTATCTGAGGCTGTTCGGAGGAAAGTAAACATCCCAGTAATTGGAGTAGGAGGAATTAGGTCACCTTTCTTCGCTAACAAGTCCATAAAGGAGGGAAAAGCTGATCTCATAGCTATTGGCAGAGCTTTCTTAGCCGATCCTGATTGGGCTCTAAAGGCAATTGAAGCTTTAAGTGAATAGGTGCTGATCCATCCAATAATTCAAGTTACAGCAATAGATGATGAGTTTTAAAACGATAGAACGAATTCAGCCAATATCTTTGAGGCATGTACTATGTCCTTTAGATCAGCTACCTCTACACCGCTATGCATATATCTTAACGGAATTGATAGGAGGGCTGTTTTAATCCCTCCTCTTGCTATCTGAATCGCCCAAGTATCTGTACCTGCCCCACGGGGAGAAGGTTCTATTTGGAAAGGCGATTTGATCTTATCTGCTGCGTTTCTTAACTTCTCCACGATTATTGGATGATAAACCGGGCCAACCGCTATGGCAGGCCCTTTTCCTAGAGTTGTCACGACCTTATCTTTAATGGGCGGAGTTGCTGCATGAGTCACGTCCACGACTATAGCAGCATCTGGCTTGAGATTGTAACCAATCATACTCGCTCCTCTAAGCCCAATTTCTTCCTGAACCGTAGCAACTACATCAAGTTCTACCTTTAGCTCAGACTTCTTTTCGAAAACCCTTTTAGCAGCCATTATAATAGAAGCAACTCCTGCTTTATCATCAAATGCCATGCCAGTAACCCTCGTGCCAGATAGCTTTGAAAAATCGCCTGTCAATAGGGCATAATTTCCTACCTCTATCCCTAGCTTCTCGACCTCTTCTTTACTATCTGCTCCAACATCAACCAGCAAATCCTCCAGTTTAATCTCCTTAGCCTGTTCCTTTTTCCTTAAATGAGGCGGAACACTTCCTATAACTCCAAGGATTGGTCCTTTCTTCCCTAAGATGAGTATTCTTTGCCCATAGGGAACGGATGCATCCCATCCTCCAACTTGATCGATTTTAAGGAAACCTTCCTCTGTAATGCTCTTTATCATGAACCCGATCTGGTCTATATGAGCAACTAAAGCGACCTTCCTCTCAGTTCCTGGATTTAGCTTTCCGATATGGTTAAACCATTCGTCAGTTTGGAACTCATCTACATAAGGAGATAGAAGTTTTTTCAGCACTTCGCCCGCCTTAGATTCAGTTCCTGTCACTGTAGGAACCTCAACAAGTTGCCTCAAAATTTCACTCGCTTCCTCAATTTCTCTCTCTTCTACTCCTACAGATTCCTCCAAGATAACACCCTTCAAAATAGTTAGCTAAAATGTTTAGATTTTTCTGATTGTCATGAACCTGCAATACCTTACGGATGAGAAGGAAATAGAGAAACAACACGATAGCTTCAACTTACTAGCCTGCTCCTGTGTTAACGACCGAATAGTAATGATTAGGGTTTACTTCGAGAAGACGCTTCCTTTAACACTTCCTCCTCATCCATCGATAACACTTTCCTTTCCTTCATCAAAATCTTTCCATCCACTATTACGGTGCTAATATCGTTTCCAGAGGAAGAAAAGACCAAATTCGAGACGAGATCATTGAGAGGGACCAGTCTTGGAGCTTTCAGGCTAACAAGGATTATATCAGCCCTCTTCCCTCTCTCTATGGAACCGATCTCGTCCTCCATTCCAATGGCACGTGCAGCATTAATGGTAGCCATCTCAATGACATCCAATGCCCTTATTGCTGTAGGATCTAGAAGGCGAGCTCTCTGTAAGAAACACGTCAACCTCATTTCCTCGAACATATCCAAATCATCGTTACTAGCGCACCCATCGGTTCCTATTGAGACGTTTACTCCCTCAGAAATCAATTCCTTAACTGGAGCAATTCCAGAACCAAGTTTTGCGTTACTACTCGGACAATGGGATACAGAAACTCCCCTTTTGGCCAATATCTTCATTTCTTCATCTGAGAGCCAAACGCAGTGAGCTGCAAGCACATTTGGACTAAGAAATCTGAGAGACTCCAGATACTCTACTGGTCTCATTCCAGTAAGCTCCTTTACCTTTTTAACTTCTGATTTCGTCTCAGAAAGGTGTATGTTTAGCATTAGGTTCATTTCATCTGCCAAGGCTTTTGAAGCCAACAGGAGTTCTTTAGAACACGTATATGTGGCATGAGGAGCTATCATGCACCTTATTCTTCCTTCACCCGCCCCATGCCACCTTCTAACGAATCCTTCTGTTATCCTCAACTCTTTTTCTCTCTTATCCTCTGAGCCTAGATCTATCATTCCATAAGAGAGAAATGCCCTAAGACCTGAGTCTAGAACAGCTCTAGCCACAGCATCCTCCTCCAGATACATGTCCACAAAGCAAGTGGTTCCAGACCTTATCATCTCTAGACAAGCAAGCATGGTCCCCCAATAGATGTCTTCTGCGGTTAACTTCGCTTCTCTAGGCCATATAGCTTCCTCTAACCACTTATTGAGGGGCAGGGCATCGCCAATCCCTCTCAAAAGGGTCATAGGTGCATGAGTGTGGGTGTTAATAAGCCCAGGCAGTGCACACATCCCTTTACCATTCAAAACTTCTTCTGCGTTAAAATTCGGCCTTTCTTCCATCCTTCCAAAATCCTTTATCCTTCCATCCGATATAGCAATGAATCCATTCTTAATGACTGATCCTTTAGGAACAACTGGTAAAATCATGACATTCTCGATTAAAAGGTCAATCTCTCGTCTCATCCATGATAAATCTATGTTCTAAAATAAAAGCCTTGAAGAACAGAGCGATATGAGCTATCTATCTTCTATAACTCCATTATAAATCAGCAACAAGGTTTACGCAAGAAGGATCACCAATTTTTTATTCATAAATCATGTGGCTTTTCATCATGCGATCTCTGACTAAAAAAGTAAACACAGTACTCAGATTCATTAGATTTAAGGAGTACTCAAGTAGCCTTCTAGCCATTCCCCTTCTTATCTGGCTAATTTCTCCAAAAGAGCTCTTTATCATGAAAACCGCTCTAGTATTAACGGCCAACACCTGTTTAACTGCTTTCACCTTCTCGTTTAATGATCTAGAGGACGCAGAAGACGATTTATATGATCTAGTGAAGAGAGAAAGGAACGTGATAGCTAACAAATCGCTTGAAAAGAAGTGGGCCTACTTGATATGCGGATCTCTCCTCCTTACCGGTCTTGCCATCCTCTACTTCGTTGATCCTCGATTAACTATGATGGCTTCCATACTTTCCTTGAACTCCTTCTTTTACTCTTGGAGAGAGATTAGATTTAAGTCAGTTCCTTTCATAGACTTGGTTTCTCATGCACTAGCTATAGGAATCCAGCAGTTGTTAATAACATATTCTGCGTTTAAACCAATAAATTCCGGAATACTTCCATACATCGGCCTTGTAACTTCCTTTTCCTTTGCAACACAGCTTTCTCAAGAATTAAGGGACTACAAAGTGGATGAAATTACGAGGGTAAGAACCACAGCTCACATACTTGGTGAAAGAGGCACACTGATCTTGATCATAATTTTCAGCTCAATACCTACATTCACTGCACTGTTTCTACCAAAACCTCTCCCATATCTGGCCCCAATAATGGCCCCTGCATATCTCTTACACTTAAATAAGAGATTAGGGCTTCCTCTTGAGAAATTTCTTTGAATTAAACTGTTGAAAGGAGGATATGTTAAAAAAAGAAAAAGTATCTAAATTAGGGAGGGTAGATTAATATCCGGATCTCCTTTCGGGATGAACAGAGCTTGATCTGTATAATCCTAGAAATAGGAGGCCATTATTGCCAACCCCCTCCTTCATAACCCTAAAGCCTATCTCTTCTGCAGCAAGCTTTAGTTCAGTTATGTATGACAAGATCTCGAACTTTTGAGAGAAATTCATTTTCTCGAGCGGTATCTTGATTCTACCGATCGTAATAAGATCCCCACGCCTTGTACTCCTGCGAAGTTCCATTAGCTTTTTTCTAAACTCATCTACGCTGTCAAAGAACTTTACAAGCAGTTTTTCTTCGTTTTCATCATTTTACCCAATTAGAAGTTATAAAATAAGCTTTTCTGCGTGGCTTTCGAGGGCGTATGCGGAACTTTATGGAAATTCATGGAAAAATGTTGAAACCTGTAGAAACTAATGGAATGTAAAAAAGTTTTAAATCATAATCATTTAAACTTAGATTTCTTCCTCAAGAGGACTTAAGTCTTAATATAATCACTTGGAGTTAGTTGCACTTCCAAAATCGCATAACCTCTTTATTGGGCATTTAGAGCAAAGCGGCTTTTTGGATCTACAATAAGTCCTTCCAAGCTTAATAAAGAGGAGATGCACCTTCAGATAATCTGCAGGGTCAAAATTGGCCATAAGACTCTCTCTAACTACTTCATATCCTCCGGACTTTGGTACAAGCCCTATCCTCTTTGACACTCTCATGACGTGAGTATCTACTGGAATAGTGGGAAGTCCAAGTGAAAATAGAAGCAGGACATCTGCAGTTTTAGGGCCAATCCCAGGCATTGAGATCAATTCCCTCCGAGCACTCTCTAAGGGTTTCTTCAGAATTTTTTCCAACTTCCCTCTGTACTTGTTCATTATGATATCAGAGACTATCTTAATCGTCTTAGCTTTCTGTGCTTGCAGGCCTGCGGGCCTAATGGCATCCATAATCTCCTCAAGACTTGCCTTTGAAAGCACCTCTGGCTTTATATTAAATTTGGATTCTAAACGCTCCAAAGCTACTTTGGAGTTCCTATCATTTGTGTTTTGTGAAAGTATGGTTGCAACCAAGATCTTAAAAGGATCACCAGATCTCCTCGCGATTAACGCCACAAACTCCCTGTACTCTAAGGAAAATTCTCTCTCAAGCAGCTTTAGTATTTCTTGAGTTCTATGTCCAGTTGCAAGAGGCACTTACATCACACCTAAGTCAATGATCTAAATACTCAGGTCCTCGCTTATGGAAACTTAAATCAGAATAATATATTAACTGATTCTTCTCTTAGCTTAGGTCAATTAAAGAGTTTCTTTTTAAGATACTCTTAATTTTATTGTTAGGAGTGTGCTCTGCCTTCTTTCATTTATTAATGTTAGCACTCATTCTCTTGAAGAACCTTGTTTGCCCGTGAGTTCTCACTTTATGGCTTTGATCCCTCGCTTATAGAAGAACGTTCTCTTAGCCCCTCAGAATTCTTAGTGGGCCACGGTTTTTCCTCGGTTTTCGTAAAAGATGATAAAAAACTTATTGAAGATCTTAGAAGGGCAGGAATTTCTGTTTATTTAGAAGTACCATTGTTTGTGGGAGATCGGCTTTGGAAGAAGTTCCCAAGGAGCAGGCCCATTACCGAAGAGGGAGTTCCGCTTCAAATGCTGGAGTGGTACGCTGGAGTTAATCCAGCAATCCCAGAAGTAAGGAATTTTTGCCTAGATAGGATCAGGAAAGCAGCTAGACTCCCTGTAGATGGCGTTTGGCTAGACTTCATTAGATGGCCGTGCAGGTGGGAATCTCCTTCTCCAAGACTAATTCAGACTTCCTTCGATGATTTAACCATAGAACTTTTTTCAAAGGAAACAGGCATTGAAATTCCTTACATAACTCCCAGAGAGAGGGCTCTGTTTATCATTAAAAACCACTTAAAAGAGTGGACTGATTGGAAGTGCAGGCAAATTACATCTTTCGTTTCAGAAGCTAGAGATATTTTGGGTAAGAAGAAACTCGGTGTTTTCCTTGTCCCCTGGAGGTTTAAGGATTATAACGGAGCAAGTAGATCCATCATAGGGCAAGACGTCGAGGAACTCAGAGAATATGTGGATGTCTTTTCTCCAATGGTCTATCATGCTATGTGCGGAAGACCAGTCGAGTGGATATCTGAGATAGCATCATGGGTTTGGAATAAGACCGGTAAGGAAGTTCTTCCCATGATACAAGTAGCAGAAATACCAAGACCTCTCAGCGAGCGAGAGATAGAACTGGCCATAGAAGCGGCTATAAGTGCAAAAGGATCATCTGGAGTTATAATTTTCTCATTTAGCCATTTAAATACGAAAAAACTAAAAATTATCGCGAAAAAGGCAAGAAGTTGCAGAGATCAGCCTTTTTAACCGTTTTTTCTCCCTATGTATTCGACTTTAATCGCCCCAATCTGGCAGCTCTTCACACAGTCCTCGCATCCATGGCAGCTTTCAAGATCTACAGGATAAGGAGTTTCGTCTATAATTTCTAGAACTCCCATAGAACAGGCTTTAACGCAATTACCACATCCCCTGCAGAGTTCATAATCTATCATAACTCGATAGAGCATCCGTCTGCAATTTCTATTATCCATAAAAAACTCTATCTTCTTTAGAAGGTTCTTAGGTGAAGCTTGCTGGGTAAATTGATAACTGCTAGAAGGGATCTAAATGAATTTTTCTGAACTCCATTAAGATATTAAGTAATACAAGTAAACCTCCCTAGATGTGGCTAGGTCACATATTGTCCGCACTTCTAATAGCATCATTCTCTTTTACCAAGGAGAACTTAGCGATAGCTCTCCTATTCAATTGGCTACCTAATATCGATGCTCTCTTTGTGAAAGCAGGAGTTAAACCAACAGAATTTCATGATGGACCTACCCACAGCTTTTTATTCGCCCTCGCTGCTGGATTGATCATGGCTCTAATAAGCATAGAGAAGGGAATTCTTTCTTTTTTGTCAGTTATAGCACATTTAATTTGCGATCTACCAACAGATAAAGGCATTCCCCTTTTCTATCCTATAAAAAGAAGATTTTCACTAAACCTTTGGAAAGAGACCGGTTTTCTCGGAAAAGAGAGCATTTATGGTTTCTACAAGCAGAGATCTGCATTACTATCTGAAATACTGCTCCTAGTTCTTCTGATATTTAGGCTACTTTACTTCTAGGTGAAATTCACGTCAGTTAAAGATATAGAATATACTGTCAAGCTTAAAGTGGTGAATTTATGCAAGGAGGAAGGAGTAGGTTATGGGAAGTAGAGAGATCTCTTGTGGATGTAGCGATGGGAAGGTCAAAAGCAGATCTTGTTATAAAGAACGGGACTCTTGTGAATGTTTTCACAAAGGAACTTATAGAAGAAGTTGATGTTGCCATAAAAGGCGATAGAATAGCGCTGGTGGGAAAAGCTGAACATGCGATAGGTCCTGAAACCCAAGTAATAGATGCTAGGGGCAGATATCTTATCCCTGGCTTCTTAGATGGTCATGTACATATAGAAAGCAGCATGGTGACAGTTACACAATTTGCCAGAGCAGTTCTACCTCATGGAACTACAGCGGTGTTCATTGATCCACATGAGATTGCCAATGTCTTGGGGTTAGAAGGGATCAAACTTATTCTGGATGAGGCTAAAGGGCTTCCCTTAAAGGTTTATGTTTCGGTACCATCTTGCGTTCCTGCATCCTCTCCTGAATTTGAGACAGCAGGAGCAGAGATAGGCCCTGTAGAAATCGAGGAAGCTATGAAATGGGAGGGCGTAGTGGCCCTAGGAGAGGTGATGAACTACCCTGGCGTGATCTATGGAGATGAGAAGATGCACAGCGAGATACAAATATCACTAAGACTTGGAAAAGTAGTTGAGGGACATTGGGCAGGACCCCTTGGATCTGAGCTTTCAGCCTACGTTGCATCTGGAATAAGCTCATGTCATGAGTCAACTACAAAGGAGATGGGTCTTGCTAAAGCTAGGCTCGGGATGTACACAATGATTAGAGAAGGATCTGCTTGGAAAGACCTGGCCGACGTGATAAAGATCGTTACCGAAGGAGGGATCGATGCTAGGAGGATCTGTCTAGTTACTGATGACAGACATCCGCAGGACCTAGTATCCGAAGGACACATAGATTATGTTGTTAGGAGGGCTATTGAGGAGGGGGTAGATCCGATTACAGCAATCCAAATGGCGACAATAAACACAGCTGAGCATTTTAATCGAGATCAAGATATTGGAGCAATATCTCCCGGCAAATTCGGAGATATCTTAATTCTAGATGATCTAAAAAGGATTGAAATAAGTCTTGTCGTGGCAAATGGGGAAGTTATAGCCAAGGAAGGCAAGTTAGTTGTGGATATGAGGCCTCCATCTTATCCTAGCTTTGCAAAGAACACAGTTAGGGTGAAGAAAAGGCCAACTGCCTCCGATTTTGAAATAAGAGCTCCAATTGATGAAGGATTGGTTAAGGTACACGTAATAGGAATTCTTGAGGGGAAGGTAAACACGAAACACTTAATTGAGGAGCTAAAAGTGATGGAAGGGAAAATAATGTCGAATCCTGAGGAAGATATAGCCAAAGTTGCTGTAATAGAGAGGCATAAACTCACTGGTAACATAGGAAAGGGCTTTGTAAAAGGCTTTGGATTCAAGAAAGGGGCAGTTGCTTCTACGGTCGCACACGACAGCCATAATCTGCTTATTGTGGGTACAAACGATAGAGATATGGCTATAGCAGCCAATAAGCTTATAGATGTTGGTGGAGGGATGGTTTCAGTTTCTGATGGCGGAATCATTTCCTTAGTTGAACTTCCGATAGCAGGTATAATGTCAGATCAACCCGTAGAAGAAGTAGCAGAAAAAGTTGAGAAACTGGAAAGGGCATGGAGAGAGCTTGGCTGCAA
>CAZUBM010000021.1:0-34885 GCA_964618805.1 uncultured Nitrososphaerota archaeon
GGTAGCCTACTGGATTTGATGACACTAAAAAGAGCAGACTGGAGTATTCTCAAAGAGATAGCTAAGAAAATTGGAGAACAGAATCCAAAAAATTGCTTTGAGTGCACGAAGTGCACCAGTGGTTGTCCAGCAGCAGAGTTCCTGGAGATGTATCCTCATAAAATTGTATGTGCTGTTAGGGAAGGACTTGCAGAAGAGATCATTAACTCTGATTTGATTTGGAGGTGCGCTTTATGTCTTAAATGCAAGGAAAGGTGTCCTCAAGAGGTTGCACCATCAGATCTTATAATAGCTCTAAGAAACATCGCCACAGATAGGGGAATTGGAGTCCCTGAGGACCTGAATTCCGCTCTTAACTCGATCATGGAGATAGGATACATTCACCCTCCAATGAAAGCTTTCTCAAGAAGGCTCAGGAAAACCTATACAAGGGAACAGCTTGGCCTAAAACTTCTGAAAGGTCCTAAGAATGTTGAGGCCTTCAGGGAGGCGCTGATGGCTATATTCGAGGAGTGACATGGGAGGTTTTAGATTGGGTAGCAGTAATTTGAAGTACGCTCTCTATCTAGGATGCATGATAGCAAATGAGGAATATGCGTATGAGATGTCTACTAGAGAGATCATGAGAGAGCTTGGGGTTGAACTTGTAGATCTAGAAGGAGAAAGCTGCTGCGGTAGCCCAATTCGCAGCTTAAACACAAAATTATGGCTTTATCTCGCAGCAAGAAACCTTTCCCTAGCTGAAAGAACTGGATTAGACCTCCTTTGTCTATGTAGTGGGTGTTTCGAGTCCTTACTAGAAGCAAAATACTTTCTGGAGAATAATGAAGCTCTAAAGAGGCGAGTTAACGAAGCATTGTCTCTAGAAGGACTTAGGTATACGGGTAAATGTAAGGTTAAACACCTTGTACAGGTTTTATACGATGATCTGGGGGTTGAAAAGCTAAAAGAGCACTTAAAAAAGGACTTAGGGGGTTTAAAGCTAGCATCTCATCCCGGATGCCATTTACTTAGACCAAGTAAGGTGCTCAGAGCAGATGACCCAGAGGATCCAAGGAAGCTAGACGAGCTCATTGAAGCCTGTGGAGCCGAATCTGTTGATTATCCAGAAAAGCTAGATTGTTGTGGTGCTGGGCTTCTTTTGATGAAGCCAGAAGGAACTCTTAGTTTTGCTGGAACCAAACTGAAAGCACTAGCAGCTAGAAATGTAGATGGCTTAGTAACAGTATGTCCCGCTTGTCATATCGTTTTTGATAAAAGACAAAGAGCTATATGCAAGCAAGTAGGCATCGATAAGAGGATTCCAGTCATCTATTATCCCCAGTTGTTAGGATTGGCCTTTGGAATAGATCCTGAAAAGCTGGGGATTCATCTGAATAGCAGTCCTGTAGAGCAACTTCTATCTAAGATATAGGATTCATTTGCCTTTGAACACGGGTTTTCTTTTTGAAAGGAAAGCCTGTAATCCCTCCTTCGCATCTTCAGTTGAAAAAAGAATGCTAAAAGCTTGCCTCTCTAGCTCTAATCCCACATTAAGGGGGACCTGGGACCCTAAATTCAGAACTCGTTTTATAAGACTTTGAGCTATCGTAGGCCCTTTCGCAATAATTCTTGCTAGAGATGCAACCTCTTCCTCAAGCTTCTCCTCCGGCACAACTTTGTGAACAAGGCCCATTTTCAAGGCTTCTAACGCAGAAATTCTCTCCCCAAGCATCAAAATTTCCATCGCCCTCGATAAACCTACTATCCTGGCTAATCTCTGAGTGGCTCCCCAGCCTGGAATAATCCCTAGCTTAACTTCAGGGTTTCCTAGCTGAGCATTCTCGGTTGCTACCCTAAAATCGCATGCTAAAGCAAGTTCAAGTCCTCCACCCAAAGCATAGCCATTTATGGCTGCAATCACGGGAACACGAAGGCTTTCGATTTTATTCATCAGTCTCTGTCCAATTTCAGATAATTTCCAAGCTCCCTGAGGATCTAGCTTAGACAACATTTCTAAATCAGCACCAGCACAAAAAGCCCTTTCTCCTTCTCCAGTTATTATAACACACCTTACCCCCTCATCGTCCTCTATCCTATTCATAACGTCCGAGAGTTCCTCTAACATCTTCATGTTGAAAACATTCAGCTTATCTGGCCTGTTTAAATAAATCCAGAGAATCCCCTCCTTCTTCTCTACCTTTATCGTCTCATAATTTGTATACATAGAACCCTCTCCCTGCCTCCTTGCCTATCCAACCCTTCTTAATGTAATCCTTTAAAAGAGGACAGGGCCTATAGATCTCCTCTCTTTTCTGTGAAAATAGCAAATCAAGTTTTCTAACCACCTGCTCAATCCCCAACTCATCTCCTATCTCAAGGGGTCCCTTTGGCCAGCCAGCTCCCAGTTTCATTGCTGTATCTACGTCTTTGATTTCAGCAACTTCATCCATAATAATCCATGCTGCCTCATTCACCGTGACCACTAGGAACTCCGATGAATCATACTTTTTTGCTAGTTCTTCTGGAATTTTAGGCCTTCCTGCGCTCCAATCATAGAAGCCTCTTCCTGTTTTCTTTCCCAGATTTCCTTGGGTTATCAGCTCATCCATGATTGGACAGTACTTTAATCTATCTCCGTAGGCATTTGAGAGAACTTTCATTATCTCAGAGAGCACATCAAGGCCTATGTAATCAGCTAACTCGAAAGGACCCATTGGAAGCCCTGCATCGTACTTGGCTGCGGCATCAACCTCTTCCTTTCTAGCCCTACCTAAATAGACATCCCATAAAACCTTGTTAAACATTGCACCAAGTATTCTATTCACGATGAAACCCCTGAAATCCCTTTTTACTAATACGGGGGTCTTACCCAAATTTCTCGCAAGCTCCATAACCCTCTTAATCGTATCTTCGCTCGTGTAATTTCCCTTGATGACTTCGACAAGGGCCATAATCTGAGGAGGATTGAAAAAGTGCATTCCAGCCACTTTATCGGGTCTTTTTGTATTTTTGGAAATCTCCGTTATGCTCAGACTTGAGGTATTTGAGGTCAAGATAGCGCTTTTAGGGGTCACCTCATCAAGCTTCTGAAACACTACTTTTTTGAGGTCCATCCTCTCTGGAACAGCTTCTATTGCTAGATCTATATTACTCAAGTCCTCATAGCTTGTCGTTGGTTTTATCCTCGCAAGAGAGGCCTTAATCTCATCTTTTTCTATTTTCCCTCTTTCAGCTAGCTTATTAAGGCTCCATTTGATTCTCTCTATAGCTCTGTTGAGTATTTCTTGGCTTATGTCAACAAGATATACATTTAGGCCAGCCATGGCACAAAGTTGAGCGATCCCATGACCCATAACTCCTGCTCCAACAACAGCTATAGTTTCCATCTTCTCGTCCATTCAATCACCCTCCTTATCCCAAGGCACAAACCTGTAGGTTAAAGAACCATGTTCCTCCTTTGCTAAAAGCCTAACTTTCATTCCAATTGAGACTTTTTCTCCCTCGAACCAGGCTAAAACTTTGACATCCTCCTTCATTTTCGCCACGACTATGGTATATGGAGCCTCTCCAGAAAAGCTGGCTGGAGCAGCTATTATTCTTGTATAAGTTTCGATTACACCTTCATCGCTCAATTCAACCCATTCTATGTCTGAACTAAGGCACACGGGGCAAATTGGTGAGGGAGGGAACCTAAGCGTTAGGCATTTCCTACACCTTGTTGCTAAGACCTTTCCTTCTCTTAGGCCTTCCCAAAACTTCTTAATTCTAGATATTGGGATCTTATACACCAAACTCAAAGTCTTTGAAGTGATAAAGGGCTCACTCACTTCTATTCACCTTCCTAAAACGGTTACATAGCAATACTGCCCAGTTCCTCCTACGTTATGAGCTAATGCTAAGTATTTGTTCAGTGGAGCCTGTCTACTAGGTTCTACTTCTTCTCTCAATTGTTTGGTAAGCTCAGCAATCATTGAGACGCCAGTAGCTCCCAAAGGATGTCCTTTTGCTTTCAATCCTCCATCAATATTCACCGGAATCTTACCTCCAATCTCAGTTTCTCCTTCTCTTATCAATTTAGCTCCCTCTCCTTTTTTGCAGAAACCCAGATCCTCATAAGCGATTATTTCCGCTATGGTAAAGCAATCATGAACCTCTGCTACCTCTATTTCCTTTGCATCTACTTTTGCCATCTTATATGCTAGTTGAGCTGCCTCTCTACTTGCTCTAAGTCCAAGGAAATCAGATCTATTTCCCATCGTTGAGGTATCGGAGGAAACCCCTATTCCCTTGATCCAAACAGGTGTGTCCACGCCCATCTCTTTGACCTTCTCTTTAGAGGCCAGAACCACTGCAGCGGCGCCATCGCTTATAGGGCAACAATCATAAAGCTTGAGAGGCCATGCTATTGTTCTTGAGGAGAGAACCTCTTCCACAGTTATCTCATTTTGAAAGTGAGCCTTTGGATTCCTAGCTCCATACTTGTGATTTTTGACAGCTACTAAAGCTAAGTCCTCTTCGGTTGTGCCAAACTTATTCATGTGAGCTGTCGCATAGAGAGCATAGTAAGCAGGAAAAGTGACCCCAAACCCGTGGAATTCCCAGAAATAAGATCCAGCCCTGCCTAAGATCTCTATCATTGTTGGTGTTTCTACCTCTGTCATCTTCTCTACACCAAGCGCTACCGCTATATCGAACATCCCAGAAGAGACTGCCATCCAAGCTACATAGAAGGCCGCACTTCCGCTTGCACAGGCCGCTTCACATCTCATTAGCATTGCTCCATGAATTCCAGCCTGTTCAGCTACTATGGAGGCTGGGCTTACGTCCTCAGAACTTAAGCCGAAGTTGCCAACCGACAGAAATTTAACTTCTTTTTTGTCAATTTTTGAATCCTCAAAAGCCTCTTTTAAAGCATCTACAGCCAATTCAGAAAGACTAGCATCTCTCCTCTTTCCAAACCTAGTTTGGCCGACCCCAATCACGGCTACTTCTTTCATTTTGACAGCCTTTCCCCCTTACCAAGTTATTTAAAATTATTAGGAAATCAAAGCTGCTTGCATAAGGAAACTTCGTCGATGCCTAAAATATATCAAGCGTTTTGATATAATTCACGTTATGGGATGATGCCGTTAGCGTTAAAATTCTTATTACATTTAACTCTTAATTTCCAGAATCAAATTAATCTAGTAGAAGAAAATCCTTCCTGCCGAGATTATCTTCCTTACATCATCTACGAACACGTCCACTCCTATGACCTTTGGAAGCTTTAACAGAAAATCTCTCTCTGTTATTATCCCCTGACCTTTTCCGACGATTAGGTGGCCTATTCCATGCTTTCTCATTATAGAAATAGCCTTACCTATGTCTTCGAGTGGATCAACGGTTACTATCTCTTTCGGATTTAAGGCTTGTAAGGGAGTTGCATGTACTTCCTTTAGTCTTTTATCCTTAAGCATGCTAAGTGTCTTCTCGTTAGAGTAGAAGGAAATCAGGTCCATTATTGTCAAAATTCCTTTCAGCCCTGTTGTTGTTTTGAGAACCAGTCTCCTTATATCATTAGATATCATAACTTTCTGTCCTTCCAAGACAGAGGCCTGAGGAGGAAGGGTTATTAAACAAGTGGTCATGATCTCCCCTACTCTCACATGGGTCTCTACATCTGAGAAAAGGGCCATCAAATGCTTTTCAGATATTATCCCTACGACCCTTCTGTTATCATCCACAACTGGAAGGGCCCCTATGTCTCTCTCCATCATCAAATCCACGACTTCAACTAAAGAATCATCAAGTGAGCACCAAGGATAAGGAAACATTATAGAATAGGCCGTTTCTCTTTCTAATGCTGTATATAAATCCATGTTATACTCTTCAACAACTTTTCTGAACTTGTCTCCTCCGCCCATAAGGTTTATCAAATACTTAGCTGAAACAACCCCCTCCAACCTTCCCTCATCATCTGCAACCACAGCATGTCTTATTTTCTTCCTGTTCATCTCTAGCATGACGTTTAAAAGGCTGGTCTCAGGCTTAACTACTATAGCTGGAGGGTACCTGCCGACCTTGAGTTCCCTAAGCGTCTTCACGCGATCTCCCCCTTTTTAATGTATAAATTTTTTACAATTGTTTTCCTCGTAAAACTGTGCGCTTTACTTTCATTTAACCATTACGTCACTAGTCATAATTCCTAAGGAAATGAAAAGCTGTGCTTAATTGGTTGGCAATTAAAGGTGTACGTAAAGATCTTCTAGGGTTCTATTTTTCAGTGTGCGAGTTAATATCGTTTAATGCCTCACTTTCCATAGAGGTTCTTGTAAAAAGAAGTCAGAGTAGCTCATCTGTGCTAAGGTGGATTAGAAATGTATTAATCTTTTACCGAAATCTGCAAACGGGGATGTCCAGTGGTAGTTAAAGCAGGTTTCATCAAGCTGGGTAACATAGGCTGTGCCCCTCTTATTGAATTTCTGCTCGACGAAAGAGCAGAAAGAGAGGATTTGACGGTAAGAGTCGTGGGATCTGGCGCAAAAATGAGCCCAGAGGAAGCAGAGGAGGTTAGCAAGAAGATCTTAGAATTCAATCCAGACTTTGTGGTTATAACTAGTCCAAATGCGGCATTGCCTGGGCCGACAAAAGCTAGAGAGATATTAGCTGCCTCAGTGCCAGTTATCGTTGTTTCAGATCTTCCGGCAAAGAAAATAGTCCCTGATTTAGAGGAAAAAGGAATTGGTTACATAATAGTGGAAGCAGATGCTATGCTAGGAGCCAGAAGAGAATTCCTAGATCCAATAGAGATGGCTCTCTTTAACGCAGATTTGATCAAGGTGTTGGCCATAACTGGAGTGTACAATATACTGTTTGAGAGCATAGACAAAGTTATTGAAGCCATTAAAGAAGGGAAAAAGCCTGAGCTGCCTAAAATTATTGTGAAAGGAAAGAAAGCTGTAAAAGCAGCAGGATTCTCCAATCCCTATGCAGCATCGAAAGCCCTTGCCTCCTTCGAGATAGCTAAGAATGTAGCTGACATTACAGTAACGGCCTGCTTTAAGGAAAAAGATTGGGAAAAATACACCCTCTTATGTTCTGCAGCCCATGAGATGATGGCTCAAGCAGCTAAGCTTGCCTCAGAAGCTAGAGAAATAGAGAAATATGCCAACAAGGTTCTTAGGAAACCACACTACGATGATGGCACCATACTAGTTAAGAGAGCTCTCATAGAGAAGCCTTCAAAACCCAAGTAATCTTAAGGAGACGGTACGAGGAGGAGCTAACTCAACACCCTTTTTTCTTTAAGCATTAGTGCTAAAAACCCTCCTATCACCAAATTAAGGGTTAGAAATACGAATAATGCCCAAAATCCTGCTCTATCTAGTAAATATCCCCCAAAACCAGTTCCAAGAGAAGCTCCAATGAAAGTGCCAGTATTTTGAAATGCTAAAGCAGAACCCCTTCTTCTTTTAGAGACGATTTGCGGGATTAACGATATAATAGGGGCTGCCGTCATCGAGTTGGCGAAACCAAAAATGAGCAGAACAATTAATATCGTTTTATGGGAGAAAAATAGATTAATGACATTAAAAAAGCCGAAATAAAAGTTGTTGCAGAAACCAAGAGCCCTTTATCGGTTTTATCCGCTGCAAAGCCTCCAAATATATTTCCAAGAAAGCCAGTTGCAGGAATTACGCTAGATAAAGCTGCAGCTACTTCGATAGAGAAACCTCTTTCATTTACCAAAAACAATGGGAGGAACGTCGAGAAGCCCATAAATGCTGCCATTCCTAGGAGAGGGGCTATGCAGGCTACGAGGAACTTTAGGGAAATGAATTCCTCTCTAACTTCTTTTACTTCAATTTCATGGGTTTGATCCTTTAAGACCAGGAAAAATGCAGCAGCCACAAAAAATCCGGGCAATGCGAGCATTACAAAGGCATATCTCCACCCTGCTATCAGTGCTATAGGAACTGAAACTACTGGGGCTACAGCCATGCCAATTGAGGTTCCTGACATGAAGATTCCTAATGCCTTTCCTCTTTTCTCAATAGGAAAGGCGCTCGATATGGCTGAAGTAATGGGAGGAAAGTAAGTTCCAGCAAATAGACCAAATAATACTCTTAATATCAAAAATTGCTCAAAATTTCTCGAGAAACCAATCAAAAGAGTGGCAAAGGAGAAAGCAGCCATCCCTAAAGAGACTACCTTACGTGCTCCATACTTATCGCTCAGATAGCCAGCTGGAATCTGGGCTATCGCATAGCTTATCAGGAAACCAGACATCAATAGGCCTGCTTGTGTGTTACTAATTCCCAGATCTCTCATTATCATTGGAAGCAGAGGAGGAACCATCATCCTGTGGATGTAACTGATTATCCAACCTGCTAAGCCAAGGACTAGTAAGATGAGACCATATCTTCTCATTTGATCTCAGCACCTTTAGACTCGGAGCAAGGCGTTATCTTTCTCTTCCTCTCGATCCTACTCTTTCTTAATATAACTAGAGGACGGTGCTCTATCTCCTCTAACATCTCCCAGCTCACTCCAGTAAGGGAAGTACCAAATCTATTGGCCATATCCCACACAGTAGGGCCAGCTCCATGGCCACGAACTCTATCTGCTATTTTAGCCATATCCAAGATTTCTTCGACATCTGCTTCAAGACCGCACATCGCTATAGGGGTTGATCTGCGCTTTAAATGAAAAATCCTGCCTAAAAAGTAGGCCAATGGACCCAGATCTCTAATCCCTTTGACAAAGCTTCTCCTTGGTGCTATATGGTATGATCTGAAAGAATATGTCTTATCGCTATCAGCTATAATGACGGCTACCCTCTTTCCGGTTTTTTTAAGGATCTCATCCCTTATGTTGCATGCTATTTGACTTGCCTGTTTCAAAGGTAAGGCAACAAAGGAGTAGGCAACGTTAGAGCCATCAATACCTCCCTCTGATCCATGCCTTAGAGCTGAGAACAAACCAACCTCATTGATGCAGACTTGCTTGTGTCGAGTTCCCTCAGCAATGGGATAATTCCTGAATCTGAGGATGTTTTCCCTCTTCATCCTTAGAATAGGACCTAAGAAGTATCCCCAAACAACTCTCATCCAGACTAAAGCTAAGAAATATGCTAATAAACCGGGTTTAACTTTGCTCTCATCAACTATGTTTCCAAGAGCTACTGAAATGGCTTTTTCAGATACTACAAGAATGTCTCCATCTTCTAATTTTCCCCTAACGGCTCTTATTATTTCCTCTAAATAATTTGTGTTGGGCCTCCAATAGCCTGTTTTAATCGCCTTTGCTTTGAATTTTCGCAATTTCATGGGTCTTGCCGTTTATTTTCAGAGATAACATGAAAAGTCAAGATTAAAACCAAATAAAGAAATATCCTGCTCCTTGCACCTAAACACCTTTAGGGACTCACTACTAGTCCTTAGCAATTTCTTTTACCATAGCATCTCCAATAGATTTGATGTTTTCCCAGGCTTTTTCTAAATTCTCTTTGGAGACCTCTCTCTCCTTACATTTTTCATAGATCTCTAAGAACTTGATGAAACTCTTCAGGATTTCATGCCTTTGTATTCTCAATGTCTTTGAGCCCACATCTATTTCCTTGATTAAAGCACCTCCCACCGAAACACGGTCTCCAAGGACGTCCATTAGAACTAGTTCTCCGTTTTGATACGTTGTTCTCACAACATCCTCAGCAACCTGATTTTCTACTCCATCTTCATGCAGAATCACAGTAAACTCACACATCTAGTCCTAATTGTTAGAGGAATTAATAAACCTTCTTAACAAGAAGGAGCTATAATAAGGAAGTTCTGAAGTCTAGTCTCGCCAATTCCTTTAGATTATAAAGCTCTTTTTTCATGAAAAATCTTAAATTATTCAATAAAGGCGAAAACAGAGGGAAATGGAGAAGCTTAAGTCTCTGGATCCGGAACTAAAACGGTTTTTGGTAAATCTAGGTTCAGAACAGAGATCATCTCTAAAGTGGGACTTGCTCGATTATCTTCTTACCTTAAAACCTAAGGCTTGTGCAGGAGTTCCAATTGAGAGCGTGAAACTAATGCTGTTGTACTGGAAGTATGATATCTTGGAAAGCGATGAGGGGCTGGGAACCCTAATCCATATATGCAAAGCACTAGACCCCGGCAAGACAGCAGAAATCTTGGCTAAGAACGATCTAAAAGAACTTGCCGAACGTATTAGAGCAGAAAGTAGGTGATGATCATGGTCAGATTTGGTGTTGAGTTTATCCCGCAGGAGCCTTTCTGGAGAACAGTCTTTTATGTAGCTCAAGCCGAGAAGGGCGGATTCGATAATACCTGGATAACTGATCATTTCATGAATAGGAATCCTTACACAACCATGGCTGCGATAGCGCTTCACACGGAGAAAATAACAATGGGAGTCGGTGTAACGAACCCTTACTTGGTCAATCCTGTTGTTACAGCACAAAATATAGCTTCACTAAGTGAGATGGCTCCAAACAGGGTAATACTAGGCATAGGAGCTGGGGACAAGACTACTCTCGGTTTGCTTGGAGTTGAGACCACTCTTCCCGTAAGAGCAGTAAGAGAATGCGTAGAGATAACAAGAACCCTCCTTTCAGGGGATAAGGTCAAGAATTATGAGGGAAAAATCTTTAAGATCCAAAAGGCCAAGCTTGCTTTCAAGCCAGCTGGTAAGATACCTATATACATAGGCGCTCAAGGGCCAATGATGCTTAGACTTGCAGCTAAGATCGGAGATGGCGTTTTGATCAATGCTTCTCATCCAGACGACGTCAAGGAGGCCATGATTCACTTGAGAAAGGGTGCAGAAAAAGCAGGAAGAGATCTCAGCAACTTTGATATCGTAGTTTACACCTCGTTCTCAACCCATAAGGATAGAGAGAAGGCTAAGAAGGCCGCTCTTCCAGTAGTTGCCTTCATCGTTGCAGGATGTCCTCCACCCATACTGGAGAAGCATGGAATATCGCTAGAGAAAGCGACACAGCTGAAAAAAGCTCTGAGTGAGGGCAAATGGGATGAAGCATTTTCTAGCATAACGGATGAGATGATGGAGGCCTTCTCAATATGTGGAACTCCTGAAGACTGCTTAGAGAAAATAGAAAAAATGTTCAAGCTTGGAGTAACCCAGTTCGTTATGGGATCTCCCATTGGTCCAAAGGTTCACAAAGCGATAGATACGATAAGCAGGGAAATAATACCAAGATTCAAGAAATAACTATATCTTAGCCCGGACTACATAGGATAGATGCTACTAACTCTTAGGTAGACAATAATTACTAACAGCTATGGAAGAAGGGTGATTTGTCTCCGCTAAGCCATTGAATTAAGACTTTTTAAGTGGGAGTTCCTTCATTAATCTCTTTTTCTTCATGGAAACAAACTTTAGGACAAAAGATTTGGAATCATCGCTCAGCTCCTTTACATCTAAAAGACCAGATGTAATTGCTCTATCTACAAGGTCCTTAGCCTCTTGAGATCTAATTATAATTGTTGACCAACCCTCCTCAGAACCTATACTTCCCACCGAAATGTCTGCTGACTCTGCAGCGAAGTCTCCACAAAACAAACATGATTTTCTAGCATATTCTTTCGTTTCTTTGATTCGAATGCTGCGAACATCCCCATTTCTAAGTTTAACGGAGAACTTACCGTGTTTTATTTCAGATCTAATGATAGAAGAAGGATTTACGCCCATCTTTTTCTTTAGCATATCGCAGAACATAGTATACGGATAGCTTTCTGTGCAGAACAATCCAATAACTAATTTAATGGGTTTTGCATACCTTGGTGTCCTTTTTCTCATGAATTGGATAGCTCTCACTTGGCAGGGAACCCCTACGACTGCTATAGACTGATACTTGTCAGCTAAACCTCTTAGGGAAGAAAGGCTCGGACATGAAGCGTATTTTGATCCAGCTGATGCAATTAAATCTTGTTCAGTTAAGGCAATGAGAGGCTTCGGTTTCAGAGGCTCCTTTTCGCTTAGCTGGCATACTACCGCAGCCTCTATAATTCCCTCATTGAGGGCTTGAATTAGCAGAGTAGTAACAACTCCGCCATCTTGAGCGACCTTTGCTACTTCTTCTAAGAGAGTTCTTCCAGTGTAAGAAGCTAAAACAGGGATTTCTTCAACTTCTCTATTAATTACAGGACATACAAGAGTGCAGAGTTTACACTCAATGCATTTCTCTGGATCGAAAACCGGCTCATCGCTATCTATGGTAACTGCCTCCTTAGGGCACACAGCCACACATGCACCACAAAAGGCACAAAGACCTGACTCTATGATCGTGCTTACCGATTTGAGTTCCATCAGAGCAAAGGCTTGAAGCACAACAATTTAAGAGTTCCTCTGGTCAGAGGAAGTCAGTGACCTTTCCATAATCTCCTTAAGGAAGGAGATATCTCTTTTTCAATAGTTTCCTTATGGGAGAAGTAAAATTTAATTCAATAAGCCTATATTTCTTGCAATTTTTCAGCAGCTTTTAAGGCCGCTGAATCGCTTGGAAGTTCAAGCAGGGGTTTACCTTCCATGTTGAACTTGATAACGTTTGGATCTGAGGGTATGAATCCAGCAAATCCCATGCCCGTGTTCTTAGCTTTTTCTTCAAGTAGGCCAACAAGCTCTTCTGGAAATCTATTCCCTACGAGATATATCCTACCAACATTTATGTGTACCTCATGAGTGAGTTCCTTTATCCTTTCTGCTGTCTTAAACCCCATTGCTGAAGGATCTGTTACGATTAGCATAATATCTACATCTCTATCGGTTCTCATGCTTAGATGCTCGAGTCCAGCTTCCATATCCATTATGGTTATGTCATAATTCTTAGTGATGGCGTCAAGTATCCTTGTGAGAACGCTATTCACGTAGCAATAGCACCCTTCACCCTCGCTCCTTCCATAACCAGGAGGTCAAAGTCTGGAAGCTCTACAAGAGTTTCATAAATCCATACCTCCAACAAGTCTGCCTTAGATACTCCAATTGGAAGTTCCCCTCTTTCTATCTTCTTTTTAAGTTCATCTGCTACAACTCCAACGCTTTTCTCAACCCTAACCCCTAGGACTTCTTGAAGGTTTGAGGCCGGATCTGCATCAACCATCAGAATGGAATCATTTCTTCCATTATCCAATAAAGTTCTGAGTAGCATAGCTGCTAAAGTAGTCTTACCAGTTCCTCCCTTACCTGAAATAGAAACAACTAAACCCATTTTAAAGTCCCTAGGCATCCTATAAGCTGTTCAATATTCCTAATTGATTTGGACCTTGAAGAGGGCTATAAACTCTACTGAATGACTGTAACCATCTTCTGGCATCGGAAATCAACTTCTCTTAATTTTTCTGCTGGCTTCCCACCAAGTTGGGAAGAGATCCTTTTTCCCAGGAAGGAAGTAGGCAGCAGTATACTCGTCCATGAAATCTGGATCCTTGAGGAGATCGAAATATGTTGTAAGTCTAGCTATCTCCTTTGCTTCGTATCTGTATTTCACTGAAACAAGGGTGAGATAGGCTCCAGCTACAGACCCATTTCCTAAATAAGTTATCCTAGCATTAGGAAGTTCTGGTATTAAACCTATGGCAATTGCACTGTTTAGATCCAGATAGTTTCCAAATGCTCCGCAGATAAACACCTGCTCTATGTCGTAGACGCTTAATCTCATCTTCTTTAATAAGACTCCGATAGCAGAACATGCTGCCGCTTTGGAGTCGATTAAGTTTGCTATGTCCTTCTCGGTAATCACAATGTCCTTGCCTATCGCAGTCTTTTCGGCTGGAACAACTACGTATTCATAGCCATCTATTCCTTGTCTTATATATGGCGTTTTTAGCTCCGTGTTTATCTTTCCGAGACCGTCAACCATTCCATTACGGAACATCTCTGAGAGTAAATCAATTAATCCGGAGCCACATATCCCTTTGGGCTTTACATCCCCTATTACTCTATATTCTGCTTTCAGAGTTACAGGATCTATCTTAACGTGGTCTATTGCTCCTTCAATCGCTCTCGTTCCAAATCTAATCCCCCAACCCTCAAAGGCAGGACCAGCTGCAGCGGTTGTTGTGACAAACCACGATTCGCAGCCTAAAACAGCTTCTACATTCGTTCCAATATCTACAAGCAATGAAATTTTAGGAGATTTATGCATACCAGATACAAGGATGTCTCCTATAGCATCTCCTCCAAAGAACCTACTAACGCAGGGAAGGCAATAAACCTTTGCTGATTCATGAACCTCAAGTCCAATGTCCTTTGCTTTTAGAAACAGGGGATCACTAGGTATCTTGGCTCCTGGATCCAAGAGAGGAGATGCATCCTTTCCGGCAAAAAGATATGTCATGACCGTATTTCCTGCAACACAAATGTCTACTATCTCCTCCCTTTTGACTTGATGTTTTGAAGTTAGTTTAGAGATAAGCTCGTTTATCGTATCAACAGCAGCTTTTTGAATCTTCTTTGTGCCATCTTCCTTCTCCATAGTATAGCCTATTCTTGACACAACATCTTCGCCGTACATCAGCTGCTTGTTATAACCTGATTCATATCCAAGGATCTCTCCAGTGGTGAGATCGACTAGATAGGCGACTATTTTCGTAGTTCCTACATCAACAGCTAATCCAAAGAGCCTATCTGTTGTATTCCCCTCTTCTAATCCTAATACTTCTACCTTTCCTCCATATCTCCTGATAATTAACGTAGCTCCTTCTGGGCAACATTTGGGCATAGCCTTAAGTTTCTCCTGCACATGATTCGGAAATTTTTCGACTCCTACGAAATGCAATATTTTCTCCAACTGATTTCCAGCTCTTTCAGTTAGCTGAGTTGGTTTCACAAAGACTTTCCTTACAACTGGTTCTGGAATAACTTTTGGGATTTTTGCTTCCATCTGAATTTTTTGACCTTCTAGTCTTGTTTCTGGAGGGACAAACGCCTCACAATCCGACATTGGATATGTCAGACAAGCTAGGACATAGCCTTCTCTTAGTTCTTCATCTGTCAGTAATTTCTCCTTTGGATCGTAATTAAATTGGACATCGCCTTTCTGTATGATAATTTTACACTTCCCACAGCTACCCTTGCCACCGCATACACTTCTAAGAGTTATTCCGGCTGATCTAGCAGCTTCTAATAAGTTAGTATTCTTGCTTGCGATTACCCTTCTTCCATATGGCTGAAAGACTATGGTGAATTCTCCAGTCATTAGGTCCACCTAAAAGGAGTAGTTATAGGCCATTGTACAGGAGCGATGAAATCTACTTGAATTTAAACTTAGCTAAGCGTGCTAAACTAACTTTTATATTTTCTTAAAGAATAATTTAATTCCGCCTTTTGTTCTGTAAAAGAGGAAAGAAAGAACGAATTTTGAAAGAAATAACAATAGTTATATTTGAAATTAGCTGTAATCATCTCTTAGTTTAGGGATAGTAGGACTCAGGATCCCTCTGTTTTCTTCCATTTCTCGTCTAAGAACTTAGGAATCCCTGAAGAGTCGATGGGGCCAACTAGAACTTCCCACCCAGTAACATCCTCAATTTCTCCCGATAGCCTCGATGCAAGTCCTGGTATAATTAGTTTTCTATGCTTCACAAATTTTTCCACGCCAAATTCCTTTAGGGCATCTGCAACTGTTTCAGCAGTTAATTTTCTGCCAGCTACAGCGCTTTGGACAGAGATACCTTCTGTATCAACGACTAATAGATAGCAATCTATCTTAGCTGCCTCTATGTCGGACAAAACTGTATAATATGTCAAGGCGAAATTCGTTGTCATCATTACAGGAGAATTTTCATCGGGCTGTCCTATTGTTCTAAGACCTGGTTCTACAGAGACAGGCTTTCTTGGATCCGTGTAAATGTTCTGTCTAAGGATAAGCAGAGGAAGGATGTTCCATCCTGCTAGGCTGTGCATCATTATTAGATCAGCATACCTCATAATGAGCGCGGCTGCTGTTATTGCTTCCCACCAAGTCTTTGTTTCCTCATCTCCTTCCGTATAGAACCAGCTCGATATAGCTGAGCCTATGAGGGGATATCCTACTAGTTCATCCTCCTCTTTGCATCCTTTCCACCTTAGCATGGTGAAATTGTTAACGGTCATGTGCAAGAGATCTCCTGGAAATGAGCCAGGATCCAAGGCAAGATCCTCAATACCGAACTTCCTAAGAGTTGTTGCCAGTGAAACTAGAAGGTCGAGATCTCCTGGTGCATATACAGCAAGAGGACATCCGTACTTAAGGGCTAGGTTTCCCATATCAGCCCAGTTATCTTTGGTAGCAGCATAAATTAAGGGTCTCTCACCCTCGAGCTCTTCAAGTCCAGCTTCCATTACTTTTGGATCAAGTGAACAAAGGATTAGGGGGAAATTGGTGTTCTCTTTGACTTTCCTTACTGCCTTCCTGAAAGTCTCTGGATCCTTGCTAACTGACCTTACAGCTATGAGATCAAGATGTATGTTCCTTCCAATGTAGTAATAGACAAGACTTTCAATTTTCTTCAATCTATCCACTAGAAGAGCTTCATCCATAGTGTCAGTAACGTCTATTGCTATGGGAGGTGGATTGACATATGTTAGTTCATGCCTGAACATTACATACTCTCCACCTATCTTAACCGCTCTATCCTCGGGTCCAATCTTGACCTCTCTTATTGGAGGTTTGAGCATTTCCCAAAGTTTCTTGTAATTCTCTTTGTATTCGTCAGTGAGTAGAGGAGGACATTGATTGAGGAAGGCCTCCCTATTCACTAATTTCACTGCAAAGGCCATGCAAGTAGACTCGCCACATTCTCCACAGTTGGTCCTAGGTAGATACTTGTAAACCTCGGTTGGACTTATTGAGGTTGCCATTTCTAGACCTCCCTCTCAATCCATTCATAAGGATCGGCAGGAAGTTCTTTTCTTCCACGAATGAGTCCATTTATCACATTTCTTGTTAGTTCAACAGCAATAGGATGTATCATCATAAAATAGTCTACGCCAGCAAAAAGCAAAGTAAGAGCTGTAAAGGCTTCCCATATGGGTCCTCTTAGAGACTTTGGACCCCATTCTGGAGGCAGCTTTGTCCAAGCTTCTCTAGCTGCCCAGGCATTTGAGGCAGCCGCTACCATAGGGTGCTGAAGCTCTTCATCTCCCATGAGAGCAGCTAAGCGGGCTCTTTCCATTATTGTAAAGGCATAATCTATACCATAACCTACGGCAGCTGAAGTTGTATCCATCATTATGTTCTCCTTGCCTAGATAATCATAGAGCTTCCTATTTAGCTCTCTTGCTTGATTGAGATCCATCGAGGTAAAGGCTATGATTGCATGACCGTATCTCTTGGTAAGTTCTCCCATTTTAGGGACATCCATATCCAATGTTACATCGTTTATGAGTATTCTCTCCCCTTGTGCAACTTCTGCCACTTTTTCGAAGACTTTCTGGTCCTTTGCTGGGTCTCCCGAACCTCCAACGCATATTGGTACCTTAACAGCCTGAAGAACCTCTTCTACCATTTTGGCAGCCTGTTCTGGGGACGTATCCTTTATCAAGGGGTCAGTGCTGACCAAATGGAAGTTAATCATATCTGCCTTGTACTTCTCAACGTTAAGCCTAGCCCACTCGGCTGGATCACTCATCACATCCCCGTAGTACTTCTTTATTGCCTTTGGAAGGCTTATCTCCATATCAAATACATCCATAGCTACAATTGGAGGATGGGGTGGTGTTTCCATAAAGAGATGAAAAGCTGGCGCCGATTCGCCTCCTATAACTATGGTTCTGTCCCTTGTCCCACCCTCGCTTGGAGTAGCTCCTATCTTAACCTCTACAACTTTTCCTACCCACTCCTCCTTTGGTGGTTCAAATTTACTCTTTATAAGCTCTTTTGGTTTTTCAAGCACAGGTACAGCCTCTTTTCCAATAAGAGCACTGGGTTGAATTGATAAAACTAGTTTTTCAGCCATTATCTGGACATCTTGAAGCTCTATTTCAACTTCTCCAAGCTGACTTAGAGCTTTTGCCAATTCCTTACCTATCAGATCTGCTAACAAATCGTCGATCTTACGATTTTTCTCCTTTCCCATGTCTTGACACCTTCCTTACTATTGCTTTCTTAGCCACTATCCTCACATTTTCCAACCTTATTCGAAATCCTCCAGCTCCAACTGGCATTTCTATGAGTTCTCCAACTTCTGGAGCTCCTTCAGCAGCTCCAACTGCAATTTCTTCCATCTTCTTCCATCTTTCAACTACCGGATGATTTCTCTCCTTAAGGAACTCTTTTAACTCTTCTATATTTGTAACATCCTTCTCTGTAGCAATTTTTCCAATTAAGTGAGGTGGAACGAAATCCTTCACTCTCTCTAGAACTTCGGATGGAACCCACACAACCCTTTCCCAACCCCCATCTGCTTGCAAAAACTTTGGAGAGCGCATATATTCTATGGAAATTCCATGAAAGCCATCAACCTGCCTGCCTCCAGCTGTTGAGTCAGCTATCGTCGTAAACTTCAATCCATTCACAGTTTCTCCTCTAAATCCTCTATGAACGATCCCGAAACCGTCTACTTCAGGTATGTAGAATGCTGCAGCCTCAAAGCATCCGCACGATGTGTGTGGATATCCAAAAGCGGTATAAAGCCAAACTCTCTTAATCGCCCCAAGGGATCTCTTCTTTACAGCTTCATTAGCTCCTGTATACTCCCCCTTAATAGGATCCAGACATTCTCCTTTCTCCACTGGGAAAAGAGGTCCTTTTGGATCAACTTTTGCTGCTGCCCTTGCATCAAACCAACTTATTGCTCCACAATTTGAGTACCTCTGTGGAGTTATTATACAAACATGGGTTGGAGCGAAGGACTGGCAGAGTGAGCAGCCATAAAACATGTCAACTTCCTCATCCTTAAGCCCTCTTGCTCTCGCGTCTCTTGCTTCGTAGACCTCTAGGGCCTCCTTATACCTTTTCTCAACCTCCTTCGGATCTGTTATGAAGGTTATTTGCATTTTCTCAATTATGGGTAGCTCGCTCTTGAACAGCCTCTCCAAAACCTTTCCAATAATCTTGAAGGATGTGAGACCCTTCTTATATGAGTTCTTGCTAACCCTTATCCATATGTCATATCTCTGGTTCAGGTGCATGACTCCTTCTATGTAGTTAGTATACTCGTGGATTCTGCGCTCTATAACTCCTTCCAATTCCTCTTCTATCTGCTTCCCAGCAACTTCTATGTATATTCCGAATGGATATCTTCCACCTTCTTCTAGCTCGTTAAGGTCTGGGCCTATTATGGTTATTTTGCCATCTTCAATTTCATCCATGCTCCTTGCTCTAACTAACTCGAACTTGTAATCTACTTTCGGACCTCCTAGCTCAACGTACATTTGAGCTCTTCTAATCCTTTCACCTTCGTATATTACCCCAACATCAACGGGTATATCCTCAAACATCGACATAGAGTTTCACCTCCTCTCCTTCAAGGACTCCTTAATTAAGGAAATGTAATTAGACCATGCATCGATCTTCATGTTGTAAAGGGAGAAAGTTGCATGAGGTTGGTAGTAAGGCTCAATGCTCAAGGTTTTGAAACCTTCTGGAGAAAAATGCTTTAGTCCTGAAAGTATTAGCCAACCATAGTAGTAACGAAAGCCTACAAAGATCGCTAGATCATAGTTCCCTTTACCATCAAATCCTTTCCATTCAGGATCTCTGAGCCTATCAGCTAACTCCATTGCTGGCATTGATTTAAACCCCTTTATCCCTATCTCCTCAAACTTCTTGTTAATTCCTCCAGTTACAACAATCTCAGCCCCTACTTGCTTGGATATCTCAATAATGTCCCTTAATGTCTTTTCCGGAACTATGTCAAACGTCTTCGATCCCATAATTACTATGGGCCTCTTAGCATTCCTTATAATACCAGCAACTGTTTGAGGTCTTTCAACAGGGATAGCTTTAAGAGGTCCAGGGATTTCAGCGGTCTGATAAGGTTCGAACTTCATCATTCTTCCTTCACCCTTACAAGCTCTTCTATTAAAGTAGGATCAGGAATCTCAGTTTCCTTCCACCCTTTCTTCTTCAATTCTGCTAGGATCTCATCCTTCATAGTTATAGGAATGTCAGCAAGCCTCCTTACGAATAGATGAATGTCATCTGGCATTTTTCCGTAGAATCTCTTGTATAAATCAATATAATGCGTTAACTTAATTGCTCTTCCCTTAGTAGTGTCGTTTGCTCTCATACAGAGTTTTGCAGCCATTACCATTGCTTCCTCCTTGGTCTCAGCTGCATAGAACAGATGCTCAGGAACTGGTCCGACATAGACCTTTTTTCCAGTCCTTGCATCATAAACATACCAGTTCTCCCTCTTTTCCTTTCTGCCTAGAAGCATCCTTCTATACTTGGCTCCATGGGGTCCAACGATAACAGGAACTCCTAGCCTCCAGAAACCAGACGCTATTGCAGCTGCTTTTTGAGACATAGCTCCCCAAGCGATCCCAACCGCTCCAACTCTGTTGAGTACATAATCCGCTATTTCCATATAATTAGCTCTAAGTGGTCTTTTAGCAAATATGTTAGCTATTTTTATTGCTGCTCCAGATATATGGGGGTTTGAAACACATGATCCAACATTAACAAGACATCCTGCATCGAAATTCCCTGGATAGAGCTCATAAAGCGTCTTGCCCTCATCATTCTTGTACATCCCTATGGTCATGGCAGCACAGCCTGAGGCAACTACTATGTATTTCCTCTTTAGGAATTCTTCTGCCATCTCCACTAATTCAGTTCCTCCATCAGCATAGTTGGCGCATCCAACGAAAGCTATAATGCCCGGTATCTCCCCTAAAACTATTGATCTACCGACATCCCTTATCTCAGTGTCTAGAATAGGACCTCTTCCAACCCTTACCTTAAAGATCTCACTTTTTACCTTCTTTTCGGAGGATTTAACCATCATGGTAATTATGTTAAGCTTAGATGGGCATGCAGACTCGCATCTTCCACACGCTATGCAATAATCGTACAGCTCAGCCAATTTTGAGAGATCTCCTTCCTTAGCCATAGCCATAGCTTCTGGTATTGGAAGAGAATTCGGACATGCCTTCTGGCAAAAGCCGCACTGGAGGCATCTCTTAGCCTCTTCAATCACTTCTTCTGCACTTGGAAGAGCCTTAAACTTCTTCCTTTCTGGAGCAAGCCTGATTGCCACCTTTGTTGCTACCTCTCCAACTTTATCCATATCAAGTATTAGCGCTCCTTTCTGCCTTCCTGAGACTAAGTCCTCAACTATCTCTTCCACCGGATCATAAGTTCTATCTGGAAGTCCTCTACATGCTTTCTCACTTGCTGCAATTAAGGGGGCGTGTATCTTAGCCGCCTCATCTAGAACATCGGTTCTAATGCATTGCTCATCAACTACTATGACATCTGGAACACCCGTCCTTATGAAGCGAAGCTCCCAAGATATTGGACCTATTATCTTTGCCCTATCGCTATATCTTGTTATATCGTGGGCAGTGCAACAGAGTCCGCAGACCTCAACTTCATCTTTGAGGCCTGTTTCATTGAGGTAATCGACTATGTAAATTGATGGAATGACGTTGTGTCCAATGACGAGTATTACGGGTTTGTTTATATCAACAATTCCTAGTCCCAGCTGAGCGAGAGGAGCATTTGGATCTCCCTTTGGGAAGTTAAAAGCAGCAATTTGGGCTATATCTGCTACTTCCATGGCTACATGGTCCAACATTCCAGCATGAAAAACTTTTGATTCAAAATCTATAGGATCTCCCTCCTGTCCGGTGTGAGTAGAGGCAAGGAGATGGGCTATTTGCTCCTCAACATAATCCAAGACATCTTCAAGATCTCCTACCGTTCTAGGTTTTATGCCTGTTACCAATCTTATATTTGGGGCCTCTAGATCTACTTGATCTCCAAGGTCTAAGGGCAAATCCCTTCCAAATCTCTCAACTAGAAATTCAACGATCTCCCTTGCATGGCCGGTATGAGTGGCTGCTCCTATGCAGCATGCAAGAAGAACTATCCTGGACTGCTGAGCATCCATCTTTATTCCGCATGCTCCCTTCTTTCCCTTAGTGAGATCACATTTTCCAAAAGTACATAGACAGCATAAGTCGCAAAAGGGGAGGTAAAATGGCTTATACCTTTGAAAAAGCTTGTAGTCCCATCTCCTGAGAGAAGTTATGGATGGCATTGGAGTTGGTCCTAAAGGCTCTTCCCATTCCTCTTCTACCCTTCCGAGAGATATTTCTAGGTTTTTAAGCGTAGCTATATCTGTTTTCAGTTCACCAATTTTGAATGTCAAGCTCTTTCTAGGCACTATAGAACACCGTTCTCCTACTGCATCCCTTAAATAAAAAATTACCCCTCCTATGATTCAGAAGCCTTTAGAGAGAGAAAAAATGTTTTGTTAGCTTTTAGCCTGCTCATAGCCGGGATTTTCCCCTTTAGTTATATAAAAGAAGCGGATTTCAATTGGAAAATTTGTAAACTAAAGCAAGATGAGCTCTATTGGGGCCTCTCTTCGAATTTTACCAATGCAGAACCCTTTCTTTAAACAAAATAAAAATTACGCCGTTATATTCCTTCTGGAAAAGATCCTAAAATTTATTTAGATTAAAATAAGCCTCTACTAACAGGACTAGCGATTTTAACCACTTAGGATAATATTTTAACGAATATTTGGGATAGATGCGTCTCCATGATGTGTACTAAATTCCAAAATTATACTCAAGCAATGTGTATAACTTTCTCATTTAAGAAAATATTTTTCTACAAGCTTGTTCTTCAATTCTCTAATTGCTTTGACGGCCTTACACTCAGGATCGAAATCTAAGGGAGCTTTTCCTGCGATTTCGGCTCTTATTAAAGCATCGTCATACGGAACGTTACCTATCACAGGGATCCCTAACTCCTCCATTCTTTTACAAATAAGCTCAATTTGCTCCTCCCCCCTCACTTTGTTTCCTACAGCCAGAAAGTTCTTTATTCCTATATCCTTGGATAGTTTTAGTATTCTCTTAGCTGTTATTATCGACTTAGCCCCAGGTTCCACCACGCATAACATACAATTTACTCCTCTGGCAGTTCCTCTTCCGAGATGCTCTAGACCCGCGACCATATCCATAATTACAACATCCTTTGTTCCCATGACAAGATGGGACATCAAAGCACGTAGAAAGGCATTTTCAGGGCACATACACCCTGAATTTCCCGCCCTAACCGTTCCCATGACGATCAGCTTGACCCCATCCGGACCAACAATTCCAAACCTATCTACGATGTCATCAACTTTTGGATTCATCCTTAGTATAGCGCCAAAAGAGGATCCTGTTCTAGCTCGAATTAATTCAGCATTTTCGGATATTGGAACGATTCTGGAAGCGATCGATTCTTCGATTCCTAGTGACATATGGAGGTTCAGATTTGGATCGGCATCTACGGCCAGCACATTGTAGCCATCCCTAGCAAGAAATCTAGCTAAAGTCCCAGCAATTGTAGTCTTCCCAACACCACCCTTTCCAACCACAGCGATCTTCATATTCCCTAGAGACGTATAACTTCTTGATATAATGATAATGCCCTTAGGATTAAAGTTGACCGCAGACCTTTTATGCCGCACATTCCATCCTCTACAAGATGATACTTAAGAAGGAACGCTGGATGGAAGGTGATTTCTTAGAGAACTTAGATAGAGTAATTTTTAATGTCAAAGGACAGCTCCATCCAGAGGATTCAGTCATAGCTTTTGTAAGATATGTTCCTGACCCAAAAGGTAATAGAGAGAAGGACTCTCTAAGATATAGAAAGCTTCACTCATTAGACGAGAAGATAAAATTTCTGAGGAAGAATTATCCGTGGTATTTAGTAAGAGATCCAATATTTGACGATTTAATCTGTGAAGTTCCTAAGAGCGAGGTGCTAAGGCATTATGACCCAAAAAAGAAAGCTCAGGAAATCCTTCATTCGGAAGATGTAGATCCGCTGAAATCAAAAGTAAAGAAATTCATAGAGCAAATCTCTTCACTTTCTAATGTTCCAACATCTTGTTTCGGGATATCTGGATCCATTTTAGTTGATCTTCACACAATCAACTCTGACATCGATCCTATAGTTTACGGCTCCAGAAACTGCTACAAAGTATATGATATTCTCAGAGAGCTGCATAAGCATTCAAAGGAAATCAGAGGCCTAACTAAGAGAGAGCTTAAGGAGTTATATCGGGACAAGATAAAAGACACCCTATTTGACCTCGATGCCTTCTTAAGATCGATGGAAGGAAGAGTAATGGAAGGAAAATTCGAGGGAACTCCCTATTCCATAAGGTTTCTCAAGGATCCAGAGGAAATTAAAGAAAAATACGGGGAAGCTCTTTTCAAAAAGATAGGAGAGGTAGAAATAGAGGGGAAAGTAGTGGACGCTAGAGAAGCCATCTTTACTCCGTGCCGATACGTTTTGAGCAACGTTAAAGTTGTTAGTGGGGAATCTCCAGGAGATATAAGAGAAATATGCTCCTTTAGATCTAGATTCAGTGATATCGCCAGAGAAGGAGATATAATTAGAGCTAAAGGCAAATTGGAGAAGGTAATAACGAAAGAGAGCGAGTATCTGAGGGTATTAGTTGGAGGAAGACGTGCTCATTTCATGATAAGGTTAGCCTCGTAGCCAGCTCTTTGGTAGGATAAAGTCCCTGCCTTTTGCTTCAAAAGATCCAACAAGCACCCTAAAGAAAGTTGAACCATCCTCAACATTCTTTACAGATTCTAGCTTCCCTCTAGCTACTATTTCATCTCCCTCCTCGGCTATTCCAGAATAGAGTCCTTCATAGCTGACAACTTCCTTTATCTCTGGCTTAGACTTCCCGTCAATTGTTTTAGCCTCTCTTATTGAATACTTCGAAGGCATAAAGATGGAGTCCTCGCAGTTGTCCACGATGCCGGTGATTGTGATCATTCCAAGTGATTCATATTTCTTTAGGCCATATCTCTCTTTAACCTCTGCTTCTGTCTTAACAGGATGAATAGAAAACTGTCTTCCTCTAAAAAGCCCTCTATCCTTCTTTTTTCTGCACAACCTCGCTGCTACCTTTGGTTCCAAGAAATATATCCTCGCTATGTCCTTAACACGCCGCTTAAAGAGTTCCCCACTCAATAGCTCAAGTTCTTCATAGCTCTCGTATAGTTGCGGAAGTTGATCAAAGAGCTTCATGGAATTCTCCTTGCCATACACTATGAGATCTATGTCAGAAAAACTTGGGTTGTGGATTCCTATAAGTAGCGAGCCTGTGAGTCCGAAGCCGTTTATAGGGACTTTGCATTCCTTTGAAAGAATTGAGATGAGATCAACTGCCTCTTCCTCTAATGGATCTAGATTCTTACGTGAGAACATCTGTTTTACTCTTTCTTCAGGTAGGAAATGAACCTCTATATCTTCAATGGGCACGGCTGTGATTAAGATATTCATGAACGGATCTTTGTAGAGATATTCTGGCTTCTTCTCGCTCAAGTATTCCTGAGTTGAGAGCACGCCTACAGTGCTGTAATAGGGCAATATCCTGTTATATCCTGTCTTTCCCTTTTTCCACTTAGTTTTCTCACTTATCCTCTCTGGTACGTATTTCAGATACGAGATAACTCTATCGGGAGGGTGAGTGTTCCCAATGACGCAAAAGAACATTCCCTCCTTATCCATAAAGTAGTCTCTGTCTCTGAAGCAAGATTTATTCCTTCTTGAACTTTGAGCCATGTGATTACACTCTTATGATCTCACATCATTAATGACTTCTTAAGCATATCATAGTCAGTTTTACCTGAAGCAAACGAACTTCCAGTCTTCCTGTTGAAGACACATATTGAGCCAGGTGCAAAGAAGGCAGGATCAAGCTTAGACCAGTCAAAGTTAACTTCCTTTAATGTCTCATAGGAGGTCCTTCCATAGTAGGCTGAAGTAGAGGCTGGAGCCTTATCCACAAGTTCCTTCAGCTTAGAATCTTCGTCAAAGTCAACCATATATGCTGTTGATCCTCCATATATCAGTGCATCCTCCTCTCTAGCCAGAGTAACTCTCTCATCTGGATGGATGGGCATTATAGGTGCAGATCCCGTCCCAAAGATGACTTTCTTTGGATCAAATCCCAAATAGTCAAGTCTATACATGCCTACTTCAGCGATCCTTCCAGACACTTGTACCGAGCCTGCTGTTGAGTTGGTAGTTGTTAACACAAGGAAGACATCATCTGGCTTAACACCACACTTCTCAGCAACATATTTGGCCACATCATCTCCAGGCATTTTGTTAGTCTCTAAGATCAAGACTGCTACATCGCTGTCATCCCTGTACCCTATCTTCTCGAAGACCTTCTTTGGTTTAAGGGCTAGTGCTCTAGCTGGACCTGATGCCATGCAGAAGAAGCTCTCCGTCTTAACACCCCACCCTGCAAGCTGGGAACCAAGCAAGGAGATTGCAGGGTAATCCGTACCGACAAAAATCGTTGGAAGTGTAAGACCTCCATAGTCCTTTTGCGAAAGCTTGGCTTTGCCCAATCCTCCCATAGCTATTTCAGTTAACTTTAGACCTGTTATCAACCCTCCCTCGACATTAAGACCCGTGTCAATTATAGTCGCTCCTGAGGGCAGGTGGTCAACAGATATTCTGTAGTACTCGGGGTCACTTAACAGCTTATCTACTATTCTCATGGCCTGCCGATTAACGCTTATTCCAGACACCTACACCTCCTCCAACAACTCCTCATAAATCTTCAAATGTGGGTTAGAGGCTTTGTGAACATAAAGCCTCCCTCCGCAGATTCTAGAAGCGAGAGCATCTCCTACAAAGACGTAAAAAGGTCCCTCAATCTTCTCCTTCTTAACCTTAGCTTTGGGAGCAATGTCATCTATGTAAAAGCCGGGCAGTACGCTTGGCAATCTTCCGCAGATGACTACGGATCCTCCTATCATGTTCGCTCCTGCTTTACCTTCGCAGTCTCCTCGTATGAGAATTTTCCCTCCCATCATCTCAGAGCCAGGGAAGGGTCCAGAGTTACCATCTATTATAATGGTTCCTTTTACCATGCCATGACCGACGCGGGCTCCAGCAGATCCGTGAATTATTATGTACCCTTTCTTCATTCCCTTCTTTCCAACCTTCCCCCTTAGCCTTCCTCCAACGAATGAGCCAGCGTTTCCGAAAACCTCTATCGTTCCGTCTTGCATCTCAGCTCCAAGCCAAGATCTCACATTTCCTCTGACTTCAATTCTGCCTCCCTGCATCCATCTCCCTAAATAGTGGCCAGCAGATCCCTTAATGAGTATGGAACCTCCGCTCATCTTTTCTCCTATTCTACATACTTTCCATACATCCCCTTCTATTACTATCTGGGTTTCATCTACATTATCCTCTGGATCTCCCTTAATCACGAATAGATCGCCGAGCTTCCTTACTAAGCTTCCTTCATATACCTCAAGAGAACTTATCTCCTCTAAACTCTTTCCAGCAAATTCGTCTGGAGTCATGCACTTAGCATCAATCAAAACCTTAAAGGGTTCCTTTGGAATGAGGGTAACTGTCATCATGATCAACCTCCCACAACAAGAGGCTCAGGATGCCTTATCTCGCTCTCATCTATGATGTAATTGGATAATTGAACTGTGTACCACTCCTTGAACTTCTGCTTTACCTCACTCACTACCCCTTTCATTAGATCTTCGTCCAATACACTGCTTTTAACGTAGAATGTCCTTCCATAGCTTGTCTTAGCAATTTTTCCATTCATAACAACAATTTCTCCATTCTTTATCGTACAATAAGCGTATTTGAATGCCTTTACTATTCTGTCGGGATCGTTCAAGTCCTTTGTTGGATCCAGATCATATATGGCTATATCAGCGTCCGCTCCTTCGCCAAGTTGACCTTTCCTGTCTTCTAGACCAAGAAGTTTTGCAGGCGCTGCCCTAGTTGAGATGGCAATCTCGTACAGGGAGTACTCTCTGTCTATATCTGGAAGAACTGATCTCCTCCTTGCTGTCTTATTTATCTTCTCCAAGACCTCCTCCCTCGCCTTCTTGCTCATAAGCCATGAAATGAGCCTTGGATATCTCGTAAAGGGTCCTCCATTTGGATGGTCTGTGGTTGGAACGACTCTCCATGGATCTTTTATTAACAAGGCTAGTTCTAAGCCTATACACCACTGAACTGCATTTACAATCGATTTCTTCTTGTACTTAAAGGGAACTATGCCAGAAGCGGACTCAACTTCCACCTCTGATCCAGCCCACTTCCTTATGGGGGTCATATGGAAGAGAGCGAACTCAAAGGGAGCATCGGCCGTCATAGTTGTGGCACCTCCAAATATCACCTGGCCCATGTCGATGCTGACATGTTCATGAGCATTTACGTAGTCAGCTATCTCAGGGGCCCCACTTCTTAATGCAGGCCAGTTGTCTCCTTTGTAAGAGTTGAACTGGGCATGAGTAATGTGTATTGTAATGCCATCACCCATTCCTTCTAAAGCTCTCATGGTTTCTAATGTGGTTGAGTAGTTGCCAGGTATACCAAGCCTATTGCAATGCACATGAATTGAATGTGGTAGTTTTAACATCCGATTAACCTTACACAGCCCAGTGATTATTTCTCTTGGGGTAATGCCAAAGCTTGGGATCTCATCATCAAGATCTAGACCGTATCCCTTTCCTTGGCTCCATAGTTCAGCTACTCCTGGATCCACAAGTTTAAGGGCATATCCCTTTATGGCATCCAGCAACCATGCCACGAAGGCAGCACATTTCTCGATTTCTCCTTTGCTTATGTAATCCAATATAAACCAGTTCGAATCTACCAAAGGAAAGCAGGCCTTATCCAAGATTGGGATGTCGTTTAGTTCCTCGTGAGTATGCCTAGTCTTTAGCGGTGGTGTTGCAGGCTCGATAACGGTAGTCCACCCCATTCTCGCATACTTGTAGCCAATTGAGGCAACTGTAGGAGTAGTTTTTCCGGTGCCAGACCTTTTTACGCCTGTAACTGCCTTAATGAAGCTAATATAATGGTCCTCAGGTCTCAATAGTCTTCCGACGTTAACCTTTGGTCCAGCAATGTGGGAATGGAGGTCTACGCCTCCTGGCATCACTGTCTTGCCCCTAGCATCGATTACCTTAGCATTTCTTTCATCAAGCTTGCTTGGATCGACTATCTTCCCGTCCTTCACTCCTATGTCCAGCTTCTCCCCTTTTACACCGTTAATTGGGTCGAAAACATAACCGCCTTTGACTATGATCTCCATATCAGACACCTCTCAACTTCTTCACCCTATCTATAAGCAGATAGAGGATCTCTTCGTCGCTAATTACTCCTTCTGGAGGATCCACCACTTTCTTCAGCCTAAGAGAAACACCATCCATTCTGTAGGCAGTGCCCTCCTTCTCTATACCAACGAACGAAGATGGTATGAATACCCGAGCAGCAGCAGCAGTGACATTAAACCTCGGATCTATTACTATCAGAGGGATCTTAGTTAAGTTCTCGGCAGCCCTTCTAGGCAAATGTGCTAGAGGGTCGGAAGCAACGATAAGGGCTGCATCAACATCTCCATTTGACAAAAGCTCGGTAACCGTCCAGATGGCAGGGTCATGCCTTGGGAACTTTCTCATGTAATCGATGCCGAATGCATATCCTGTCATCCACAGGCTAACGTTGCAAGCTCCAGTAACATTAAAGTGGCCTCTCATTGGACAAAGAACGAATTTAGTCCATTCGTTAAGGTCTTGGACAAGCCTTATGATGTTCTCTAATGTCTCATCCTTTCCTGGACTCATTGTAACTCCAACACCAAAGAAGACAGCCCCAAATTTGGCAGTTCTCATAATCTCAGCAAGTTGGTAAATCTTCTCTACAGGAACGCCTGCAACCTCCTCTGCCTCGATATCAAGCTCTTTTACTGCCATCCTTAAGGCAGAAATGAGCTCATAGTCTTGGCCTGGCTTTACTTTGATGAAGAGATCTGCCATCTTTGCCATCGGCGTTTCCCTTACGTCTATCACCACAACCTTCCTCTGCTTCCTTCCTGGGACGAAAACTCCCTTAGCAAGAGCACTGTATCTCATTAGATGCCTAAGATGAGCGTTAAGGGGATTGCTCCCCCAATATACTATCAGGTCTGCCCTATTCCTTATCTGTCCCAAAGTTGCTCTGACGGTACCTACTCCCTGCACGCCTAGAACCGTTGGACCATGGCAAACAGAAGTTGTATTATCTATCACTCCTCCGAGAATCTCAGCAAGCTCTATGCCAAGAGCATTTGCCTGGATTGAGGTAGAACTCCAGCCGTAAAGCAGGGGATATTTTGAGTCGGCAAGGATTTTAGCAGCCTCCTCAATGGCTTCATTTAAACTGACCTTTACAAAAGTTCCGCCCTTTTTTACCAATGGATGTAAAGCTCTTTCCTTCCTATGACCCAGAAACTTCGCTGATCCTATGGCACAAGCCTTCCTTACCTCTACAATAGCTCCGTTTCTTACTAAAACCTCAACATCATCGCACAGGCATCCGCAAAAAGGACAGACTACGTCTTTAAACAGTTGTTCCCCTCCGCTTCCATTTTTAGGAGCCAGCTCCTGAATAGTAAGCTCAGAGGAGCTTATCTCCTGGCCATAATATTTCTTCAGCAGCTCTTCAATGGATAAAACCCTCTCATCTGTAGGATACACCTCTGCCTCTACTCCCTTAAAAGTAGGCATACCAGTTCCGTCGGTCTCAGAACCTATGACTATATTTATCCAAGGGCTCATGGGAGCAAATGCTATTCCCGGGTGCCTTCCTTTTGCAGCAATAGCTCTTAATACTACTTCTCCATGCGATGTCTTAATTAAAACAGGCCTTCCTTCACCTATCCCTAGCAATTTCAGATCGTTTGCGTCAAGCTCAACAACTGCAACTTTTTTAGCGTACTCTTCTCTGAGCTTGCCGGCTTCGCCCTCTATCCCCTGTTCTACAGTCCTTCCCGTAACTAGCACAACCTTAAGGGGATTCAAGAGGTATCACCCATCTCTCTGGCTTTCTCTATCGCATCATAGAGGTTCATCTTGTAAGGTCCAAGTTTGCCTCCGTAGTTCGCAGCTGTTATCTTCTTAACGCCCTTAATCTTTGAAGCACTTAATATGCCAGCTCCCATAGCCTTTTCAACAGCTTTAACGCTCAGTCCGTTGATTACTATCTCATATACGCACCCTACGTCTGGAGGAACTAGTGTATCGGGGACTTTGTCTCTAATCGCGGGGCAGAATAAGTGATTAGTCGTAGCTCCAAGCTTAGGATACTTCAGGGAGCCTACCTTAGAACCGGACCTAACTATGCCTCCTGGAAAAGGAAGCACTACACCCTCCACTTTTTTCATAGCATCTACTGCCGCTTTAGCTGCTTTAAGACCAGAATCTAAACTCTCCGCGAGTATTATCAAGTTTCCACCTGCAACTCCTTTTTTGAAGCCTATTGTATCCTCGAGGACGAAGATGCCCTCCATAACGGGGATGCGCCATACTTTCCTTCCATTTAATTCAGCTTCGACCTCAAACCCATCACCAAACTTCGCTAGGGCAGAGCCTATTCTGATCTTCCTCTTAGACTTGGGTAATCCATCAAAGACCGCTGTTGTAGCACACGTTAGGACACACTGTCCTATCCTTGCTATGACTTGGAACTTAAGTTCTGGTGCCGATCGTTGATAAATGTGGATTAAAACCCCAGGCCTCCCATCAGGAGTCTTTTCCTTTGGAACAAGTCTTTCAATTCCAGCCTCTGCTGGGGACATTATTATGGAGGATGCAAACCCCGTAGCTGTTCTAGCAGCAGTTAGACACCATTCTTCGTCCAAAGCTGTTATCAAAATCCGGGAGACATACATAGGAAATGCTTCTGCGAACGTATCTTCAATTTCGACAGGACCTAGCTTCATTCTGACCGGACCATATGCAAAAGTACAAAAAATAAAGTATTTGTCTTAAGGTCTAGAGAGGTCCTATTCTTCCAGTAATCAGCGCTTTGCCCTTTGAACAACGTATTTAGCTATTTCTTTGGCTATATTTACCTTCGTGACTGTCTGGATGCCTTTCCATCCTGGCTGACTGTTCACTTCGTTTATAACTGGGCCAAAGGGGCCTTCCATAATATCAATTCCAGCAATCTCGCATCCTAAGACCCTCACGGCCTTCAGGGCCAGCTTTTCGATCTCTTCATTTGGTTTAAGAGGCTTTGGCTTAGCACCTTGTGCTACATTTGTCTTCCAGGAGTTGGCCTCCCGATACATGGCTGCAACAATTCTATCTCCTATTACAAATACCCTAATATCCTTAGTGCCGTGTGGGATAAATTCTTGTAGGTATATTACGCTTTTTACAAGTCTAAGTCCCATAAAAATTGTTCTAGAAGCATCCAAATCGATAAGTTTAGTTATTCCATGTCCTCTAGATCCAAAAAGTGGCTTTAAAACTACCTCTGAACCTAATCTTTCCATTAGCCTTAGGGCTTTAACAGAACTCTCCGTAACTACTGTTTTTGGAACTGGCAATCCGTTTTCATCAAGGAGAACTAGAGCATAGTACTTATCTACGCACTTTTCTATGGCTGAGGGGTGGTTTATAACTGGAAATCCTTCTCTAGCCAGCTTGTGAAGCATGTCCATCCTAAATATTATCTCTTCCAGAGATCCTCTCCCTATGGGTCTGATGAGAAGAGCATTCAGATCCTCAAGAACATCGTAATCCCTCGCAATTATCTTTGGACCAAAACCTATCAAGGCAACGAAATCTCTAAACCTGAAGAATACAGGTTCAGATCCTAAATCCCTAAAAGCCTTATCTAGCTGTTGTGCGGACCATGATCTTGGATTTCTAGAGACTATACCTATCCTCATATAACATCAAGAAGACAAGGCTCTGGCAGGCTAAAAGAAATTCGTTTCTTTCCTTAGAGCTCATTTGATTTTTCTAAGTAGGAGCAAGAAGATTTGCGATAATAGTTAGCTAAGAACTCTCCTAGCGTCTTTCTCAGCATGAAGAGCTAATGATTTTAAACCATTTTCCTCTAAAAAATCTCTTTCCATAAAGAACGCTTTTGCTGAAATTTCTTTAAGTGTTTTCCAGGCCGAGGATACGACTCCAGCCCAGAAGAAATTATTTTCTCTAATTAACTTTTCGTACAGCTGTAGAACGCTTTCTTCGGAGTTAAGCTGCGCTTCAAGGAGATCTATACAACTGGCGAAGCGCAAAGCTATCTTCTCTTTCAGGAGGACACGAGCCTTTTCCGATTCTAATATATCCTCTGGGGCGTTAATTGTCTTAAAAGGAGAGAAACCTGAAGAGAAGGGATAAAAATTGAGACAAATCGTTTTGGAAGAACCTCTTATGAAACCATCGGGCTTTCTCCAGTTGTACTTCAACAATAATTTTGCAATTCTCTTGGCTTTTTCTGCGAAAAGAGCTTGAAAAAGCGTTTGAACGTAACCCTCATATAATGGGACGCAACACTCGTAGCCTTCAGACTCAACCATCTGCATCATTAGCCTAAGCTCATCTTGCCCGACATAGGCAGCATCTCCAGGAACTACGAGCAGGTACTCTCCTTTGGAAGCCAAGATTCCTGAGACAAAACCAATTAAAGGGGTGCTAATCTCCGGCTTAACATCTATAGCGATTCTGAAGTTTGCAACATCTTCAAGGATTTTAACATATCTTTCTCCTCTGTTCCTCTCGTTTACAGCTAATATCAGATCGTCAGCAAGATCTGCGACTACTCTTGCAATTCTTCTAAGAATAGCTTCTCCGTTCACTTTTACGAGAAGCTTGTCCCTCTGAAAAGTCTTTTGAAACCTATTCCCTTTACCACCAGCCAAGATTATTGCAGTCCACATTCTAACTCCCTTTCTTGCCTTAATAGATAAAGTCAACGCTAGACTTAATCTTTTTCACGATTAATGCGCATTATATCATGGAATACTGGAGCAAGTGATTGTCTTGATTAGAATAGGGTGTAGTGGGTGGAGCTATGATCACTGGGTTGGCGTATTTTACCCAGAAGGAATGGAAAGAAGGGATTACTTCACTTACTACAGCAAGTACTTTGATACCGTGGAGATAAACTCAACATTCTATAGGCTACCCTTCAGAAACTTCGTCATAGGGTGGACTAAGAAAGCACCTAGAGGATTCCTTTATGCTATAAAGGTCAACAGAAGAATCACTCATCTAAAGAGGCTAAGAAATGCTCAGGAGGATCTCACAGATTTCTTAAAGAGGTTAAATCCGCTCAAAGAAAGGTCGTTACTAGGACCTTTACTTCTTCAGCTCCCTCCTGGATTACATTTTGACCTAAATCTCCTGGAAAGCTTCTTAAATTCCCTTCCTGAAGGCTACAGGTTCACTATAGAGTTCAGACATAAGTCATGGCTGGGAGAAGAGGTGTACAATCTTTTGGAGGAATACAATGTTGCATTTTGTATAATTAGTTCTCCTAAGCTTCCTGCCATTGTCAAGGTAACTACTAACTTCTCTTACATAAGAATGCATGGCCGTAAGAGGTGGTATGATTATCTCTACTCTGATGAGGAGCTGAAAGAGTGGGCTGAAATAGTTTCAAAATTGCATGACGAAGGAAACGATGTTTTCATGTACTTCAATAACGATCCAAATGGTTATGCCATAAAGAACGCTCTCAAAATGAAGAAGTTATTGGGTTTAAGTTAAGACCCAGATTTTGCCATACATCCCAAGATCTCATTAATCGCACATCTAAAGTATGTAAAATTTTTTAACAAGCAGTAACACATCTCATGGGCATCTGGTGATAAGATGCAGAGGAGGAGAGGCATAGGGGAGAAGGAGATAAACGTCCTAAAGATGCTTGTGGAGAACGGAAGGA
>CAZUBM010000022.1:0-33269 GCA_964618805.1 uncultured Nitrososphaerota archaeon
AAAGATAAAGCCGTGTTTAAAGCTTACGTATTAAAGAGCGTGGGGATTATAGAATTTCTATCAGGCTGAGAGATATTTAAACAAATGTCAAAGATTTATTTATGAACAGGATTCTGTAATGAGGAAATGGAAGATTTACTGAAAAGAATAGAGATTAACCCGGAAAAGCTTTTGGGAAAGCCCGTAATCAAAGGTACTAGAATACCAGTACATTTAATTGTAGAACTCGTTGCAGAGGGACTTTCTCCCGAGGAGATCCTCAAGGAGTACCCTGAACTGGAGTTACAGGACATAAAAGCTGCTTTGTTGTACGCAGCCAAGGTTCTAGAGAGGGAGATCATTGTCTCTTAACATTCTCACGGATAGGAGAATCAGAGTTAGATGACCTTTTTATGAAAATACGTAAGAATAGCCCATATCATTGCAAACTTATTCAAATAATCCTCTCTTAAAGCCATTCGGTGCTCGCTGAGAAAGAGCAGACAGCGAGATATAGGAGGTGAGAACGTTAGAAGGAGCTTAGAGAAAGGAACAGAGAGATTGAGACTAAGGGAATCCTATGGAAGTTTATGTTGCTGATTACCAGAATATATGCTGTTTCTTCATCCATAAGGAAAGGATCTGAAACAGTTAGTTGTGAAGATACTTGCTGATCTTTGAGGAGATAAAGGCTGTTATAACTAACCTATCCCCTTTCTCAACCCTATAGATTACAACTAACACCTTTTCGTTTATCTTCTTCACAGCTCTCAGTTCCTCGTTCTGGATCCGTTTATCAGGATTGTCTAGGCATCGTTCCACCATGTCTCTGCTTATTCCTCTCTCTATCATTCTTTGGACAGCGTGCAAGGTGAACCTTAAGGTCATGGGCTCACCAGCGTCTCGATGCCCTCCCTAATCACCCTGCCGAGATCTATCCCTGACTTGGAGAAATTCAAGATCTCGACTCCTATAACTCCTTCATCGTCAAGATCCACTATGACTCCCTCCCTTATCTCCGTGCTCTCCTTGACTTTACCTTCTCTTATTCTAATGTATAAGGCATCAGCCACCTTGTCATAGCTAATGATTAGTCGGTTCACTTATGATCCCCTTTATTCAATTTTTCGAATATCCTAATTAACTATCGCCTTCGATATTCTCATGAATTTTTTAGCAACGCGCCAACCGTGCCTTAAGCTACTTCGAATGTAAACACGGCTGTAGTGTGTCCTAAGATGCTATAAGTTTTATATCTCTCGTACAAACAAAAATTGGATAATGATGGAAGAAAGCACAATGATAGTCAAAAAAGAAGGGATCTGCGGAGGATCAGCGAGGATAGCTGGGACGAGAATAGCTGTCTGGGAGGTAGTGTCTTGGCATAAGCTAGGCTGGAGCGAGGAAAAGATAGCAAGAGAGCTTTGTTTAAGGCCAGAGCAAGTTAAAGCAGCCCTAAAGTACTATGAGAGGCACAAGGAAGAGATAGGTGGTGAGATAGAGCAAGCAGAGACGTTAGAGGAGGAACTTAGCGAAAAGAGCAGAGAGGCTATAGAGAAATTAAAAGCTAAAAGGAGGGCAATGAGGGTTTAATTTGCTTATTACCAAGCTATACGCTGACGAGGATGTCCCTCTCCCCCTAATTAAAGCCTTAAGGAAATTAGGAGTTGACATCTTGAGGGCTCAAGAGGTAGGGCTCGTCGGAGCTAAAGACGAGGAGCAGCTGGTATGGGCTATAAGAATGGGTAGGGCCTTGCTCACCTTTAATATAAGGGATTTTCCAGCATTACAGTCAAGGTAAGACTGTAGAGGAGGCATTAAAGAACCTGAAGGAGGCGATAGAGCTTTATCTAGAGGAAGATTCTGAAGCTAAAAACATCTGTTGTTAAAATTCATTTTCTGAACCACCTCTTTTTGGCTATTCTAAGATCTTTATCGCCAGCTTTGTTGCGGGGAAAGAGAAGATACGAGACAGCCCTTATCTTCCTATTATATCTTTTTAAGAAATTGAGACCTCCCCAAGATTCGAACTCATTGCTCATTTCTCTATAAACCAGCTCTGTAAGTCTTTCTTGTTTTTTCTCTTGAAGCCATCTTAAATAAGCATCCATTTTCTCAAGTTGTATTCTTGCAATTTCATACCCTTGCTCTAATCGTCTTCTTAGCAAGAAGTATGTTCTCCAGAATTCTTTTGGCGGCTTTATATCGGGGTCCTTTGGTTCTACTTCTCTCTCAGCGAGAGCATAAATTATTGGTGGAGGCTTTGTCATCTCAAGATATTCTCCTTCTCTGCAGAATTTCTTGTAAGCGCACCTTGAACAAATAGAACTAACTGGTTTTACAGAAGGAAGTACATTTTCGACAAGAGCTGCTCTCTTAATCTTCCAGATTTCTACTCCTATCTCCCTAAAATTAGGGATTACTTCATTGAATTCCTCTACAGTCCCATATCTTGGGTTTATTAGTAAGGACTTTACAGGCCTGGCAAGCCTCATACCCCTAAAAGTTAAACCACTCAATTCCAAATCTCTGAGAAGAGAGTTATAAAATAGCAAATCTTCCTTCCCATCTTTAATTGAGCGTTTTAAATCTTTAGACGTTTTAATTTCGATAAGAACAGGCCCTTCGGCCGTCTCAAGCAAATAGTCTGGTGCTGAGAAGGAGCAGATGTCTTTGTTTATTAATCGGGGCTTGTACACTTCAAGGATCTCTGGTAGCTTCTCAGCAAGAATTCCAGCAGTCTTAAAGAATGATTTCTTCATATGTTTTTTTTAACTCTTCCATATACTTTTCGTAGTAATCTGATAGAGATGTGGAGGCGGTCTTCTCAACATAAATAGCTTTCTTAACTAGGACATCAATTACTTTTTCCTCCTCTTCTTCCTCTCCAGCTGTTAAATTCTGTATTTCTGAGGCCTCTACCATAGCTCTCTTTAGCAACTGAGATTCAGAAATTTCTTCTTTTTCTCTTGATTTTAAGTCCTGAAAAGAAGCTATAATTTCAAGTATCTCTTCAGTTAATTTCTCGCCAGCCATCCCTATGAAGTATGAGGGAGGTGGTGGGATTTCTTTTCTCTCTATCTGTCTTGTTTTAAAACCTAGTACTTTGAGCGCTATTCGCTTGAGACATCTCAAATAGTCTTTGAAATCCTCACGATTTACTGTAAATCTGAAATTTAAAGGATAGAATTCATTAGGTCTCTTTTCATCCATTAACTAATCCCTCTTATAGGGCATCTTTTTCAACAATAATTCTGCTAAGGAGTAAATTGAAAACATTTTTTGATATAGTTTTTTCCCTGCTGCTGTAGCCTATCACTTATTCTTATCCAATAATCACTAAGTCCAATAGATTCACAGAGCGAACCATAATTAAATAGTGAGAATCTTTATACAAGATGTCAACTGAACCCGAATCCAGAGTCAAAGAGTTAGAGGGTTCCCTAAAAGATCTCAAGTTAATTGGGGTTGTTGGCAGCACGACTTTCACAACTCAAGCTCCTTTAATCCTAGTTGAAGGTATGGAAAGAGAAGTTAGAGAGGAGGATCTTGTCGTTATCAAAAACCTAAATGGTGGCCTGATACTTGCAGTATGTCGTGAGGGAGCTGGCATAAACGACAACTTAAGAGTTGGTTCTTACAGCCCAGGGGTAGCATACGTAAGGGCTACAGGCAGAAGTCCCTCGAGCGCAAAGGAGAGCTACCACTTCATCCTATCGTTCATTGGCCTAATAGAAGAAGATGGTATGAAAACAAATGATCTGCTTGTTGCTCCTGGATCCCCCGTCTACCTGTTCAGAGGATCGGAACACAACCCCTTGGAGTACATAAGACCGAAGAAATGCGTGGTTGGAGGTCATTTAATTGGAGAAAGAAGCTGGAGTGTTCCATTTGATTCTACGTTCATACCTTATCACGTAGGGGTTTTTGGAGCAACAGGTTCAGGGAAATCCTTTTTGGCAAGATATCTGCTCATACCACTTCTAAAAGAGGCTGGTTATGGTGTTTTGGTGCTTGATTGGGCAGGAGTTGATTATGCACCATATCTTGAAAAGGTAATACCTGTGGTTGAAATAGAGTGCGATCCTGACTCCATCATATCTTACATCATAGAGAAGACTAGGAATTTCGGATATAAGACGGAATCTGCCACCATAATTGCTCCACTAGAGAACACGATAATTCACGAGTGGAAAGATCTCCTCAAGCATAAGGATGGTGAGTATGTACGCAACGAATTAAAGAGGCGCATTAAGGAGAAGATACAAGGCGATAGAGAATATGATAGGCTGAGGGACTACGAAAAGCTGGCAATAAGCAGGGTAGAAAGCGGGTTCGAAAAGATCTCGGCAGAAGAAATGGAGACTCTGATGGGCGAAAAGAAGGTAAGCGAAATACTGCCTTCCTCTAAAGAAGTTTGCGTAATTGATATGCATGGAGTTGAGGCATCGAGAAAGCTCTCGTTTTTCCTTACCTTGGCGGAACATCTTCTCTCTGAGATGAGCAAGGGCAAAGATCTAAATCTGGCCCTAGTTATAGATGAAGGACCACAGTACTGCCCTTTCGAGCCTAAAGGCCTTCAGTATTACACTACAGAGAAGATAAAGAACATGTGCGCTTTAGGAAGGAAGCACCAGCTTTGCATGGTCCTAATCTCGCAGGGGATAGCTGGAGAGATAGGGATAAATGCTGCAGTTAGGAGGAACCTTAACACGTGGTTCATAGGACAAATACACCCGATAGACTTAGAGGAGGCTGGTAAGAGGTTATCTCCTTATGGTATAAGGCCAGAGACTCTCCTTTACCTAGATCCAGGGGAGTTCTACTTCATTGGTAAGATGAACCCATCGCCTACACCCCTCTTAATATCCTTCGAGATAGAGGAGGGAGCCTAGTTGGAAGAAAATCCATTATTGCTGCTTCCAAGGCCAATAGTTGAGGCTTTATTCGAGAGCGCTGATAAGGAAGCTGGAAGAATAATGCAAAGGCTGAGAAAGCTAGAGAAATCGATAGAAGGGATAAAAGAGCTATTTAGGTTCACTAAGATATCTGGTGAGAAATATGGGCGTGTTGTTGCTGCAGATGGGGCAATGTCCTCGGGTCCAAGTAGCAGGTTGGGTTCTGGATTTGCTATTTATACTGCTGGTCACATGGCGTTCGACGGTAAAGAGCTGGTAGGAGAAAGGTATTATGCTGGCTCTCTAAGTTGGATCGAGGACAGAAAATCCTTCAAGGCACTTCTCAAGTTGCTTATGGCTTATGCTGAGAGGAAAGCTGCCTTAGAAGCTTATGAGACATACGGACCAGATTACATACTGCTTGATGGTCCATTCTTCTACTTTAGAGGGGGTTGTAGATACCTAAGGGCTGTTAAGATAGGCGTTGATGGAATAGAAACCGGATTGGATCTGATAAGGCGTGTAAGGGACATGACTTTAGAGCTAATGAGAACGGGGAAAGCGGTATGCGTAATCAGGAGGAGCCTTATAAGAGCAATAGATGGTTGGCTTCTCTACAATTATGGGGAGGAATCATGTCTAAGAGCCAGGGATAAGCATATTTTGACGTTATTAATGCCTCCAAACTCTATCTGGGCGTATAAAGATTTGTTGGGCGAGGAGGGAGCGTTGCTATACGCTACGTTCTATCGGTTTTATAGAAGGTGGAGGCAAGAGGGTAGATCTCCTAGGATGCTCATGGATATGAAAGAAGACTTAATGGAACAGTCGAGGAGGGACTGGAGTAGGAAGTTCCTCTTAGATCTGGACATAGAAATTAGCAAGGTTCCTAAAACTGAGAGATATTACGTCCGTTACTCTTCTGAAGCCCCTCCTTTCGAGGTGGAAGTTGTTGAGGGCACGGATGTATCTGACTTCGCTCGTTACTTCTTAGGATTCAATAACCAAGCGACTGGCCTGCCTTTTCCAGTAGATCTGATAGATGGTATGGTATCGCTTCCTCGAGGATCAACAACGGCCTTTACCAGAGAGGTTGAGGCTAGACTTATCAGAGAGCGTAGCATTCCAAACAAGGCTGCAATCTCTTGCTACTTTACCTATCTAAACCCGCAGAAGGAGGAATTTATCTAATAGCTATTTCCGCTTAATGCTATCATAACAGACCTGTTAGAGCAGATATTACCAAACTTACGTTATATCTGATTCATGAGACTAGTGAGGTTTTATTGTTAATTAGTTAAACGAAAAGCTTATGAGTACTAGCCACTATGGCTATAGTGGTATGGGGATAGTACTACAAACTCCAAAGGAACCTCGTGAGATAAAGGACCTCATTAAGAGCGTCCGCTCTAGGCTTGGAGCTAATAGGAGCATAAAATACGACAGCTTTGCTATCTGGTCCTTCAACCAATTGCCAAAATACCTTTGGCAATCGTGGAAAGAGATATTGAGGGAAAATAAAGTTTCCTGGCAGGATTTTCTTGCTATCCTCAAGTTACATACCAAAGACATGATAGATTGGGCCCTTTACGATAGGATAAGCTGGGAAGAGCTAGTAAGCAGGATAACGGAAACGATCGCTCAAAACTTTGAGGAGGAGGTCTGATGAAGAGCATTCCTTTCTTTCTGTCAAGTGAAAACTGCTCTGGCACAGTAGCTACAATATACGCAATAGCTCCCTTAGCTAAAAATAAAGGGGGTTGTAGATGCAGGAGATAGAAAGAGAGGTTGCCACCCATCTTAGCCGAGAGGATCTCAAGTGGCTACTTCAGCGACTTGCAGATAGGCCAGAAAGAGAGGTTGTAATGATAGCAAAGGATCCAACTCTCTGCTCAAGAGTTGAAGAAATTGTTTCGAAAATACCTACATGGCATAAACTGTACTTAGGTGACGCTAGAAACCTAAACATGATCAAAGATAAGACAGTGCATCTTATCGTTACATCTCCGCCCTACTGGACCATCAAAAAGTACAAGCCATTAGAAGGACAATTGGGAGTTATTAGGGACTATACTAAGTTCTTAGAAGAGTTACGTAAAGCATGGAGTGAGGCTTATCGCGTATTAGTGCCTGGAGGCAGGTTAGTTGTCGTAGTTGGTGATATCCTTCTCCCCAGAAGAAGAGAAGGAAGGCACATGGTGATCCCCCTTCATGCTGACATCCAGAGGCAGTGCGTAGACCTGGGCTTTGAGAACCTTGCACCTATAATCTGGTACAAGATCGGGAACGTCAGCAGAGAGGTTGCAGGCAGAGGTTTCTTGGGGAAGCCTTATCAGCCCAACGCCATCGTGAAGAACGACATAGAGTACATACTGATGTTTAGGAAACCAGGATATAGGAGCGTATCTCGCGCGAGGATGAAGCTAAGCGTAATTCCGGAGGAGAAGTTCAAGGAATGGTTTGTTCAAGTCTGGACAATACCAGGAGCCTCTACAACAAAGCATCCGGCGCCTTTCCCACTAGAGCTTGCTGAAAGGTTAGTTAGGATGTTCAGTTTCGTTGGAGATGTCGTGCTGGATCCGTTTGTGGGGACAGGAACCACAATGGTGGCAGCAGCTAAGTGGGGAAGGAACAGCATAGGAGTGGAGATAGATCCCGACTTCGTGAGTCTGGCTTGGGAAAGGGTCAGGAAGGAGACGGTATCGTTATTTGGAAGGGCTGAGTTAGAACTCCACGGGTTGCAATGAGCGATCCTTTTGATGCTTGGGGAAGGCTAAACAGAAATATAGTTGAGGAGAGACTCTCTTTTACATCTATACAAGAGGAGCTACTTCGGATATTATGGAGGTTAGATGAACGTTGGAAGAAGGGGGCAGTAGATCAGGGTCTTTACAGGCAGAAGGGCAACTACTATCGGGACACGATAATTTCTCTCATAAGGGCAAGATGCCTGCTTCAGGGGGTTGATGTAGTGTTAAAGGAAAGAACGCTTCAGGGAAGGACAGATGTACACAAGGTGGATTTCGCCTTTCCTGAGTCTGGCGACCCCATTGTAGCTGGAGAAGTCAAAGCAATAGGAAGTCCGCCACACGAATCATATCCTGAGCGGCCAATCGGCATAGATGTAGATAAGAGGATAAAGGAAGTAAAGTACACTCCTGTGGATCTCAAGAGGAGGACAGATCCAACCATCTCTAAGCCATGGCAAGAATGGGTGAAGCGCACAAAACCTAAGTTTTACGTATTTTGGATAATGAGAAGAGGTGTCCGGAATTCTGTGGATAAGATCTTGAGTAAGGTGGCTTCAATCCTCGAGTACGCTAATGGCGTGTCGGCGGTGATTTATGAGGAGCGAGAGGGATCATACGTATACATCTTTACTGGTGGGCACGGAATAAGCGCAGTGGATGGCCTTGTTAGGGAAATATGTACTGAAATATTCTCCAATTTATCTCTCTAATTTGGATCTAAAGAATGAAAGATAGGAACTATCTCGCTTTTTCTAACAATAATCAGTAAAGTCCGAGGCTTAAAGTCTACAAGAGATCTTATAAGGACTCTATCTTGATTAAAAGATACTTGAAGATACCGTTTTTTCTTTTCAATTCTGAGTAATTTCTCCAGTTGAATTTATACCTCCTTTTCAAGATTATTGGATCTTCTCTGCCCTCCATGGTTCCTTTACTTGTTCCCTCCCCCACCTTAGTGCCTTTTTACTTTCTGGGATAACTCTCCCATCGTGTATTCTGAAATCCTTGTCATAAGTGTCACGTTTTCTCGGAGATACCCAATACAACGGATCGTTTGTAAGGAAGATAGCATAACCAACAGCCTTTGGAAGTTTCTCAACGCACTCTTCAAGTCTTGATAGATCCTTCATGAAGTCATACCTGCCAACATCGTTGGCTGATTGGTTCTTCAACCTAAATCGTTCATGATCTATTTCTATTTCAACCTCTCTTGTCTTGTACTTCAATTCTATTAGTGCCATGTTTTTCCTATCATCTTGAAGGAAAATGTCAATGTAAATTTCCTTGTTATCCAACTCAATTCTTCTTTCAGGCCTTATATTCACATTTGGATGCTTTTCATGTATTTCTTCAAAAGCTAACCATATTGAAAGAAATACACTTCAGAAAAGTTGGCAATTTCTTCATTCCTAAAAAGTCGGTCACGTTTCCTGATACGGTCTAGGATAGCCTTTATTCAGTTTTGGACATCTTCTATAGTGCCTGTTCCATCTACTTCTCAACGCCTTTTTTTGGCATAATACTCAATAAGAAGATAGGATTCTCTTTCGTATATCTCAAGTCTTATCTTAATAACATCTTCTTTATCGTCCTCTCTTTAGTAAAGATGTCCACCACAAAAGTCGCAGATCTCATCATTTTTTGGAGGGTTGAATATGAGATGATAAATTGCGCCGCATCTCTCGCATATTCTCCTAGATGACAGACGTCTGATGAGTTCTTCCTTGTCCACCTTAAGAAAGGATCACGTGCGCTTATCGAAACAAGGCTAAAGAAAGTAAAATAGACTCTTCTACCGGATGGGAACTCCTTCTCTCTCTAATGCCCTCAGGATTTCTTCCAAGCCGAGTTCTATTAGTTTAGCTTTTGTCGGAATTCCAGTCTCTAGGTCCCATCTCCTTTCAGCATAGTAGTTTTCTAACGCAGCATCAAATTCTTTTTTATCTACTATTCCTCCTGATCGTAAGGGTTCGTTGTAAAATCTCTCTGGTAAGACATCGCTTCTGCGGCTAACCCCCTCTCTTACACCGAAACACCTTTGAACATTCCAAATCCTTTCTCCAATTCTTAGCAGATCATCAGGGCTAACCTTCCATCCGACAACATATTCAATAATCTTGGAAAAGAAATCTAGATACGTATGATAAGAAAGCCATGGAAATATATGAAAACAGATACATAGAGAATCTAATAATACTGACGAAAACTGTTGCTCGGTTGTACAACCAGTTTCATGACGTGCACCACTTTCAGTTACATAAGGCAGACCAAGCGCATAAGTGGGAGAGTGCTCCTTTCTCACTCTTGGATCTGCAAATGGAAGCTCCATACCCTTCACGTGCATAGCATATTTCTCAGCACCCTTACCTATTCTCTCAGCAGCTATTCTAGAACCCTCAGCAAGTACATCTCCAATCCCCTCTCTGTAAGCTATGGCCTTTATTAGATCAAGCATAGCTTCCCCATTTCCCCATTTTAAGTCTAGATCGTTTAATTCGCTCTTCTTAAGAATACCTTTCTCATAACACTCCATCGCAAACGAAATCACGCCTCCAGTAGATATTGTATCCATTCCTAACTCATCACAGAGCGAATTAGCTTTTAATACGATTTCTGGGTCAAACACTCCACAGTTGGTGCCGAGAGCTGCCACATTTTCTAACGAGGGAGATCTACCAAGAGTGCCAGCATATTTTCCATCTCTTATAAGCGCTATGTGCTTATCAAACCCATAGCAGCCAAAACATGCCCATTTCCTGACGTAAAATAGCTTCTCGAAATTGTAACTACTTATTTTCCAATACTCTGGGTGTGTGGCCTCCTGAAAGTTTCTAACTTTGGCTCCTTCTACATTAATGTAATAAGAGTAGCGACAGGGGTTGTCCCACCTGCTATAAATGTAAAGCTCATTGGGATTTTGACCGAGCTTTGCGCTCCTCATGTTTCTCAGATGTTCCATAAGCATGTCATAGGCCTTGCGCAGTCCTTCCCTATTTAATACTGGGAACCCCTTTGTTCCGTAAACTGCTACAGCCTTTAGTTTTTTTGAGCCCATAACTGCACCAAGACCTGCACGTCCATATGCAGCATAATACGCTGTCATAACATTCGCAAACCTTACTAGTCTCTCCCCAGCTGGACCTATGCAAAGAATCTGTAAGTGTGGATCATTTAAATCCTTTTTGATCGTTTCTATTGTTTCGGTAACGTTCAAATTCCATAAAAATGTTGCATCCTTTAATTCGCAGTTACCATCTACTACATGCAAATAAACAGGTTTCTTAGACTTTCCAACAAAGATTATGCCGTCATATCCAGCAAACTTCAGCATGGGTCCAAAGTAACCGCCTGCACTAGCTTGTCCCACTAACCTAGTCAAAGGAGACTTTGAAACGAGATGAATGCGTGTACAAGGAAGACCAGTGAGAGGTCTTCCCATTAGGATCATGGGGTTCTCGGGAGCGAATGGATCGATTCCCTTTTTAGTCATCCTGAAGAGAAAATAGGTTCCAAGACCACGTCCGCCCATGAACTTCATCTCAGTAGTAAGGTCAATCGATTTTTTTCGATGCTTCCTTCTTCTAAGTTTACCTCTAGAATTTTTCCCGTATAGCCGCCAACATGCACTTGAGACTCACCTCTTGTTTGAATGATGGTAAACAGTTCTCCTAAGTATCTGGGCAATTTTTTCAGGAGGATCGAAAATTTTCTCTCCAGGTTCGCCCCAGATGTTTGGACCAAAGCGACATTCTAGTGCTCCTGTGGGACAGGCTTTGACGCATCGAATCTCACCATCGCAAAGATCACAGATGAGAGGATACTTAAGTTTGGGATGGAAAAATATCGCTTTTGCAGGGCAGGCTTCTGAACAACTACCACAAGTAATGCATTTCGTTTTATCTACAATAATTGCGCCAGTCTTATCACTAATGGATATTGCTGCTACCGGACAGGCTTCTATGCAGGGAGCTTCGTACCCAAATGAACTTGAGCAGCCCCTGCAAGAAACAGGTATATCTATCCCTGGATAATGGAAAACTCTTATTCTCGATAGAGCTGGGTTTATAACTCCGTAATGGAAGGAGCTATTGAGATAGCAAAATTACGGTTTTGGCTCTGGCTAATTTCTCAGGTAGATCCAATTAAAGTTGAAGGTAAGAAATTAGAGACTTTACCTAATTTAGATTTCAATTTAATGGTTGGGAATTCCCTAATTGGTTTCGTTAATATCGAAGACATTGAGTTTGATTTTGTAAGAAAGCAGAAAACCCTGACTTCCTGGTTGGGAGAAAGTAAGATAGAATGGTTAAAAAATCTGGCAAAAGAAAAAAAGAAATTTAAAACCTTACCTGCTCCAATAGCCATAAAGTTAAGGGAGAAATTAAATAAGGAGTTAGAAGCTGCTAGGGAATTCTTGAATGAAGAATTTTATAACAGTATTAGTACGATAATTATAAACTATATTAGGAGCATTCAGAAAAAATATAATAAATTTAGAAAAAATAATAAAGAGATTGAAAAATTAAAAGCTGAAATTAAAAGCACGTTCGGTAAAGACTTATTTAACAAAATAATTACTGTAAACTTGAATAATAAAGAAGAAATGAAAGCCCTTGGCTACGAACTATTTAAATATCTTAAACCATTTCATTGGGGATTTGAATTCTATGAAGTGTTTGATCTTGAAAGATCTAGCGATGAAAGAGGATTTGATGTGATAATTGGGAATCCACCTCATGGTAACCTCCTTAGCGACATCGAAAAGATGTGGATTAGGAAGATTCATAAATACTCTCAACCTAACAATATAGCAGAAGTTTTCTTAGAAAGATGCTTTAGTCAGCTTAAAATTCATGGCAGAATAGGTTATATTATCCCAAAAACCATCGGATTTTATCATTCTTGGAATAAAATAAGAGACTTAATTCTAAATGGCCATCTATTAGAGAGCATTTTAGATGTAGGTATTGGTTTCATCGGAGTAATCGCCGAACAGTTATGTATTATAATCCAAAAAATTTCTTCTCATGATAAAGAAAGGATCAAAGAAAACAATGTACGAATATATGTAGGAGAACCGTTAAAGTCGGCAACTCATGGAAAGCAAATAAAATTTGTCGGAAATGTACCTCAAACTTTCATGCAAATGCATAATGTGCTCATATTTAGACCGTTGAACCGCATAGAAAGAGACATAATTAAACACATAGACACTCATTCAACTAAGTTTAGAGAAATATATGAAAGAGCATTTCGTGGTCTTTTTATCTATGAAAAGGAGAAAAGTAAATATATTGGGAAAGGGTCCGTTTTCTTTATAGAAAAAGAACCTGCTATTCAACAATTTTATGTAAAAGATTGGACAACTATAATGATAAAACCTTTATGGAAGAAGAAAGTTAAAGAAATTCTACAACCAAAGCTAATCTTTAAAGTTTTAAGGGGAAGTAGGATTGTGGTTTTCTGCGATTATGAGGGAAAATTTCTTACGACAAGCAATATAAGTAACGTTGTATTGAAGGATCAATATAAGCATCTTTTATCCTCTTTAGAGGTGATTCTTAATTCACCTTTACTCTCTTTTTATGCCCAGAAAATGTTGTTTAGTGAAACAACGGAAAGTGCAAGGCATTGGGATGATCCTTATGTAGGTGAATTACCTATAATAATTCCTTCGAAACCTTTTAGAATAGCAGCAAGTCAACTCGGGCACTATCTCCACTTTTTGAAAAAATATTATTGGGATAAATTCCTAAGTAAAAATTGTAAGGGCTTAGAAATTGAAAATCTACTTAACGAACTCACGCGGATTGTCAATTGCTTAGTTTATGAATTGTATTTTAAAAAAAAATTCAAACAAAACGGAATAAAAACAGAACTTCTTAAATTAGTAAAGCAATATTTTAGAGACACCTCTGATCTTAAATCAGATATCCAAAGACTCCAGGTCATCAAAGAAGTTGTTGAAAATATCAAAAACGATAAAAGAATCATGGATTTGATAAGTAGAATAAAATCTCATCCTTGGGTTAGGGTTATTGAGGGGCGCTAAAAGATGAAGCCGAAAAGTTCAAGTAGTTTAATTCTTTGCTTAGAGATTACATTCTCATTTTCGTGAAACGCACCTTTCACGCAACCATTAGATATAAGTTTAGGCCTTCTTTCCAATGGGAAAAAGAGATGGCTATTATTGCAATCCTATGGAAAGAGGAGGACATGTATGTAATTCAAGACGTTAACACGGGAGTTACAACGCAGGGAGAAACGCTAGAAAAAGCAATTGAAAATTTAAAGGAGGCCGTCTCTTTATATCTAGAAGAGGCATCTGAAGAAGAGTTAGGGCTTCAAAACAGGGAGATAGTTGCCATTCTGAGGATAGAAGGCTGATCTAATGAAACTACCTTCTTGGAGTTTCCCTCTCTAATCGCCCTTAACAGCGATAAGCTTAAGGAAGAGGTTTGAGCTGAGCTCTGTCAAGCCTAAGAGTCTAGTCGGTTATCCTTTTTACGAATGGGATGTTATCGAAGTGCTTATCAAAGCTGTAAACCTCTTTAATACCCTTCTTCTTGCATATTATCGAGGCTAACGCATCATTAGGACTTACCCTATATCTCTCCGATATTACAAGCGATTCTTCGTAGTCTCCTCTTTCAACACCACATATCTCCAAGTTGGTCATCGCTAGCAAGCTTTCTAGTAGTTCCAGACTTTTAGAAAGACCAGATCTTGCTTCAACTATATTTATTATCTCAGATAGGTGGACAACCGATGTTAGAACTCTCTCGCCTTTATCTACTCTTCTTAGCATCTCTTTAGCCTTCTCCTTAGCTTTGGCTTCTTTTTCAGGTAGCCTCTTTTTTTGGTTTCAAATATGCGTACAGAAAGACGGATGAGTCAAGGTACCTAACCATACAAGGCCTCCCGAACCTTGTGGACATCTGAGAAGTCTTCTACTTCAACGCGCGCACTTTCTAATGCCCTTCTCAGCACTTTCTCGAAGCTTTTCTCATCATGAGGTCTTCCTTCATCCATACTCCTTCTTATTTCGGGCCATATTTCTCTGCAATAATCTTTCAATCCTTTTAGGAGGAGATCACCTCTGAACCAATTGTTAGATACGGGAATCAGTCTATATAGGGTCCTGCGCCACGCTTCTAGCATTGTAAACGGTCTTAGCATGAACTCAGATGCTGAGAAAACATTGCATTTTCCCTCCCCAATTTTCTTGAGGGAGTTAAGCCATTTAACTCCTTCATCACATCTCATGAGGTGATGATCAACTATGAGGCTTCCGCATGAATTTACCAGTTTTGATGCCCTTGAAAGGTAGCTCTTCATGTATTCTCTGTCTAATCTGTAGAGGGAGGGACCATCGGCTATTATAAAATCCGGATTTATCCTCTTGGCAGCTCTGATCACTTCCCAGCTTGAAATATCCGCATCTGAGAGGTGCAACAATGTTCCATCTTTCCTCACGATGGTACCTAGGACCATGGTATTCGATCTTCCTGTGTGAGGAAAGGGACCGATAAACTCCAGCAGGCCATCTCCCACACCCGGTTTAGCTTCAACCATTTGATCACCGAACCTCCTCTTTAATGCCGTAAACCTTATTCTCTCTACTCCTCTGCAGAATTTCTCAGCCTTTACCCAAATTCTAGCATCGCTGTTGGAAGGAAGTACCTCTATTCCCAATTGAAACGGATTTGGATTCAGTAAAGGGATATGATCTCCATGAAGATGGCTTATAATTATATCCTCAGCGCTCTCCCATGCGCTAACTATCTTACCTTTAACTTCATCTCCAACGACCGCTTGAACTGGGTGAGGATGAAGATTATAGCGGGAGAATCCCAATGCTACTCCTGGATCTATTAATATTCTATCTATGGATGTAGAGAGGCCCCTAACTCCGAGGGTCTCTGTTCCGAGTATCTCTATCTCCATTCCTTATTACATTCCATTGTTAACTTAAATGAGTTTGGTCTAAGATTCAGCTAAACAGCACATGGTATGCTCAGTTAAGGGGCAAGTACTGCAGTCATGAGATCAAATCTCCATAGGAAGTTACCTGGGTTGAATGGAAAAAACCAAAGCTAGCATTATAAAGGGAGGAAGAGGGTAGAAATTCCTCCGCACGATTTTGAAAGAGATGTGCGGATTAGCATTGGTAGCCGATAGATCAACGACTTGAGCCAAAGAACATGAACGAAGAGTTGAAGAAAAGCTATAATTTATAAACTATAATCTGTTAATTACAGTTATGTCCCAAAAGACCGTACAGGTAGGAGAAAGCACTTATAGATTACTTAAAAGGCTAAAAAGGAAAATGGGGGCCAGAAGCTTCGGAGAAGTGATTGAGAAACTCGCTCTAAAGGAACTAGGCATTGACGACAGCATGTTTGGTGTCGATAAGGGGAGGCTCACCCCCTTCAAGAAGGAAGACAGGATGGAGGATAGGACATGGTAGTGTTCGACACATATGCCTGGATCGAGTACTTCATCGGGAGTGAGAAAGGACGGAAGGTTAGGGAATTTCTCATAAAAGAAGATGGTAAGACGCCTTCGATAGTTCTAGCCGAGATAGCGAGGAAGTACTTGAGAGAGGGGTTTGAGAAGGGAGAAATCAGGAAGAGGCTGGAGTTCATCGCCGCCAGAACCGAAATCATCAATATAGACGTGAGGATTTCGATGAAAGCAGCTGAACTTTATCTCAGGCTTCTTGACCACGCCAAGAAAGGGGGTTTAAGGACTCCAAGTTTGGCAGACGCCTTAATCTATGCCATGGCTTTGCTGAGCGGAGAACGCCTTTTAACGGGAGATAAGCTGTTCAAGGGACTGACTAAAGTGGAATATATAGCAGACTAGTTAAATTCTTAAGATAAAGTTATTTCCAGCCTTAAGCTTATTCGTGAAAAGCTCCCTTCACGAAAGTTGGTAGATTCATACGCGTCTATATGCTTTTTCCCTTCTTCTTATCCTTAAAACAACAACCTTTCTTCTCTTCTTATCCACAAGATAGACTATCCTTATGTCGGCAACTCTTACTCTGTAAATCCTTTCTCTCCCTCTGAGCTTCTCGTATGGAAGGGAAAATGGATCTTCCTCTAAGGAACGTAAAACCTCGATCACTTTCTTCCGAAGCCTCTTTTCCATCAGCTCTAAGTTCTTAATTTCTCTTTTCTTAACCTCTACAGCCCAAGGCAAGACTTTTTCACTCCTCTATTTCTGAAATGGGAACTGTATCGAGCTCTCCTTTTTCGTAAGCTTCGATGTCTCTGTCTAGTTCCGCAAGCTCTTCCTTGGTGAGAGAAAAGAAGCCCATGAAGTTTTCTATTCTCTCTGCAAGATGTTCAAGCTCCTTTCTTATTGCTTTGAGTTCCTTGACGATCTCCTCTAAGGACATCCCTCTTTCCTCGCAAAATATTCGTCTTTTTATTCTTAAAGCCTACTCTCAGACGCCTATAAATAGTAGAAGAAGTGGTGATTAGCGCAGTCTACAAACTGGAGAGGACATGAGACGACTCTAGGAGCGAAGCCCTAAGGGAACTAATTAGGCCTGGTATAAAGAGTTTGAAGGGCATGTTTGAGGTAGCAGGGATCGTGATGAAGCTCGAAGTTCAAGGACCTCTAACGCCATCGATGTCTAATACTAAACCAAAAAGTTAGTCAATTATCCTTTTTACGAATGGTATGTTGTCAAAGTGCTTATCAAAGCTGTAGATCTCTTTAATACCCTTTCTCTTGCATATTATTGAAGCCAAAGCATCGTTAGGACTCACTTTATACCTCTCCGCTATTACAAGCGATTCTTCATAGTCCTCACTTTTGACTTCATCTATTTCCAAGTTAGCCATCGCTAGCAAACTTTCGAGAAGTTCTAAACTCTTAGAAAGACCAGTTCTTGCTTCAACTATGTTAATTACTTCAGATAAATGAACAACTGAAGTTAAGACGTTCTCGCCTTTATCTACTCTTCTTAGTATCTCCTTAGCCTTCTCCTTAGCCTTTGCTTCTTTTTGCGATAACCTCTTTTTTGGCTTCAAATACGCAAACAAAAAGACGGAGGAGTCTAGGTATCTAACCATATAAGGTCCCTCTTACCTTATGAACATCTGAGAAGTCTTCTACTTCGATCTCTATTGCGTCGAAAAGATCGGAAAGTTTCAACCTCTTTCTTAAGGGTCTAATTAAGATCTCCTTATCGCTTATCTTAACCATTATGACCCTCTCACCCCAATTTTTCCTCCAATCAGAAGGAATTGTAATTCTTCCCATTTTATCTAAATTTCTCAAAATGACTTTCATTTTCCAAAATGATTAGAAAATGGTAAATATAAATATTTCAGAATCATTCTTAAGGATTCGATTGAGCACTGATATAAGGAAGCAGATTTCTTTTCTTTGTTTTTCAGCGCGCTCACGCGCCGACTCTGGGCTTGCCAAAAAAAGGCAAGTGGGTTCAGAGTGCTAGAGCTGAGAGATTATTGAAGTCAAATGATTCCATCTCGTACTGTGAATAATGAAAGATCTATGCATTGTAAACCCTCAAATCCATTGTGCGCATCAGCTTCCTTTCTGGTCACTATTATTCTCTTTCCCTAATTGTAATCACTTTCTTTTCCAAAGCAACAGAATTATTACAAATGCGGCAACAACAATCCCGCTGATGGCTGGAATGACTAACTTCATTTTAAATGGCGAAGGAGACGGTGATAGTGAGGGTGCTGGTTGAGTTGGAGATGGAAGAGGGGTCTGAAGAAGAGTTGGGACTTCAAACAGGAGATGATTGTAACATTCAGCTACCTGATTACCTAATCTAGATCTAGAGATATCTCTCATCATTAAAGTCATTCATTATTCTTATTGAAGAAAGTTTAAGCCGTTTCTGAGAAAGGGTTAAGAGCATTATAATAGACGTTAGAAAAGAAAAAAGAACTAAGCGTATCCTGGAGAGGATCCGTTTGATTTCAAGCGTACTTATAGGCCTTGGGCTTTGGCTGCTAATTTTCCTGCCAAGCTCTGCTATAGGTGGTCTCCTGTCGAAAACGAGGTTAAGGAAGAACGCTGCCTTAGTGGGTGCTGTTGTTCAAGTGTTGTTCATTGTTCTTTCCATTCTTGTAGTGCTTTTCCTCCTTGGAGCTGACTTCAAAAGTTTTGGGTTCAAGGTAGATGTGTTTCACACGTTGAACTCGTTAACGGTGTCGCTCCCAATAGCCTTATTGCTGGCATTTCTATCAAGCCTTTTGACTAAGTCGGAGGCGTATAAGCCTCGCTTTCTTCCCGAGAACTTCCTCTTCTTAGCGTTGCTTGCATTGTTGCTGGCCCCTCTTGCAGAGGAGCTTGTCTATAGAGGCGTACTTGAGGGCTACCTTCTTAAGAGCACCAGTACTTGGGTTGCCATTGCTCTACCAGCAGCTCTCTTCGCTTTGCAACACATAACTCCATTCTCATCAGCTCCAAGAAAGGTTCTTGTATTAGTAGTTGTTAACGCGCTAGTGCTTGGCATTCTGGCAGGATACTACAGAGCGGCTGGTCAGTCCATTATGCCAGCGATAACTGTTCATGCAACATTCAATTTGGCCGGCATCGTGGTAGAGAAGGTCTGCGCTTAAATTCCTAGCGCCCCCTCCTGTACTAGAGCCTAACCCTCCCAAGTTCGTGGTCGCACAGAAGAAATCTGGCTCCTACCTGCCAGAGCCTGGGGAGGACCTTGACCCTTTCTTCAGCTTCAAGATTCCCAGCTTCTCAAGGATGCGCAGGATCTTCTCCCTCTCCCCCTCCTCGAAGGGCTCCAGCCCCTCGTAAATGGCCCTCCTGTCCACCTTAATTATTCCAAGGTCCGAAAGCTCTTTTATCAACATAAGCGTCTCGTAGTCGCTCCTCCTGCCCATCCTGGCCTTCTGTATTATGTGATCCTCTATCCTCATGACCCTTATCTCGGTCCCCTCCACCTCCACCCTCAAGGCCCTCTCTAGGCACTTCTCGGGTATGTAGATGTCGAGCACATTTGCAAGAACCTCTATTGTTCCTGAGCCCTCCTCCAGGCTGAACCCTATAACCCCGGTTCCGAACTCGGTAACGCCAAAGCTCCAGCCTAGCTCCTTGCACACCTCATAGAAGAGCTCCCTTTCCTCCATCGGGCTTGTTCCGGGGATGAACACATCAACATCCTTTGTCCTCCACTCTACTCCGTAGCCGACGGATAGCACCATGTTCCCGACGAGCATGATCTCGTATCCCCTCTCTTTCATGGCCATCGCCAAGAGGGAAAGGGCCTTCAGTCTTGCCTTCTCTTCAGCTCCTCCACTAACTCCCTTTCCTCCCTCAGATCCCTGCAAACGCTCACCCTTTCAGCCATCTCCCTAACCCTCCTCCCGTCCAAGAAGAACTCTCTAACGAGGTAGCGGAACATTAGCTCCCCGTAGCTCAGTCCTGAAGCCAGGAAGGTTGCAGCTGCAACGTGAGGAGGAGGAACAGGCACCTCGACACCGTATACCTCTGCCTTCGCCCTGGTTAGCCTAAGCCAGACCTCTGGCACCCGGAATACGTGGACTAGGGGGTACTCCCTCTCAGGCTCTTTACACGTGAGGACGAAGGGGGTGAGCATGCTCACTGGGGCTCTGGGATATAGGGAAGTGTGGACGACGGCAAAGGGCTGCTTGACCTCCCTCGAGGTTCTCGCCAATGAGGCCGCAACGAACTGTATTGGCGTCGGCTTCCCAACGTAGATGCTCCGCGCGCTACCCCCCTTCCTCCTCGTCCTGTAGATGTAGTAGTACCTGTATTCCTTGACTGTTCCGTCCCTAAGCCTCTTCCTGATGAGCTTCTCCGCTAAGTGCATCGAGTTTGCACTACTTTTTCATTTATTAAACTTTATCTTTTCCTTAAAAAAGATAAATTGGGATCTCTGAATAATATTTCACATAAACGAAATATGGAAACTTATGCAGCGCACGTTAGTAAAGAGGAGCCAGTTCTTGGGGTCTTTATGAGGAAAGAGAGGAGCTACAGGATGCTTACCCTAGGGATCTCAGCGCGCGCGAATTGAGAGGAGAGAGTCGAGATAGTTAAGACTGTTGAAGAGTTTGAGGCCGATCCTCAAGCTTTCTACAAAAAAACACGAGAAAAAGCTGAAGGAACTAAGGGAAAGGATCATTAAGACGCAAGAAATCCTACCTAAGGTTGAGATGAGTGAGTCTCTCATCAGGAAGGTTGCAGAGGTGTGTGCTCAGCTTGGTGTCAGCGACAGAGCTGAGATCACGATCGTTAGAACTGCTAAAACAATAGCTGCCTTTGATGGAAGAACTGAAGTAACTGAGGAGGACATCAAAGAGGCTACGGAATTTGCCCTGCCCAACAGGATGCGTAAAAGACCATTCGAGAAAGTTCAACTGCGGCCGATTTCACATAACCACCAGAGTAGGAAAGACAATAACAGGCAAGACCACAAGAGCGACGAGGGAAGGTCTAATGCGTCCAGCCATAGTGGTAATGAGAGGGAGAGTCCGAGCGGATCTGGGTTTCATCCTGGCAAAGAGAGGGTATTCGGCATAGGTGAGGTCCAACGCGTCAACATAGGGACACTTCAACACAGAAGCGAGGTTAAGGGCGGAGGTCGGAGGGTTAGGGTTAGATCAAAGGACAGGAGAGGGCTCTACGTCTCAAGCTGTATCCCGAGGTCTGATCTGATGGACATAGCCTTTGACGCAACGCTCAGGGCTGCCGCACTCCGCAACAGGGGGTTGGGTTGTATCACGATAGAAAAAGAAGACATCCATGAAAAGGTACGCTACAGCAGGGCTCCTTCCCTTGTGATATTCCTGGTTGATGCAAGCGGCTCGATGGCCGCAATGAGGAGGATGGAAGCTGCCAAGGGTGCAGCCATATCTATCCTTAACGATGCCTACTTGCATAGAGATCAGGTCGCCTTCATAGCTTTCAGGGGGAACTCAGCGGAGGTTCTCTTACCACCAACAAGGAACCTAGGGCAGGCAGTAAATCTTTTAGCTGAGCTCCCGACTGGAGGTAGGACGCCCCTGGCTGCGGCTCTACTTCAGTCAGCTGAACTCATAAAACTTCAGAAAATTAGGAAAAGAGACGTTAAGCCAGTTGTGGTGTTGATATCAGATGGAAAGGCTAATGTCCCTCTCAGAGCGGAGGGTGACATTAGGGAAGAACTCATCGAGCTTTCAGGCTGGCTTAAGAGATTAGGCGCGAACGTCATAATACTTGACACCTCGCCTAACAACGCCTTGACCTTCGCTCCGAACTACTTGACTGACGTAGCTTATGCAAGCGGAGGCCAGTACATCAGGCTTGAGGATGTGAGTGAGAGTAGTATCTATGGGGTTTTGAGACAGGTGCTTTAGATAGCGAGACTGGCGCGCTAACCTAACAATCTAACGAAATCCATGCAATTGTACCGACCAAAATGGAAAAATTGCCAAACTAAGAATAGAATACTTGATATCTGGGTATGAAACGAAAAGTAAGGAAATTACCGAGCGCGCTATTTCGCGACCTCCTTCAGGAGCTCCTCCCAGTCCCCTGGCACGAGCTCCCTCTCTGCCCTGTCCTCGAGGATGTGGTAGAGCTCCGGGGTGTCGCGCTAAATACAGCGCTCTGAGGAGGGATTTGGACCTTCTTGGCTCTAGAATTCTTGCTCCAGAGATACTCCGCGTTTTTCGCTGTCTCGGAACGAGCGACGCCCTTACCGTGAACGAGCTCAGGGAGAAGGCCGAGGTAGGGGCCAACTTCGTGGCCAGGCTCATCGCCATACTGAAGGACAGGGGGTAGTGGAGGTCAGGAGGGATCCCGAGGACGGGAGGAGGAAGATAATAGCCCTCACTCTAAAGGGAAGGGAGCTCCTTGACGCCCTAACAAACCTTAAGCTAATCCTAGACAATTTGGACTTTCAATCTCCCCTCGCCGCAGGCGGTCCGGGGTCTCGATAAGGGAGGGCACGCGCTAAAATTAACTTCCCATAGTATGATTCGCGAGAATATGATTTGAACTCTTTGGCAGTTTGAACTCTAGAGTGCGCGCGCTATCCTCGTGAAATCATTTCGTGCTCACCTGCTCCTCTTGATACTCAATTAGAGCCCTTTTTATTGACTCTAAGATCTCCTGTAGCTCTGATCTTCCCAGAGTAAATGTAAAATTAATTCATTTTCTTCAAGGAGGAAAGCAAGTTCGAGAAGCTTCCTTCTAAGTTCATCTATCTTGTGGATTATGGAGATGATCTCAGCACTCATGACTTCCACGCCTCCAGAGCGCGCGAAACTCTTAGTACAGAGACCCTGGATCCACCCTTTCTATCCCCTCAACTTCCTCGTAGGCCTTGTCAAACGACAGCATTTTGCCATCCGTAAGCAAAGCTGTGGCCGCATAGTGGGAGTCGAAGAAACCAAGGCCGAACTTTCTCCTCAGCCTTACAGCAGTTAAAACAGTTTCAGGGTTTACGGGAAGGAATCTCAAGCCAGGGATTGCTGCAATGGCCGAGACATCCCTCTCCAGCTGATCCTCCCTCCCCCTGCTTTTGTATATAAGTTCCATTTCAAGCAGAGCCGCGCTAGAAACCTCAACCTCAATCTCCCTTCTCATGATCTTCTCAAATAAGGCTCTAGCTACCTCATGGTTTGGATCCTTTTTATTCAGCAACGCGAAGAGGACGTCGTTCTCAAGTATCATTTCCCAGCCTCCTCCTCAGCCTGTCTTTCAGCCTCCTTCCTAAGCTCTGAGAAGGGGACGTCCGTTGTGAACGCGCCGTCAAGGATCTTAAGAGGATCCTCGGGTAGCGGTATTACCTCAAGCCTCTCCCTGATTGGTATTAAAAGGACCCTCTTCCCTATCTTCAGCCTCTCCCTTATCCCCTTTGGGATGAGGATCCTTCCTCGAGAATCGACCTCAACTACAACCGAGTTCTTTACCCCTATCTTTCCCACATTATTGGATTGAATGGGAACATATTAAAGTTTACCTATGTAGTGGGAAAATTTATCATAGGTGGGAGATGGGTTCTGATGCAATCCCCTACCCTGCTCTGCTCCTTGCCTACGCTGAGCAGTTATCCAGAAGAGATTGTAAAAAGGATTTAGGGTTGAAATCATTCCTAAACCTGCAAGAATATCGAAAAAGGAATTCTTAAAGATCTTGAGAGAGAAGTAGAGCTTCTAATATATCTGCAGCCTTAACACAGCTTAATTATCTGGATAAGGAGTTCAAAATCCCTTTTTTGGCTTTTTTCAATAAGTGTATTAGAGTTTTGTATACTTTTTATGTAAGATTCTCGAATACAAAATGAGTTGACATGAGCGACGTATTAAGCATACGAGTCCCGAAAGATGTAAAAGAACGCCTTAGAAAGTACAAGGACTTTAACTGGAGATCTTACATAGTAGAGATGCTTGAAAGAAAGCTAAGGGAGCTTGAACTTCGGGAAATTGTTGAGAAAATAGATGAGCTTAACAGAGATCTTGAGCCGTCCAAGGTAGCCAGCTGGAAAATGATAAGGGAGGACAGAAATGCTCGTTCTGGACTCTAGCATATTTGCCAGCATTGTAGTCAAAGATGAGTTCTACGAGGAGTGTAAAGAGCTTGTCATGCTGCCGTCTGCCACGCTAGACCTTTCCTTTGCTGAGTCAGCAAATGTGCTTTGGAAGCACGTGCACCTGCTTAGGAGGATAGCCAAAGAAGAAGCGGTGAAAAGGGTTGAGCTTTTAACTGCTTTAGTAAGATCTTCTGATGTCCACTCCTCAGGGGATTTCATGGTAAAGGCCTTGGAAATTGCCTTGGAGTGCAGAATAACGGTTTACGACGCGCTCTTCTTGGCTCTTGCGATGAAGCTTGGGGCTAAGCTAGCCACTACGGATGAAGGACTTTATAACAAGCTCAAGGATACCAAGTACTCTAAATCTCTCCTTCTGATTGGAGGACGCTCGGAGATCGAATAACATGGACAAACGTCTTCGCCTTACAGACTAGGATTCAGTTTTTGTTGAAAAAAGGAACAGTGCACAAGCGTATATTTAAGTTCATTCTCATCACTGCTTTGACGAACAGAGGGTTTCTGTTCTAGTTTAAGCTTATGGGTTCTTAAGGAAATAAAGAGCACGAAATCGCTTTAGTTTTTCAGCTCAAGAGATTAGTTATCCTTTTTCGAATGAAATGATGTCAAAGCGCTTATCAAATATGTTAATTCTTTCAAACTCAGGAGCAAGAAGGGCTTTTATTATCTAATCACTACCTTCACTTCCATTCTCTCAAAGTGCTCCTTGTCCGTAGAGGCCACATCAGCTGGAAGGTACCTGGCTATTGCAGCTACTAATATGTCTGAAAAGGGAACTGGTCTTCCTGATGCTTTTAGCTTAGCATCTAGCTCCAGAGCTTCAAGGAGAAGCTCTTGGCTCATCCAGACAACTCGTCCCAAGGACTCCACTGCCTCCTTTCTGCTCCTCAGCTCCTCCGCTCCAGCACCCCTTCCGACCTTGTGACCGTAAAGGTACTCGTACAAAGCTATCCAAGGTACGACCACTTCCTCGTAAGGAGCTAGGAGGTTGGCCAGCTCCTCCCTTCCTCTATCCAGCAGGTCTATTAGGAAAGAGGTGTCCAAGACCAGCTTACCACCATTCCCTTCCCGAGACTTCTGAGACTGTTCTCTCAACCTTCTCGACCTCCTCCTCCGGTAGTTTCGTCCTTTTGATTAGCTCCAGAATGAGACCTTTCCTCGTTTTCCTATAAACCTCTATGAGTCTATCTATGGTCTCGCCGAGACTTCTGGCATTCATCATCTCTTTTACTATCTTTAGCTTCTCGTAGGTCTCATCCCGGACGGATATCACCTTCAAGCAGTTCACCATTTCTCTATATTACTATATTAGTATATTAACATAGAGCTATGAGTTGTTCGAAGGTCATGGCTTAGTGCTTTCGGGCGCTCCATCTCAGGTGAATTACAAGCTAGCTTCGCGAGTGCAAACTTCTCTAAGTTAAACGCTTTAAAACTGAAGAAGCACCTTTAACATCTTAGGTGAGTGATCATCCCTATTGACCTGCGTTTTATCTCCTCCGATTCTTAACTGCTCATCTTAGGGATATTGGCCTTAGCAATAAGCTTCTCATGCTTATGACTCTCAATTGCTCCCAGTCACTTCCTCTTTTCCTCGTTGAGGCACTCGTTATCCAGACCATATTCTCTGAGCTGAAGGATCATTGATGGTTTAATGAGAGCGCGCTCTTACCAACCTCACAGCTCCTGTAGGGCAAACGGTAGTGCATAAACCGCATCCAAAGCACTTCTCCTCATCAACTAGGCACTTGTCCCTGACAACGCTCCTGGCCTTAAATACGCAGCGCTCTATACAGGCCCACACCCGATGCCCTTTCAGAACATTTATATAATCTCGGAAATTTTCATTAATTCTGAGGAATTAAGTTATGTCGGAGATCGTTCTTAAAGTTGGGAAGAGGGGAGAAATCTATACGAGTAAGGAAATAAGGGAGAAGACTGGAATAAGGGAAGGAGGTAAAGTAAGAGCTGTTGTGAAAGGCAAAAAACTCATAATAGAGGCACTGCCATCAATTGAGGAGGCGATATCAAACTGTTTGGTTGAGATAACTCCAGAGGAAGCCGAAAAGCTAAGTGAAGAGGCTCAGAAAGAGGAAGGAATCTATGGATAGGCTTCTGCTGGACACAACTTACTTGCTTCCGATATTTGGAGTTAGAGTAGATCTCAAAGGATTTGAGACGATGTTTCCCTTGCTGTTGGATAAGTATCCAGTGGTTTACAATCCAATTTCGATAGTCGAGGCCAAGTTTATCGTGCTCAGATTATCAAAAAGGCAGTCTCAAAAGAGGAAATTGATCTTGGAAAGATTTAGAGAGGGGCTCAAAATCTTATTGAACGATGAAAGGCTTTCCCAGACCATAATAACGAACTCTGATGTGGAGGAGATAGCTGATAAGCTTCTGTCAGAAGCTGGTATTAGGGACTACTTTGACAGGCTGATCTACTCGACTGCAGCCTATTTCAGCACTATTTTATTGACGGAGGACGAAGCTTTGAAGGGAATAAATTTAGAGGATCTTCCATGTCCAAGTAAAGTGATAAAATGGAGTGAATTAGCTAAATTCCTTGTTAAACACGAGAAGTGAATCTTTTCGATCTTCCTCCTGAAATAAAACCGCCTATAGATGCTTGGTCGGAGCGTTGCAAGGAGTAATTACTCCTTTCTTAAGCTCGCTAATGCGGCCTAAACAATTAATGGAAGTTCCACGCCTACCTCTTTAGATGTCTGTTGAGTTCTTCCTAAAGCCTTTGTTTTAACCACTTGCTATACATTTCGAACGTTTCCGGTGATATAGGATCCACAACAGCTATTCCTTTGACTCTTCTCACAAGCTCCTTGTCAATGCTATATACAACCGAGGCGCTATAAGTCTTAGCCGCGCGCGCTAGCCTAAATAACCTTCTTTTCGGAACGAGAGCCCTCTACGAGGTGGTAAAAAGGGTGATGAAATAAATAGAGTTAGCCACAATCATATTTGGTTGAAATGAAAGTAGTCGACTTGAACAAGGACAATATGGATGATCTCATATATTTGCTCCTATAGGTTGCTCTTTGATGAAAGACAGAAGAAGCTAGTAGGGTACTGATTTTTAAGCCCGCATCTCGTAACGGTCAAAAGCCTCCATACTTGTTTTGCCACTATTCCATCCGTATAAAAGCTTGAATCGTTCAAAACACCCAAAAATTATTCAATGTAAGTTCTTACACCATTTTCATTGCTTTTGAATGAATAGAAGTAGCCTTCTTTACACTGATGTAGTATCGTCATCTTGATCGATTGTAAACCAAAGAAGTTCTACTTTGAAGATTCGGTGGTTTGCTTCGTTTGCGATGTAGGTGATGCTTGTTTTCCGTAGCGCGCACTCATCCTTTTCCCTATCCCTCATTTTACCTCCTCATACCAACTTTTTCTGGTCCACCCTCTTCATCCCCTCAACTCCCTCATACGCCTCGTCGAAGGAAAGAATCCTACCATCTGTGAGCAAAGCTGAGGCGGCGTAGTGATAGTCTTGGGCTTAATCCCACCATAATCGGCGAAATGCTAGATCAAGACAAGGGCAGATATATGAAACAGAAAGGGAAGTTAGTTCGATTTCCTCTTTTGCTGAGGATCCATATTTGAAGCTTATTTCCTGACCTTCTTATTTGACTGTTTGAGACGACATTGTTCATTCTCTGAACACTAATAGCTAAGAGTAAGAGGTGAAGTGTTCAGCCCTGAGAAGGAACCATTATAGTTCTAGACCTATCCAGTCTCTTCGTACTGGTAGCTGCGTTTTGATAGGCATATTGATAATAATGCTGATTCTAAAGATAGTGACGTTCTTAATTCCTCCAGCTGTAATTGCGGCTGCTGTTTACTTCTTAACGAAGGACGTTAAGCTGGCAGGATTGGCCTTTCTAGCCATAGATATCTTAGAGACCTTTACTAGATCCAGATAGCCAAAAATCCTAGTAAAGAGCTTTAACACATAACTGACGGCTTTGCATTTTTATCATTCACCCGGCTGTATTCGAGATGTCTATAGATAAAGTCAACAAATTCATTGAGGATGAGTTAGACAGGTTTCTTCAGCAACTTTCCAGACTAGTTCAGCAACCAAGTATTGCGGCAACAGGAGAGGGAGTAGAGGAGTGCGCAGAACTTCTTGTAGAGATTATGAAGGAGAATGGTATACCAGCACGCACGCTACCAGTGGAAGGAGGACCTCCTGTCGTGTATGGCGAACTAAGAACCCAATCGGGATCCACTCCATCAGGAAGAAAACCCCCTACTCTCATTTTCTACGATCACTACGATGTTCAGCCACCAGATCCTCTTGACGAATGGGAATCTCCGCCCTTTGAACCTCAAATTAGAGATGGCAAGATATACGGTAGAGGAACGTCTGACAACAAGGGAAATATAATCTCTAGGATACATGCAGTTCAGGCCTTTCTTTCTGCAATTGGAGATATCCCAGTCAACGTGAAGTTCTTTGTTGAGGGCGAAGAAGAGATAGGAAGCCCTCACCTCCCACCATTCATTGATAAACACAAAAGCCTATTCAAGGCAAACTGCGGAATTTGGGAGTTTGGAGGGGTTGATCACGAGGGAAGACCGAATATTTGGCTTGGTTTAAAGGGAATGCTATACGTGGAGCTTAGAGCAAGAGGAACAGCCATAGACACACACTCAGCAAGGGCGCCAATAATTCCTAATGCTGCTTGGCGACTAGTTTGGGCTCTGAACATCTTGAAGGACCAGGATGAGAGGGTGTTGATAGAGGGGTTTTATGATGATGTCTTAGAGCCAACTAAGAAAGAGCTAGAGCTTATAGAGAAGATACCTTACCCAGAAGAGATTGTAAAGAAGGATTTAGGGTTGAAATCATTCTTAAAGAACCTAACTGGACCAGAGCTGGTAAAAACATTGCTTTTGGAGCCTACTTGCACGATATGCGGTATTGAGTCGGGATACACGGGGGAGGGATCGAAGACAGTACTCCCATCAACTGCTATGGCCAAAGTAGACTTCAGACTGGTCGCTAATCAACGCCCGAAGGACATTTTAGAGAAGTTGAGGAACCACCTAGATAAACACGGGTTCAATGACATCGAGATAATTGCACGAAGTTTTCTTGAGCCAGCCAAGACCCCAGTTGAGGACGACTTCGTGCAACTTGTGATCAGAGCTGCTGAGGAAGTTTATCAGAAGGAAGCTATCGTCTACCCAACGTCAGCAGGGTCAGGACCTCTTTATTTATTCAGAAATGTCCTAGGAATTCCCATGGTGTCAGTTGGAGTAGGATATCCCTTGTCAAGAGCTCATGCACCAAACGAACACATAAGGATAAAGGATTATTTGTTAGGTACCAAGCTTATTGCAAAGATCATGAGTGATTTAGGCAAATAATGCAGTATATCCAGGAATTCACACGCTAAACCGGCATAGTAGCTGTTACGTTTTGCTCAAAGCTATTCTCACATGTGTTTTTCATTAAGCCACCTACGAGGACTCCTTACAATCTTTGATCAGAGAACATTGCTCTTTAGCCATGTTAGCTGACAAGGATCTGCAATCCAGTTATTTAAGGGCTTGTAGTTAAGAATTAGGCGATAAAATGACTGTAAAGAAGGTTTTTGTAGGTTTGGATCTTTTGACCCTGGTCCTAGCTGCGTGCGGTTGCTGTAACGTGCTTACAGCCGAAATCCGCGGATCCGCTTTTCCAATAAATTCAGCATATAGTGTTAGAGCCTAGCGCGCTAAGTGGTCAAAAGATCGAAGATCCTTCGTAACTGGTTGTTCATGTTTATTGCTTTTAACACGTTTTGAATTTCTTACAAAGAAATAAATATGAAGAAGGAAGAATAAGGTCCGATGCTAGTTAAGTTTGAAGTTTACAACGATGGAGAGAATTGGTGCGCTCGAGGAATAGGGGTGAGCATCTTCACCCAAAGTAAGACCCTAGATGAACTTATGAGTAATCTTAAGGAGGCCGTATCCGTCCACTTCGAGGATGAGTTGAAAGAGGGCGAGGAAATAAGTATATTAGTGATTTCTGAGGTAAAGGTGCCTCCTATTGCCTAAGCTGCCGGTAGTCAGCGGAGAAGAGTTGATCAAATTCTTAAAGAAACTCGGATATGAAGTAATAAGGCAGAGAGGAAGCCACGTTAGGCTGGAAAAGGTTACTAAATTAGGTGTTCATAAAATAACTGTTCCTAGACACAGGGAAATTGCTAAAGGAACCTTAAACGACATTCTGATAGATGTTGCCTTATGGAATAACATGACAAAGAGCAAGCTAATTGAAATGTTAAAAGAGAAATAAACATCTTGAGTGAAATCATGAGACAAGATGTCTTTTCTTAAAGTTTTACACATTTAATATAACTAATGGTCTATAAGTCAGCTTAAAGCTATCAAGGCAAATGAATCCATCTCTATAACCTAGCGGAGTTATGTTCGTGTGCAGCCCAAGGCAAGATGCTTTCACTTCTCTATCTCTGAAAGAGGGATTGTGTCAAGCTCTCCTCTTTCATAAGCCCTGACATCTTTGTCCAACTCCACAATCTCCTCCTGTGAGAGGGCAAAGAAGCCCATGAAGTTTTCTATTCTTTCTGTTAGATTTTCAAGTTCTTTTCTTATTGCCTTGAGCTCCCTGATGATCTCCTCCAGAGACATCTCCGTTTATCCTCGCTTAAGCTTCGTCCTTTAGGTTTTAAAAGCTTGCCCTCAGTACATACTTTTCTTTGACAGCGTGTGCTCAAAGGCGATAATAGGATTTTCGACCGCACGACGCAGGAAGAAACGCTAGAAAAAGCAATTGAAAATTTGAAGGAGACTGTCTCTATATCCAGAAGAGGCATATGGAGAAGAGTTGGGACTTCAAAACAGGAAATAGTTGCCATATTCAGCTACCTGATTGCATAATCTAGATCTAGAGATATCTCTTATCCTTACAGTCAGTCATTATTCTTATTGAAGAAAGTTTGAGCTCATTTCTAAGTCTGAGGTGTATAAGCCTCACTTTCTTCCCGAGAACTTGCTCTTCTTTGCGTTGCTTGCATTGTTGCTCCTCTTGGAGAGCCTTTAGGTTTTGAAAACTTGTCCTCCAATTGTCCTAGTGATTAGAATCATAAATCAAGGAGATCAAAAAGGGCTAGATGGGCCGATTGTACTTCATATGAGCGTATTATAGATTAAGAATTATATACATACACGTATAAGTATTCATAGAAAGTAATATGTCGCGCACAGTGCCATTAAGGCTTGAAGAGAGAGACCTTAGGCAGGTGGACCTTCTTGTAAGCCTTGGAATGTACAAATCTAGGAGCGAAGCCCTAAGAGAACTAATTAGGCTTGGTGTGAAGAGCTTAAAGGGCATATTTGAAATAGCAGAGATCGTGATGAAGCTCGAAGAACTAGAGAAAAAGGGAGGAGATGTTCCTATTAGACTAAAGGGAGCTCTTAAGCAGCTTTTAGAGGAGAGGGAGAGGTTCAAATGAGCTATATAGACACTAGCGTGATAGTAGCAGCTCTAGACCCGTCTGATCGCAGAAGAGATCAGGCCAGGCAGATTTTGGAGGGAAGAGAGGAGAAATTCATTTCAGAATTGGTTTTAGCCGAGCTTTCAAGCGTTCTAGCTAGAAGGAAGGAGTTGAAGAAGTTAGCCTCTGAGCTGGGAGTTAGGGAAGATTTAGTCCTGCCTGCCATTTTGATCTATCTGATCAAAAGGTTTGGTCTCATCTACAAGAAGGTTAATGGGTTTGTAAGGCTCCCTGCCATAGGGGGACTTTATTCTCCAATGGCATTCGCAGTAACTTGGTCCACTAAGCTCAGACTTAGGACATTAGATATGATCCATCTCGCATATGTCAAGATAATGAAAGAAGAGGGTTTATCCGTACGAAACATCGTTACAGCTGACGAAGAATTTCAAAAAGCAAAGGGAATTACCAAAAAGAAGATCAGTGTTGAAGTATCCATCATCAGATAATTTGAGGTTGTCTGCTTTCTTAAGACCCTCAAAGACTACAGTGCTTTCAATAATTAGGATCAAGATAGTGTTAAGGAAGTTGAGCGCTGTTCCTTGCTATTCGATAGGTGCTCGTGATCTACAACTTGATTTCGATAGTTTTCAGGTCAATGGAATGTTGCTGAACATCCCCTCTAATCCTTAGAATGTCATTTACTAGAACTTCTTTGAACCTTTAGGTAGATATGCTAAAAGACTGATTTTGTTGATCAGCTCTCAGGGCCTGACATCCACATTAACTATGATCTTGCCTTGATACCCATGTGACTTTGATTCAGCAGTTATTATTATAGTGTATACACCTGGAATCTCCCCCTCCTTAGGTGTAATAGTGACTCCAACGTCCTTAGACTTGGATTCCAGCTCATAGAATTTAGTAGGATTTGTGGAAAAGCTGATGTCCCACCCTTGGGGCACTTTATCCACCTTTAGCTCTACTTCATCATCTACTAAGCTAGGAAGCTCTATTGAGACAAAGAATGTGAGAGATTGGCCTCTTTTTAGCTCATAGTGGGCTTTACTGCATTCTTCTGGTAGAGATTTTATTTCCAAAGATGATAAATGATATTCGTCGAAGTAACCGTAGGATACGCCCACCTCACAACGAGGAAACGTAATGTGCTGAGGGATTAAATAGGTTGGTGGAACGAGCCCGCTCCTTGGCATCCAATAGGAGGACTCGTATTCTATCCATCCAAGATCTGGGTAAAGGACCTCGATCCAAACGTGTGCCGCCCTTTCTTCGCGCTCAACATCAGCAACAAAACCTGTAACGTCCCTGCAAGGTATTCCAGCTGCTCTTAGCAGAGCCAAGGCAAGATTGGCGAAATTAACGCAGTTTCCAACTTTGTTCTCTAGCGTCCTTTTGGCGTCCGCAAAGGGAACTCCATAGCAAGCAATCATACTCTTCGAACACGTGTAGGTGATGTGCTCCCTTACCCATCCGATTATCTTAAGAGCGGCTTCCATCTGAGTTTTGGATCCCTTCGTAAGGGATTCTGCCAAGCTTTTGATTTGTGGATCGTCGACCTGTATGTATGGAGTTGATTCCA
>CAZUBM010000023.1:0-29694 GCA_964618805.1 uncultured Nitrososphaerota archaeon
AAAATAAATTACGTTGGACTCGCCAGGCTTTTAGTTTAATCTTCAGAACTGCAGCGCTATTTCTTGGCAGCAAAGGCATCAGCGTAAGTAAGAAGAAAGATATAGTATCCGTCTTCACGCGATATATTAAAGAAGAGGAACTTTGTAGCGTAATCTCTTCCACATTGTTGTTATGGGAAAAATGGAAAACAGAACCGCTTAACGATAAAGAGATAAAAAAGTTACTTGAAAACTCCTTAAAGTTTGTCAAAGGATTACGATTACTACAATAACCTACCACAAAAGTGAAAGAGTTGCGTTTCCAAAAGTGCGGGGTTTAGGTTCACATATATGTTTACAATCCACGTTTCTAGGCATTGTGGTAGTAAGTTTAAATTATTGATGAAAAGGCTTCTTCCTCTATGTTTGCGCATTCATTATTGTCTTTTCATGGCCTTGAAAATCATCTCTTCTACATTTTTAGTCTGACTTGCTTTCAAAAGTGAACGGGTGGTTTCAGACCGAGCATCGGCAGAGTTGGAAGCGCGCGCTTTTTTGGGTCATTTCGCAAATTTACTCCTTTCTCAAGATCCCTATTACCCTTTACTCTTGTTTCTCAAAAAATGGTTAGGTCTATTCCCATATCGATTATCTCCTCACTCTATGGAACTTTTGGATTTTAATATTTGAGAGTAAGCCTTAATGGAGGTATGAGCTGGTGCCATGAGTAAGAGGGACAGGAATCGAATCATCTTTTTAGCGGTAGGCTTCCTGACATCCATTGCCTCTTCAACATTGAGCCCGCTCTTTCCTGCTTACATCAAATCTGTCGGAGGGTCGCTTGCCGATATTGGAATCTTCTTCACGGTTTATTCCCTGTGCTGGGTTCCCCTGCAGGTAGTGGCCGGTCATCTAGCTGATAGGTTCGGCAGGAAGATTATAGCTTGTTTAGGTCTCGCTATCTTCGGTACCTCCACCATCCTCATGGTCTTTGCTGATAACATCCCAAGTCTGGTTGCCTTTAGGATTTTTCAGGGTATTGGCTTGGGCTTGTTCGGACCATCTATTCTTGGTGCTGTAGCTGGCTTGGAGGAAGCAGGGAGGTCGTTCGCGGAGTTCAGGACAGCACAGGTTACGGCCCTCATAATTGGACCCCTGCTCGGGGGATTCTTAGCCGACGTATCCTTTGATCTCCCACTCATTCTAGCCTCGATTGGAGCCTTTTCATCCATACTTCCACTAGTCTGGGCAGAAGAAGCCGCCTGCAAGGAAGATGTCCACCTAGCGTCTATTAGAGAGCTTTTCAGAGATAGACCTCTTTTAACGATCTGCCTAAGTGGCTTCCTAGCTGAATGTGTCTTTGCTTCCTTCGACATTGTAATCCCTACACCAGGCTTCTGGGTTGGCTGGTCTATGAAGGAGACCGGCGAGGTACTCTTCTCCTACTTCATCTCATTCATCCTCACCCAAATTCCGCTAGGTCGTTTAGCAGATAGGTTTGGAAAGAGGAAGGTGGTTACCCTTTGCCTTTTAACATCCTCAGCCATTAGCCTTCTAATGCTAAAGTCAACCCGTCCTATGATCTTTGCCCTAGAAATGGCGGCTTTTGGGATGACCTTGGGAGGTGTGTTTGTCCAGTCGACTGCCATGGTTGGAGATCTAGCTCCAGAAGGTAGCAGGTCCCTCTACATGGCTCTCTTCGACTCTTTAATAGACTTAAGCTTTCTAGTCGCTCCCTGAATTTCAACCTTGTTTTTAGCCCTAGATCTAAGGGCTAACTTTGTGCTTTGGACGACTATCTTTCTCCTGGCTGTTCTCCTTCTGTGTCTTGTGGAAGATTCAGAGCAAAAAGGGTTGTTCGAGGTCAAGCTCGTTTGAAGTGTTGATTAAGATGAAGCAAGCAATATTTGGAATATCCCTCTTAATCGAGTGAAATAGTGCCTATTCTAATGCCTTGGCATTAGAAACTGCATTCTCCTAAAGAGGATTTTCTCTGATTTTTAATTTTCAATATCCGATTGATAAGGTTAGGAATTTAATGATAGCTCCTGTAGATGTTAAGCTAGCCTTGGGACTCTTGCTCCCGGTCCAAATTATGACAAACTACTAAGGCCTAGGCTCGGTGAATTCTTCAATTTTTCGTGTAACAGCAAATAATTAATTAAGTAAATTTTAAAATAATGGCAAACAATTAAAGTAAATTTTAAAAAATAGTTAGGTGCCCATGTAATTCTAGTGGTTAGGTTTGCCTAACTTTAAGCTATCGGAAGTTGAGGGATACATTAGGCTAGCGGGCACAGAGCTGGAACTCAAGCTGTTAAACAAGCTCATATCCATGGGCCTTGCCCACGGTAGGGAGGTCTCGGTGATCTCAAGGGGAAGCTCAGGGGTTCTCCTAGAAGTAGATAACTCTATGGTATTCGTTAGCGGAAAAGTAGCCCGCTTGTTATTCTGTGAGGTGGACGGTCATGGACGCTAAAGTTGTCCTGTTCGGCCATCCTAACGTCGGGAAATCCGTCCTATTCAATCAGCTGACGGGACTTACTGCTATAGTGTCCAACTACCCGGGCACTACGGTAGAGATTTACGAGGGCGAGGTGAGGGTTGAGGGATTCCGCCTAAGGATATCAGATGCGCCTGGGGCTTATTCGCTGTTAGCTACGAACGAGGCAGAGGACGTGGCCAGGAGATTACTGTTTGAGGGCAAGCCAGATGTAGTGGTTCAGGTAGCCGATGCCACCAGCCTCAGGAGGCATCTTTACCTGACGCTTGAGCTCTTGGAGCTCGGCCTGCCCCTCATCCTCGTGCTTAACCAAGTAGATAGGGCTGAAAAAGCCGGGATAAAGATCGATAGAGAGGAATTAGAGCGAGCATTAGGGATCCCCATCGTCCTGATGGCCGCCGTCGAGGGAAGAGGAATCGAGGAGCTCCTAAAAACGATAGTCGACGTCCTGAAGAGCGAAAGAGCGCCAAGCCCTCTTAGGCTGTTCCCTGAAGTAGAGGAACGCCTCGCCGAACTTGAGGAGCCCCTTGGCGATAAATTACCACTTAAGCTAAGGAGATTCACGAGGGCTTTAGCCTCTCTAATGGCAATGGGTGATGAATTCGGCTACTTAACCGAAGATCTGCCTAGCGAGCTTAGAGATCGCCTCAAAGGCCTCGGCAGGGATTTGATGCTGGCGAGAGCTAAGCTAGCTAATGCCATCTATGAGAGGGTCATGGTCAGTGAGGGGAGAGCCTTCAAACCCAACGTTATTGATCGCTTACTGGTAAGGCCGATAACGGGCCTGATCGTCGCATCCTTAATTATGCTAGCTGTCATCTGGTCAATGCTGGGCGTCATACATGAGGTAGGACATAGGCTCCCCTCTATCCTCTACTATGGTTTTTATGAACCTATCCTCAGGAGTGGTTTAGATGCTGTCTTATCCGATGGTCTCCTCAAATATATCCTGATAGGGGATTCACCTGGCATATACTCCTCACTTGGTCTCCTGACCACGGGCGTCTTCTTCGTATTCTTCATGATACTCCCGTGTCTCTTCGTCTTATACCTCGTGCTCGGCATCTTGGAGGACTCAGGCCTCCTGCCAAGGCTGGCTATACCCTTTGACGCCCCCCTCAAGAGAATGGGGGCCTGCGGGGAGGCTATGTGCCCCATAGTGACTGGAAGCGGTTGCAGCATAGTAGGTATATTCGCCACGAGGATCCTCAGGACGGAGAAGGCCAAGTTCATAGCCTCCCTCATCCAGTGGATCGGGGTGCCGTGCATGGCCGAACAGGTCATGATATGGTTGGTGTTAGGCCATTATGGCCCAGCTTACGTGGCCTTCCTCTATGCGATTCTCCTGGTGTCTACGATCACGACTGGCTTGATCTTGAACGCTCTACTGCGAGGGAGAGAGGGGCCGCTCATCATGGAGCTGCCGCCCTGGAGGAGGCCTCAATTCAAGAACGTGTTAAAGAAAACGATCATCAGGATAAAGGAATTCTTGCTCAAGGGGACCCCTCTCGTGCTCTTGGGCGTGCTAATCGTGAACCTGCTCTATTACACGGGCTTGATAGATGTCTTAGCCAGGCTAATGGCGCCCGTGGTCTCGGGCCTCTTCAACTTGCCCGACCATGTCGTAGCCTCCATGGTGATAGGCGTGTTGAGGAAAGACGTGGCGGTGGGAATGTTGAAGACCGTGGCCTTGGACATGACAGCCCTCCAAATGCTGACAGCAGTGACTGTAGTGACGCTCTACTTCCCATGCGTGGGCTCCTTGGTCGTGACGCTCAAGGAATTAGGCCCTAAGCGTACCCTCCTCATGATAATTATCATGACTATCATCACGGCTGTGGTGGGTAGTCTCATGGGCTTTTTATCGAGGCTCTGCCAGGGCTGAACTCATTTCTCTGATGGCCTCAGTCTCGAGGAGCTCACTTGTATATCTCCACGCCTTCGGACCCTACCTTGATCTTGCTCATCATCGCCCTGAACCTCTTGCCGTAGTTCGTCCAATTTTCGTCGAATTTAGCGCGCTAGAAGTCTCGCGTGCCTGAGAAGAGCCTTACCAAGCTCTGTCAGCTCGTACTTCCCGTCCTTTCCTTTCTCAACTAGCCTATTGAGCCTGTCTAAGTGGAAGCCCACTTCCCTGCTAGATCCCATGTCAAGTTCCCTCATTATCGCGCGCGCTAAACGACGAATTGGCTCGAACTGCCCTCAATTACGTAAAGGAGTCCATGATGACCTATCTCGATCGTAAAAAGGGCCTCAAGTGGATATTGGGGGTTATTAGGAGTTCAGGGGTTAGAGAGGAGCTTCTATGGAGGGTATTCAAGGAGCTTGAGAGATACGGAGACAGGAAGCTATGGGAGGAGGCCTAGAACCTTGCGGGAAGAGAAGATACCTATAAGCATTGAAAGATTCTCCAATCTTCACGAGGGAAAGGCTTGTTTAAGGCATTCTGTTAGATGTGTGGGAGATCTAAGAAGCTTAAGGAAATCTGCATCTATTTTTAGACCTCTGTGGATGCTGTGAAGTACGCTATCCTTATAGGATCGAGAAACATCATTTTTCCTTGACATAGCCATGTTCCCCTAAAAGATGCTATAAAACAGCCCTTGAAGCAAGAAAGTAATCTCTAGGGAATCTATCTGTCTTTCCTCCATGAAAAAGCTAAGATCATAGGCCTTGTTACATTTTTAGTATAAATTTATAATGGAGCCATGGTCTTAGAGAAAAGGCAACGAGGATTCCTTACCTAAATCACTGATTTAGGAAGGGGTCCTCCAATGGCCAAAGGTGAGAACTTTGCCTTCCATTCGGAAGGTATCCTCATCCCTTGCATTATTAGCATTGAGTCTATTCCATATTTCCTTGCTAGGAGTTCCTTCTCCCCTAACAATCACATCTCCTAAGCCAGGAAATATTGCCTTAACTGGAGTTCCTCTCCCTATAAAATGGAGCGTCTCGTCAGGGGTTCCAGAAAATGCTTGGATAAAATTGGAGTACAGCACCGGAGGGGATGAATGGACAGAGATAACCTGTCTTCCAATAATGTCAGTGACGGGCGGTTCAGAATACCTGTGGAATGTTCCAAGGGACCTTGTGGGGAAATCCGTAACGATAAGAGGTCTTTTGTTGTCATCCTGCGGAGGAGGCATTGTGACAAGTTATGGAGGGGACGAAGTAGGGCCCTTGCCAGTGAAGGAGGGGTTCATCGTGGTTGTTACAAATACAACTGAAAATAGGGAAAACCTAGAGTTGATGGGGATCTCAGTTCCAGAAGAAGAGAGGTTCAATCTTACCTTTAGAGAGCGATGGGAGACTTACGTTATTAGAAAACCGTCTGCATCGCCAGATGGGAAGTACGTGGCTTACATTAAAGGAACTTCCATCTATGGAGGTAAGGACGATGAAGTATATATCATGAGCTTGACAGGTAGTTGGAACGTTCAAGTAACTGAAGACTACCTAAGGCAGTGGGATCCAACGGTTGCTCCGGGAGGAGAGTTCGTTGCATATGTGGAAGAGGATAGGTCGGGTCTTCCTCACAAACTCATTCTTAAGAAAGTTGTTGAAAACGGATTGGGCTTTGTCGAGAGTCAAGAAACCTTGATATTTAGTCTTCCAGAGAATTCCTTGGGGAGCGTGAGAGATCCATCCTTCTCAGCAGATGGAAAAACCCTTTCTTTCTCCGTTAGCATGGATGGAGAATCTTACTCGATATATCTCGTGAACTTGGAGAAACCGGGCTTTCCTGTCGCGAGCATAACCGAAAACTTTCCGGATAGGTCATTCAGAAATCCATCCTGGTCCCCTGATAGTGAGTGGTTAGCCGTATCCGTAGATGTCCCGGGACCTACTTTTCCAACCGACAACTGTAGGATAGGATTGCTCAAAGCAGATGGATCTACTCTCATCTTAATCGAGTCCGATAAGGCTGAGTTCAATCCTTCATGGTCTCCTGATGGAAATTACTTGGTTTACCTGAGAAAAGGTTTCTCTCCAGAGATAAGCTACTACTACACCGAATTATGGATGGCTAGGGTCGATAATGCTTTGACCCCCGCCGCCCCGCAAACCCTAACTTCAGGCCAACAGCGAGGCGTTTACACAGCGAGCGTGCAAAAACAGAAGCTAACTAACCTAAAAAATTCGTTTTTCGCAGAAGGTAGAGAAGATGCGTCTCCTTCATGGATGTGGTGCACTGCTCCCGTAATATTGGATTCTAAGTTAGAGGGAAAGGTTGGAAGGTATTTCTCTCACAAACTGAGTGCGATAGGGGGAGTTCCTCCTTACTCCTGGTCTCTGGCTCCTGGCAGTACTCTACCGGATGGACTTAGACTGGAAAGCAGGGGTAGCATAAGGGGAACTCCTACAACACCAGTTGTCAACCATGAGTTTGTCGTTCAGGTAACCGATAGCAATGGACTTACCTCTAGTAAGGTCATCACGATAGATGTGTTGCCTGAGGAAAGCTTGGAGATCACAACAACTGATATGCTATTCATAATAGGGCCGAATGCGACGGAAAAAACTGCTAAAATAGAGTTCGAGGGGGGAGTTCCACCGTATAGTGTTGAAGTTGGCTGGGGATTCACCGCAGACGCGGACAAGTTTTATTACGTCACGCATACTAATCCTAGAACCTCTGGAGGGTTTGTGGAAATAGGCCCGAGAATAGATTTTGCGAACGATCCTCTAAGCGTTACATGCACAGTTTCAATCACCGATTCCCTTGGTTTCAGGACTTATCGTAGCTTCAGCATTTACAATGTGATAATTGAGCCCATATCTACGGCCTGGGACAAGGGTAGCTTCTATATAAGGGCAGATTCCTTTCCAGATCTCGCAGGCCTATCACCAGATTATTTTTATGCGACGTTTGAGGCTAAGGGCAAGGAAATACTTCTTCCAATCCTCGAATTTAACGCTCCCAGTCCTTCATTAGGCAGGGACTACGCAACTTTCAAGATAACCATGCCAGGAGGTTGGAACTTCCCCTGGCGTCCAGGAGAGTGGACGGCAATGGGCACCTTGAAGCTGCACATCGATATCCCTGGGGCTGAATACACCCGCGTCTCATGTAATATGCCCGTGCACAGGTCTTGGTTCAGGTTCGACTACGGCCTTCAGATGGGAAATCCGCTGGGGAAGCCTCCAGTATCTTGGGATGAGTGGTGCTATTTCTTCGGGGATGAAGATTGTTGCTTCAGTTCATGGATCTCAGACTGCCCAGACTGCTCTATAGGTCCTTGGTTTGCGCCCAAGCCAATTAATTGGCTTGTATATGAGATAGCCAGGAGTTCAACCGGAAATGGGTATTGCTTTGGGATGTGCGTCACTGCGAGGGACCTTCACGATGGGGAACTGAAGCTCTGGATAAGCGGATCAGAAGACTCTCCACGCCTGGCTCCTCCAGACGACTACCCTTTCCCACACGAGTATTTTGATGAGCTGCTCTGGAATGGTAGGATTTCGAGCAGGCATGGCTTTTACTTGGAGGATGCGATTAGGAGGAACCATTTATGGCAATTTAGCATGGAAGCACTTCCCCATATTTTGGACGCGCTCATTCCAGGGCTGGCGGAATCGATAAGTCGCATCTCAGGAGAAGGCGTCTTTCAAATGAACGAACTTCTCGAAGAGATAGATGAGTTCAAGTCAGGTGAGGGGGATCCGCCAATTGTGTGCATATATAACGGCATCTTGAATGGACACGCATTGTTGGCTTACGACTACGAATATCTTCCAGATGGAAGGATAGCCGTCAAGGTCTACGACCCGAACAAGCCGTTTCACTACTTAAATAGGTCAGATCATAAGAGCACACTCTACCTAATACCAGGTGGAGGCATGGTTGACTGGGAGTATGACATGTCAAGCAGCCCTGACAGTAGTGATATATGGCACGGAGTGGAGCAATGGCATCCTTTCGTGTGGAGTCCCTTCGCGGTAGTCCCACTAGACGATCTTAAGGGAGATCCTGATGGAATAGATATGTATGACATCCCTGAGATAGGATTGGATCTCCTGTGGGAGATAGTGGTAGGGTCAGCGCACACCGAGCAGATAACAGATCCAAAGGGAAGGTTCTTCTACAATGAGAAAGGGCTGAGAAATTGGGATCTCGCCACGACTCTGCCGTTCTCCGCAAGAATTCCTCTGCTTGGTTCTTCGAAGAGTGCTCCAGAGCTTTACTTCCTAGCTACGAACAACACTTACTCCTGGACCATCGTTGGAGACTCTGAGGGCTCTTACAAGTTAATAGGTCAGATGGTCAAGAACGCAGTTTTCGGATTCGAGGGAGTAGAGACCTCTCCAGATTCTAGGGACCTAATAGAGATAGATCCAACTCAAGTTAGGGTCTCAATAAGGCCAAAAACCGAGAGCAAGGGCTTCTCCTTGAGATACATAAGGTGGGACGAGGAAGGATCATACGTCAGAGTTGTTACCTTGAGGCTCCCTAACTTCCCCAGAGAAAGCTGCCTTGAGGGAATTGCTGATCCAGAACAAGATTTCATCTGCATCAGAAACGATGGGCCTCTGAGCACGACCTACGACTTATTAATAGAGTTCCTGAATCCATCCGGTCTCCAAAAGTTCGAGTGCGATGGTATATCAATTGGCCCAGGCGAGACGCACAGAATAAAGCCGGACTGGGATAAGTTGCAGTCAGCAACCCTTGAAATAGACGTAGATAAGGATGGGACTCCAGAAAAGAGCCTAAGTTTGGAGGAAAAAGTTGAAGGACCCGTGGCAGATGCTGGACCAGATGTTTTTGCGGTGGCTGGCCCTGACGACTTTGCTAAGGTCACATTGGACGGAACTGGGTCATATTCACCTACGGGAAGACCATTAACTTACACATGGACAGGAGGGTTCCTGGAAGGTAATGGATCAGCTCACGGATGCTCTCCCATCCTCACCTTCCCCGTTGGAGTATGGCCAGTTGAGCTTAGGGTCTCTGATGGAGAGAGAACCTCTTTTCCTGACATCGTCCTTGTGAGAGTTGTGCCCCATGCAACTAATCTTACTGATTCTGATGGAGACGGAATTGCTGACATGTTTGAGGAGGACATATTTGGAACCGATCCCAACTCCGCTGACACGGATGGGGACGGCATACCTGACTCTAAAGACAGGATGCCGCTAAGTCCAGGCGAGACAACAGGAACTCCTACTTCTAAGGCCAAACGAATCCCAATACTTGACATACTAGAGCAGAATTTGTATCTAGCCATGGCTGTTGGTTTGATCGTAGCTATCTTGATACTAATCCTTCTGTTGAAGTCAACTAGCAGGTCCTAAGGTAGTGTGCACAAATGAAAGTTCCTTCTTTCTTTTTTTCTTGTTTTTTGTAGTTTATTTATTATTGATAGAAGGGCTTTTCAAGGCATTATCCATTTCAAATGTGAGTTTCCTTTTTCAGAATAAGGCTCTCCTGAAATTCCAAGATAGGTTCAAGCAGCTGTCAACTACGTGAAGAGGTCGATGATCGCATATCTGGACGGGAAGAAGGAGTTAAAGTGGATTGTTGGTGTCATAAAAAGTTCAGGGGTTAGAGGACAACTCCTTTTGAATGTCTTCGAGGAGCTCGCAACCTACGGGGATAGGAGGAGGTGGGAAGAGGTCTTGGATGCTTGTAAGAGGAAAGGGTTCTTCTAATCGTGTGTCCATAAGACCTGATCTACCTAGACCTCTTTTCCAGCTTTGGCCAGCTCTATAAGTCTCCTTATTATGTCGTCGTAGGTCTCCCCTTCTTGCCAAGTTCCTTCAGCATCTCCCTCGTCTCCTTCGATATCTGGATGTAGTAAGCTCCTCCTTTCTCCACGATATCTTGATTACACAACATAGCAATGAGATTATTTCTTTTTCAAAAAAGGTCTTGCGTTGTGCACCCCCAGACCATACGGAGACAATAGCTCAAAGTGCCTGACATTCAGCGTCAAGAGTTCTAACTCGTTTTGAATACATATTGCAGCTATAAACAAATCTTTAGGCTCGATTTTCTTGCCCATTGATCTTAGCTCGACAGAGATTTTGGCTGCCAGAAGGGCAGCTTCAAATGTTAATGGATATGTTCTGAAGCCTTTCAACCCATCGAGAATCTTTTCTCCTTTCTGCTTGAATCCCTTTTGTATCAAGATATGGGCCCCGTATGCCTGTTCAAAAGCACTAATAACAGAAATAACAAAGTGGGCATGTGGAAACTCCCTACGTAAATCCTCTGCGGAAATTCGGGCCTTTTCCAAAGCTATTAGAACGCTCGAGTCTAGGCAAATTTTACTCAACTTGTCCACCCAAAGTACTTAGAAGCCTCTTTCACCGCCTCTTCAAAAAGTCGAGCCTCCTCCTCGTTTTCAGATAAAAGCCCAGCTAATTTTTCTAGCCCATAGTCAGCACCGCTCCGCTCCATTAATCTAGCAATTAAATCCGAAAAGCTTTCGCCCTCTCTTTTTAAGGATCTCAACCTCTCATAGACTTCACGGGTCACCAATAAACTCCTATAAGATCGTCCAGATCTGCCCATTTTATATCGATAATTATTATATATAAAGAATATATAAATTCTTTTTTCCACCAAGATTAGGAGGTAATTTCAAAGAGCGCTCCATCCATTCCTACAAATTTTGTAACCATCCTAGTAAGCAGCGACATTCAAACGGCTATTTCTCTACACAGACGCGCTATGGAGATGTTAACTATGTAAAAGAATTTATGATCGCCTACTTGGACGGTAAGAACAGCCTTAAGTGGATACTCGGAGTTATTAGAAGTTCTGGGGTCAGAGGAGACCTCCTGATGCGGGTCTTCAAGGAGCTTGAGAGCTACGGTGACAGGAAGCTGTGGGAGGAGGCCTTAGATGCTTATAAGAGGAAAGGACTTTTCTAGATGCACTATCCCACCTAATGTGACTACTTAGACCTCTTTTCCATATCTTTGGCTAGCTCTATCAGCTTTCTTATTATGAGCAAGCCACAAAAAGAGGAGAAAACAGCAAAGGAACAGGATCAAGTGAAAGCGCGCGCGCTAAAGAAATTCCAGCATAAAGGAAGTAGTGAACCGGTTTTCTTCATGTAGTACATGCAATACAAAGAATTCATGCTAATCCAAATGCATGGGTGGATCTCTTCTAATCTGTTAAGAATGTTCTTTCTATGAGGCCTCATGTCTTAAGACAGATTACTTTCTTAACGTACTTTAAGGCTATTTTGAGCTTCCTATAGGTCTCTTCGTCAATGTCGCTTTCTCTATCTTTTATAGGGTGCTCGAAAAGTTTTCTATGTTGTGTAATCAAGTTAAGTGTTCGAGTCCACTCCTATCTATGTTAGCGCGCGAATAATGGAGGTATTTGATCAGAGTGCCTTTTTTAGAGCGATGATCAACGATAGTAACATGGAAGCAAGGATCACCAATGCTAAGATGAGGGGTGCAATCAAGAAGGAACCCTCAGGCTTCAGGATTACTCCTCCGACTACAGCAGTTGGTTTTTGCACCACAGCCCTTATCATGAGGTCCCTATCCGTCAAAAGGGTCCAAGATCCAGGTTGTCCCCGGTAGGATCGATAATCGGGATCAGAAGTGTCAGCATCTATTGATGGTTGCGCAGGCGTCAAATATTCTATGGTTACGTAGAAATCTCCAGTCAAAGTTATACCTAGCGCGCTTAGATCTACATCGAACCATCCCGCGTCTGTTGGAGTAACAACCAAGGAAGCAAGTTCCGTAACCCCATCGCTGTCGTAAACGTGCGCTCGAAAAGTAGGGTCTACCCCCACTGGGATGGCATGGATGCTATACCTAACTTTGAGAAGCTTTGCCTCAGTCCAGCCGGAGGGGAGGGAAAATCTGACGGCCAGGTGATAGTCCTTATCCTGGTTGGAATAGCTATCTGAACTGCCGTCATCATACGCTATCTCCTGCACTGGCTGAGCTTCTACCCCCATCGTCCGTACAGTTGGAGCAGAAAAAAGGATTACCAATACACCTAGAAGGGCAACTTTAGAGTCCATTTCTAAGCCTCTCTAAGTGCCAGTGTGGAGATTGGTAAGATCATTAATTTTTAATTTTTTAGTTTAAAACGAGAAGATGCTGATAAAGTCATTTGCCCAGCTGGAGAGCATATTAATTAATATTTTAATTTTTTAATATATTTATATTGTGATCCAACATGCTTGTGTCGATTTAAGGTGGTTTTAGTGAGCAGGGAAGAGGAGGAAGAACGTTTACTTAAAAGATCGAGGGAATTTCTGGAAACTGCAAAGTATCAAATTGATAAAGGTTTCTATGACCTTGCGGCTTTCAGTTTAGAGCAGGCCTTGCAGCTTTTTTTAAAAGCAAGACTGCTGAGCGAAGGCGTCGAATATCCGAGAACACATAGTGTAAGGGCTTTATTGGAGATTCTGTCGGAAGTGGTTAATGAAGGTAAAAAAGCCGTTGTAAAGGGTGCTTTAGAAAAATATTTAATGGAACTTAGCGTCCTGGAGGATGCCTATATAACGTCGCGATACATAATGAGGGATTTCAGCCGACAAGAAGTTGAGAAATTGGTTAAAGCGGTTAAGGAGATAATGAGAGATGTCGCTTGACATTTTAATTAAAAGGGCGTTGAAGAGAAGAGAAGCTTTTAGAAGGCTACAGAAGCACCTTGAAACCATAAAAAGGGTTGTTCATAAGCTTGATCAGGAAGCTGAAGTGTTCCTCTTCGGTTCAGTTGCGGAGGGCAAGTATAACTACTCAAGTGACATAGATATACTGATAGTTACGAAGGTACATCCGGCTGAGATTCTCTCAGAGCTTTGGAAGGCTGGAATAAAGGAACCATTCGAAATTCATGTGCATCCACCAGAAAAAGCTGCTCTTTATAAAAAGAGGGCAAAGCTCCTAAGAGTATAGATTCCCCTAGCCAACCTAAGAATTTTCTAATCAAGAAGCTTGTTTGAGGTTTTTCCATAAGTTAAGTTCCGTTAGGGCGTAAAATGAAATGAGGAGCACTACCTATATTCCCCCAATAAGCCTAGAGCAGTTTTCTACAACCACCTCAGCCTCATCTAAAGCCCTTTTCGCGTATACTTTTGTATAGAGCCTTTGAGGAGGAAGTCCAGTTTCCTCGTCGCCGTACAAGCTTAGCTCCCTTTCTCTCCTCAGCCACGTGGAAGTTGAAGCTAGATCGCCGATTTTATCCCGAAACCAAGCTGGGAACCTTTCTTCGTTCTCAATTAAGACTGACTTACGTCGCTCCACTTTGGAGGCTCAACCCTCACCATTCTGAGAGCTGCTTTCAGGGATAGCTCTACGGCCTCTTGGCACTGTCTTATGCAGTAAGCAAGCTCTCCTTTCTCCAAAGCAAGTCTTGCTGTCTTAATTCTCCTCAATGCCTCTTCTATGTAAGCTCTCGCCATCTCCACGTTATTCAATTCTTATGACCTCCCCGAACTTGTAATCCTTCTTAAGCCTCCAGTACCACCTCTTGCCAATCCTAACCCTCTCAGCTTTAAGTTCCATTAGCCTTTTCCTGAGCCTTTCGAGGATCTTTGAGAAGAAGTCGCCTTGTCGTACAAGATCACCGCGTCTTCAACCATGTCCAAGTAGAGGAGAGTAATAATGGAGGCCTCTTCCCTTGACCTAATTATTGGCTGAGGAAAACGTTGTAGCCCTTTCTTCTCAAGCTCTCCAACAAGTGCTTGACCTTCTTATCTCTCTGCTCTCTCGAAGAGCTTAAACCTCTCATATCTATTGGATAGATTGTCTGCAACTATCGGCAAGTCTACATCGCTGTCCTTCCCAGCCTCTCCCCTAGCAACAGAGCCATAGATCACGACGCTAATTAGATTGAAGTGCCTTTCCAAGCTTTTAACGAGAGCATCCTGTAGCATGCCTGAAGTGCTAATCGCCTAGTCGTATTAAGGTTTTACAAGATTCGCGGAAGTTTGCTCAAGGAAAAGACTGCGCCTCTCCGAAGCCTTATTTTATTAGCTCCGATCTCTGGAACGCATCTGCTTTAAGGACAACATGGAAATGTTATATTGAATCTATTTTATTAAAAATCAAGAAAAAGAGGAAAGCAGGTAGATCATTAGAACTAAGAGGATTAAACAAGAATGAAGGGAGCGCATTATTACTTTAAACTTAAGCACGACATTCAGAATGATTCAGAGTTAGCCTTAGCTAGACTCGAAGTGTAAAGGATTATGGGAAAACCTCCAGAGGAAGTAGTCAATTTCGTTGATGTTCTTTCAGAGCCTCCTCTTAAGGACTTTTTGGCGAAAGAGGGACAAGGTCCCAAGATTATATCCCTCGTTTACCTTATTGCGGCATTATCTAAGGTTATTATATCAAAAGTAACATGCGAAATTGTTTCGATCTTATCACTAGACTCACATACTTCAAGGAATTCTACGTTTTGGTAGAACCATAAGACAAAAAACTTAGTTAAACTGTTGCTGCCCGATTTTGATTTGGATGAAAATCGAATTCACGGATGAAGTGAGATTGAGGGCCTTGATTATGTGATCACTTCCGACGAAGAGCTGTTAAGAAAGAGAGCTTTGGTTAAGAGCGTATCAGGATTAGAACTCCTCTCTCCTACGGAATTCATAAGCTTGAAAGTTTAGTGCATCGCTAAACTTTGCAAAGAGGCATTATTTGTAAAGAAGAGAATGGAGCCTTAAAACGAAGCTCGTATGCCTTACAAATATGACGCCAGAAAGCTCCCTGCTTTAGCGGAGGTGAATGGCGTCAATAGGTTTAAATAATCAACAGCTTATTGATGAGCTATCGACGAACTAGACATGCAGCGCGTGCAAGGTTAAAGGGCTGAAGGAATGTTGAAACTTCGAGAAGGGTTGTTTGAAAAAGAAAGGGTGAATGGGAAATGGTAAGAAACACAAAAAATAGTATAAAAATACCTGGTATGCTCTATATACTTGTCTCCTTCGCTCCATGGGTTATTTACTGGGTTCTGTGCGGTATGGGGAACAAGTTAGGTGTAATCATCCCTCTCGCAATTTCTTTAATTCTCGTAATCCCTCAAGTTCACAAAAAAGATTTCAACTTAATGGATCTCACCTCCTTTCTCTACTTCAGTACAGCCACTACCGCTACATTTATCTTCAACTTGAACATATTTGTCGAGAAAAGCGGTTTTCTTGGCTACTCTGCTTTGTTCCTGATGGAATTGTTTTCCCTAATTATTAAACAACCCTACACACTTCAAGTTTCGAAAAGAGACTATCCGGAAATCTACTGGAAGGAGAAATCATTTCTGACCATTAACAACATAATCACTGGAGCCTGGGCGGTGATCTTCATAGCAAACGCGATCACATTTTTACTTCTAAATGCAACTTACGCTGCAATACTCTCAAAAATATTAATTGCCTTTGGTATAGTATTTTCAATCATTTTCCCTTTAAAAGCACCAGCTTATTTCGCTACAAAGGAATTCAGGAAATACGATTGGAGTGTTTATGTAACTCAGAAGCCAAAAAGAGAAAACGAATACGATGTTATCATTATTGGTTCTGGTATTGGTGGTCTAACTTGTGGTGCTTTACTCTCAAAAAGAGGTTATAAGGTTTTAGTTTTGGAGCAACATCATCAAGTCGGTGGTTACTGCTCTTCTTTTAAGAGGAAAGATTTTGTCTTTAACACAGGAGTTGAAAACGTAAGCGGACTGTGGGAAAACGGACCTGTAACCTATCTTCTTAAGGAACTTGGCTTTGAAAAGGAAGAACTTTTCGTAAAGAATAAAATGAGATATATCTTTAAAGGTAAAGAGATCGATGCCAGCAACTTGGAAGAGTTCATAAAAGCTCTCTCAGAGATGTTCCCAGAAGAGAACATTTACGCCTTCTTTGATGAAGCTAAAAAAGCCTACGAGGAGTGCTACAAAGACTCAGTTTATGGTGCTCCACTACCAGCTGAACTAATAGTTAAGGTTTTTGGAGCTAAAAAGCTCTTGGATTATCCTAAGGAACATCCTCATTTCTTTGACTGGATGAACAAAACGTATAAGCAAAAACTTGATGAGTTTTTCACTAATGAGGATTTGAAGACCTTACTCTGTGCTCTTCTCGGTTATTTAGGAACAAAGCCAGAAGAAACGAGAGCAAGCAGTGCGCTTACCGCTGTAGTTTCCTACTACCTCCATGGTGGATATTTCCCAAAAGGAGGAGCACAGAGATTTGCAGATAGCTTAAAGGACTTTATAGAATACAATGGTGGCAAAGTCCTGACAAAACATAGGGTGGATAAAATATTGGTCGAAAACGGAGAAGTTAAAGGAGTGAGGGTTGGAAATAAAGTTTTCAAGAGTCCTATTGTTGTGGCTAATGCAAATGCAAAAACTACGTTTCTGGAGCTTGTTGGAGAGGAGAATTTGGATAGGGATTTCGTAGAGTACATAAAGAAGTTAAAGATGTCTCCTTCCTGTTTCATGGTGTTTTTGGGAGTAGATATGGATTTATCGGGCTGTCCGACGATCATTGAGAACTTGGATGAAGGCTACAGCATCGCTATAAACCCTAATGCCGATCCAGGTTTAGCTCCTAAAGGTAAAGCAAATGTTACAATACTAACGGGAGCAAACTATCATGATTTTCCAGAAAGGAGAGCAAAAGAATATTTAGATAAGAAGAGAGAGTTTGCGGAGTTTCTAATAAAGAAAGCTGAGAAAATTATTCCCAACTTAAGCAAATATGTAGTCGTTCAAGATGTGGCAACGCCAAAAACATTCGAGAGATACACCTCCATGCCGGAAGGAGCAATTTACGCTTTCGATCAATCAATTGATACCAAAAGACCTTATTTTAAAACTCCAATAAAGGGCTTGTATTTGGCAAGTGCCTCAACTTTCCCGGGTGGTGGAATAGAAGCGGTGGTAATATCAGGGATCATCTGTGCAAATGATATATGTAGTTGGGAAAATGTCTCATGAAAACAAAAAGGTGTAAAAATGGTAATAAAGGTTATCAAAATAAATGCAAAAGTGCTTTTACTCCAACCAAAATTCCGGGAGCATCTCATGTCATAAACCAATATATTGGATGTCAACATGCATGCAAATACTGTTATGCAAAGTTCATGTGTAAATGGTACAACTATCTACCACATGAGCGAAGCTTAGTTCTCAAGTCCTAAGCGCTGATGTATTGACATTCTGCTCTTTCGAAGGACAAACTTTAATTCTCAAGCTGGTATGAAGAGATGACTTGAGCTTGGCCGAACCATATAAGAGCATACTTAAAGCCCTTTTAGACGCTTTAAGAAGGAGATTTGGGGACAAACTCATTTCCCTTGTAGTTTACGGATCAGTAGCCAGGGGAGAGTTTAGAAGAGACAGCGATTTAGACATCCTAGTGATCATAGAAGGTCTTCCAAGGGGGAGGTTTAAGAGACAGGACCTCTTCATGGAGGTGGAAAAAGAGATTGAGCAGCTAATAGAAGATTTGTGGAACGAAGGATATTATGTCAGCATATCTCCCCTGCTCAGGACACCAGAAGAGGCATCGAGGCTAACTCCCATATACCTAGACATGGTTGAGGACGCGATAATACTATATGATAGGGACTCGTTCTTCAAGAACATCTTGAACAGACTCAGGAAGAGGCTGAATGAACTTAACGCCAAGAGAGTTAGGATGGGTAAGATGTGGTACTGGGTTCTTAAGGAACCATATGAGTTCGGGGAGGTCATAGAGATTGAATAACCTCAGAATGGCGCTGGCCAACATGCAACAATCTGAAGTAAGACTTAGAGCAGCAGAACACTTCTTTAACTTAGGAGAGTACCCATATGTAGTTAGGCAGAGCCAGGAAGCGGTTGAATTAGCTTTAAAAGGAGCTCTGAGGGCTGTAGGGATTGAACCACCTAGATGGCATGATGTAGGACCGATACTAAGGAGAAGCCAAGACAGGTTCCCAGAATGGTTTAGGGAGCTGATACCCAGGCTTGCTAGAGTCTCAAGGAGGTTAAGTAGGGAGAGAGAGCCTAGCATGTATGGAGATGAGGAAGCAGGACTCTCTCCTAGCGAGCTTTACGATAAGGAGGATGCTAGAGTGGCCTTGGAAATGGCTAGGGAAACAGTTGAGGCATGTAGGAGGCTCATCCGATCTTCTCAAACCGTTTAGTAGCATTCTTCCTTGGGAGTTCCTTTTACTTGCTTTTTAATCACTAAACATCGAATAGATCCTGACAATACGAATGTCTGCACAGAAAATTCACCAGTCAGCATAGCTTCGGACGGACTTATGGAAATAGGAAGAGATGGGAGGAGGCTTTAGATGCTTGTAAGAAGAGAAATTACATATGATAGCTGTCTAAATAGAATTCACTTATCTCCTCGATGAAAGGAACTTCTTATACTCCTCTAAGGCCTCCTTTCTGTTTAGCATCTTCTCTCTCTTAAACCACCTCTCCCTACCCTTTCCCCTCTCATACCTGTACATCCTGATCCACTCCACCGCAGCGTCTTCGGTAAACCCAAACCTCTCCAGAATGCTGGAAACATCCTTCAACTTCTCGTTCTTTCTTGGTATGGAGGAGTCTATCGTCCTCGCGAACCTGATTATGTCCCGGATTCTGCAGATAGCAATATTATAGCAGTTCCTCCTAGCCGTGATCCTTCCCCTGGAGGATATCAGAACCTTCCCTTTTCGGTAGGCTACCACCAATTTCCCTCCGATTCCGAGTCCCTTAAGCTTTGTTAAGATCGTTTCAAGGAGTTCAAGATCTGTATTTGTAATCCCTATTCTGGCTCCGAAGCGCCCATATGCATCAATAAATGCCGATATATAGCCTTCGCAATCGAAGAACGCCTTCAAGAACTCCAAAGGACTCTCTTCCAGGTACATAAGGACTTTTTCCCTTTCTAGGAGGTGATCCGCAAGCTCTCTAGAACTTACCTCCACGTAATACCTCCCATCCGAGAACCTTCCAACTGCATAGGGCTTTTCCCTGCCCATAACCCGGGCAAACACTTTGGAGGCCTCTTCTGCAAGCTCCCTGTCCTTGACCTTAAGCCTCAACTTCTTTCCTTCCTTGCTAACGTTTATTGTTCCATCTCCTGCGAATATCTCAGCTAACCAGGAGATTTCCTCTTTTTTGGAGAAATCCGGCTTGTTATAGGCCTCCCTTTCCGGTATGTGAATCCCTCTCACCCAGTAAGATATGTTTGATTCGCTCAAACCTATGCCATATTCCTCTTCTATCGCCATTTGTATTCTTCTGTAGGTTAATCTAGATGCACGCACTTCCTTCTTAAAATTATTCTTTTCACATGAATTTGCTTCAGTATTGAAATGCCTAAAAGCAACAGCTCTATCGCTCCCATTATAACAATTACATGAAATTCTTTACTTTTACCTAATAGGTCCTCATAATACAATAAACCTATTAATGTCATTGAAATAATCATGAAACTATAGACCATTTGGTCATAATCCTTCATACTGAACCCACAACTGGAGACTTCCTAATATAAAAAGGGGAGGGAATATGTGAATGGAGAGGTCTCAATTAGAAGAATTGTGGCAAAAAGAATTGGAAAAAGCAAATAATATCAAAAATAAAATTAAAAAAGATAAAATTTCTTGTAAACTTTTTTATCCAGAATTTTCTGATATTAAGCCTCCCTATACCTATCGCCCGCATGGAATAAAAGTTACAGAGATAATCTCGTTTAACAAAACCTTAATTGTGAACATTAGACCAATCAAAAAACCGCAAAGTTTCAAGGAAGAATATGGTCTAAGCGTAAACGACCTAATTTGGTTATATGAGAAGAGAAGAGTAGTGTTTAGAGTATCTAAACCTCACTATAGTTATGCAAATCTAGATTATCTAGATCCTATTTTGGAGTTATCTCCTCCTTACGCTGGAAGACATAGATTACTACGTATATTTCCCAATACCTACGAGAAATGGTGTAGAGAGATCTGGGAAGTCTTAGGTAGCTATTCAAGTGACCAAGAGCTTCTTACTTCTAAGGTTCTACAAATGCTTTATGGAAAAGATTTACATCCGCTATCTTCTTTTAAAGAAGCTCTTCAACGTTACTATGCAGAACTCTGTTATTTTCTAGGACCTAACTATACTAGAGAGCTAGTTAAGAGTGCTCTCTCAGGAACAATCTCACAGATTTCGCAGCTAGATGCCGCTATACTTAGCTTAAGATCCTACTCCTATTTTCTAATTTGGCCACATACCTGTTGCTTAGACGGTATTAACACAGTACCTAGCGATACTCTCAAATTTTTAAGAAAGGCAGGGCTTTTGCCTGTAGAGAAGCTTAAAGTTTTTCCCTATGAGATTGGACGAGCACTAATTGATCATTTTAGACTTAATATGCCTCAGGATCTAGACCTGGCTATCGAGATTAGTCCTAAGAAATGGTTTATAGCACTAAATGAGTTAGAACGTCTTATAGAGAGCCGTGAGCTAGATAGAGTAGGTGACTCTGTTCAGAATATAAAGAATGTGTTAAGAGAACTTAATGAGGAAATAAGAGCAATAAAAAGGAGAAAACAACGTTTAAATGAAGCTTCGATCCTACTGGGAGTAACTGGGGTTCTTATGGGTCTTATAAGGGGTCCTGGTATTATTCAGTCGCTACTAAGTATTGCAAGCCCTATAATTCCTCAAATATTTGATGAAATTGTTTTAAGATTTACCAAACCTAATCACATTCTTATTCTTTATGAAATACAACGAGAACTTGATACTTACAGGAAATAAAGGTACTGCTCGATATAGAATTATCCTTCTTCCAAGAGAGAAATTATTTCAAAGCTTTATTGGAGAAGCTGTCTAATGATCTCTAAGGGAATTTCAAACTATTCTTATCCTCTCTAAAACACAAGTCTAGCTTTTTTGGGGTTTATTCTAAAAGCCATGCCATTGTCATAAGTTCTTCCATCAGGTTATTGGTCAATTCTTAAATCAATACAAAATAGTACCATCGTTTATCAGCTCTTTAAATCTCTCAAAATCAAAAGTCCTTCACTTCATTCTAAGGTGGGAGGAGGTTTAGATGCTTGTAAGAGGAAAGGACTTTTTCTAGATGCACTAGCCCACCTAATGTGACTACTTAGACCTCTTTTCCACATCTTTGGCTAGCTCTATCAGTCTCCTTATTATGTCGTCGTAGGTCTCCCCTTTCTTGCCAAGTTCCTTCAGCATCTCCCTCGTCTCCTTCGATATCTGGATTGTCGTGAGTTCCTTCCTGTCCTTGGGCATCATGGCTATATGACAAGCATGAATTTTAAATCTAATCATATGAAAACTTTTCTTATTAATGATATTTATATATAGTTATATGCTACTAAGTAATATTAGAGAAGAGGTTGATGCCTGAAAGCCTTAAGAACCCAAAGACTACGCCTGGCGGCAGAAGGATACCACATGACCTCCGAGTAGAGCTTTACTATTTCGTTAGAGAGCTAAACAAAAACGGGATCGGCTACAGAAGGATCCAGAGGATCGTGAAGGAAAGGTATGGGGTCTGGATAAGCAGGTCCAACATCTCCTACTGGGTTCGAGGATTGCACTCCCCCCTCAAAGAGCCCTACAACAAGCCCGACTTCTCAAAGCCGGAGATGGCTTGGATAGCTGGCATGCTTGCTGGAGACGGCACTATAAAGGTGAGAAAGGAGGGAAGATCCATAGAGCTGAAGGCAAGGGATGAGGAGCTGGTGAAGGAGGCTGCTAGGAAGCTTGCGATCGTGATGGGAAGGGAGAAGCCATACGCAGTTAACAGGTTGGGGGATGGGAGGTACTACGTCAGCGTTCAGTCGAGGGAGCTTGTAGATCACCTTTCAGTTAGAGAAAATCTCCTCAAATACTTAGAGAGGAACCCAAAGGAGTTCATTCAAGCCTTCTTCGACTGCGAGGGGTGCGTTTCGGGCTATATAACTCAAGATGGGCTTTTCAACTTCCAGCTCAGTGCGGCAAACACTGATTTAAAAGTTCTTGAAGAGATTCAAAAGGAGCTGAAGATCATGGACGTAACATCCTCGATTTACATTAATCATCCAAAAGGTAAAGTGGTCATCACCAGAAAGGGAATTACCGTAGCTAGAAAAGAGTGCTACACCCTGTGCATTAGAGGACTTTTGAATTTTATGGTTTTTAAGGAGAAGATAGGGTTTTGTATAGCCAGAAAGAGAGAGAAGCTTGCTGATATAGTTGACATCCTCAAGACCTTTGGAAGAGGTCATAGAGCAGCTATTGAGTGGATTCGAAGATACAAATATGTGGCTGGAAAGGGCCGTGAGAGATGGTATAGGAGAAAAAAGCCGCTCAAGCTGGAGGACGCTGAAAGAGAGTACAGGAGACACTTAGCCCTTCCTTTGTAGGAAAAGAGCGATGGGATAAACTTGTAGGTCTTAATAATAGCCATCCAAAGCTACTCTTTGCAGAAATCACTTACATCAGCTCAGCTTGTAAAGATGCTGGGCAAAGCTAAGCTGCGATCAACATAATGCATCATGTAAAGCCGCGTCATCAACACCAGATATAGTAACTAGAAAGCAATACTAACTTAGGTTCTCGTTCTCATTTCACCTTAGATAACGCTTATCGCTTAATTCACTTACATTTTCAAGAAAAAAGGGAAACTTTTGAAATCTAGTTTGCGATGATTGAGAAGGGAGTAAAAAATACCCCGAGTTAGATGTAATTCCTTGAATTTAACTTCGTTATAATAAATAAAAAATCTACAAAAACGATATAATTAGTTAAAAATTTAGCGGGGCGAGGATTTGAACCTCGGACCTCCGGGTTTCGCAGGCTCTCAAGCACGTGCTTGAGAAGCCCTTATGAGCCCGGCGGGCTACCAGGCTGCCCCACCCCGCTACCATAAACTGAACCCTCATCTGATTTATAAAGTTTAAAGAGAGTGGATTTCTAAATAAACGGCCTTCTGTTCCCTATTTAATTGGAAAAAGTTGAAAGTGCAACTTTTTTGTTTGTGTACCCTAGGAACTAAAGCCAATAGAGGAAGATCCGCCCGCAAGTAATTTAAAATTCCTCAGGAAATTTCTCGCTATCCGGATCCTCCAAAAGGTTCGGTCATCCAAAATACCACTTAGTAACCATGGCCGCTGTAAATTATCGGAGCGGCTGCGATCTTATGGATCGTGGAGCTCGAAACTCAGGTTCTTACCATCCAAAACCAATTTGACCTTGTTTAGGATGTCTCGGCCTAGGAGCGCATCCCTTCGCCTAGCCCCTATTACCTCCACCATCCTGCACCCGAAACCATTGAACCAGATGTTTACGAAGTAAGTGTACCTCGAGAGCTCCCTTCCTTCAAAGGAAGTTACGGAGACTCGGCTTGCTGGGATGAGCCCTAGCTCGCTTATTGCTCGTTGGGGAAGCACGGTCATGTCTGCTCCGGTATCCAATTTAGCCTGGAGTTCCAGTGAGCGGTTTGAAAGTGGCTTTGAGACCCTTACTATCATGGAAGGAGCTGGGGGAGAGTGCTCAAGGCTGTACCTGTGCTTCACCACTGCTCAACTCCGGCGAAGGGATCTCCACCCTTCTCTCTCCAGGAGCTACCTTATCTATGTATATTGGAACGTACCCGTATTTCTTGTAGACTGATTCGGCCAGCTTCCCTTTATCCTCGTCGAACCCAACTACTTCCCTATTGAGGATGGCTACGTACTTCCCAGCATATCTGGGGTCGATTATCAGCCTTTCCCTAATCTTGAGAAAAGCTTCCCTTTCCTCCTCAATCAGCATGATTTGCTCCAGCTGTTGAGGGTTGACTGAGGACAAACCCTTTTTTCAACGTATTCTCTTATGAGCTCAACTATAACCTCTTTTTTCTTCCTTCCTCCCCTCGCTGAAGGGAGGGATTTCCGTGAGGTGTACCTTATGACGCTCTCACGTCATAGTGAGTTGTATCTTTCTTCTCGCTTCACTAACCCTTTTCATCCAATCTATTTGGCTGCTTCTCCCTCCTCTGCGTTAAACTTGCGATAAATATGAGGATTAAGCCGAGAACTATGCTAACCATTATTTTAAATGGCTTGTATATGTCCATGGATAAGAAGAAAGCGAACGCACAAACTCCTGAGACGCAGGATAGTCCGTACATTATTATGTGTGGTTTTAGCACTTCTCTAATCTCTTTGCCAGTTTTCCTAGCCGTGCTTGCCAAATAACCCAGCCAAACAATGAGGATAAACAAAGCTATCGTAGCAACCAATCCAAGCATTAAAATCCCCTCTCCTCAAAGTACTTGCCAAAGGAAGCGAACATGATCACCAGCAGTATTAGGATCAAGAGCTTCCCAAAATCCGAGAGGTACCTAACGTACTCAACTGCCAGATATATCACCCCTGCAATGCACATTAAAATCCCAAATCCGTACAAAACGTAAGTTCTAAGTTGCTTCAATCCAAGATCCCTCCATCGATTTAATTGGAAGGTTTTGGGATCGCGGTTTTATGGAAAATCATGTATAATGTTCTTTCAACTTCATTTAACTTTATCCTTAGGATGTATTCCCTGTTGGGCTCAAATTCTTCAGTTTCCAATGTCCACTCAATTTCAACGCTTTGAAAGGGCTCTATAGACTTCTTAGTTGAAAGAAGCTTAGTAATTAATTCTTCTTCCTCGAACATCGATACCTCAACGCTTATGATGCACCCCTTGAATCTGTTATTGGAGATCTTGTAGCTGAACCTTAAAACATCCCCGTGCTCCGCTCCAACGTATTTTGGATGAGGCCTGTCGAAGGCTATTTCTTGCCTCCATCCCCTTCTTATGACGTATAAGGTCTCATGTACACCCATTACAGCGTCAAAGAAGAAAACTGCTGCAATTCCGAAGATGCACAACAGACCAACGTATAGACTAAGATGTTTCATTTTCTTTGAAATTTAACGGATACAATTAATTTAAATGAATCCCTTACTTTCTAAAAACTCTTCAAATTCCTTTTTCGCCTTCATCTGAACTTAGCTTTTGAATTGTAAGCCACCCTGAACAAGCTAAACGCTTTTACTCAGCACCCAACAAAGGCCTTGATTTTCGAGGAGGGCCGGAGGTCGGGGCTTTAGCCCACCTTCTGTAGCGCGCTTTCATTCTGAGCTTAAGGAAGGGCTTCTTAAAAGAGTCCCAATTTGGTAGGAATTAAATCGGGAGCCCTCTAGTAAGCCCTCAGAACTAAATAAACAGCCTTCTTTCACCAACTCATATCTGAGGATCATATCTTTCTCTGTGGATAAAAAGAATCCGACTTTCCCTTAAGATATCGACCTAAATCCTTCTAAAGCTTGTTTTAGAGCTCGAAGACACCTCTAGGTTTTCGCCTTTAATCCTCAAATAAACCCATGGACCCTTGCCATAGGTGAGCGTCTTGGATCTAGCCCTCCAAGGAATCCATCGGCTTCTAGAGGTAAGAGAGCTGGTTAAGGAGGGAAGATATGCCTACTCAGGTAGCTTCAACGCCCCAACTTGGGTGAAAGGAGACGTTCTAGCAGCCTTCCCTTTTAAAGTCAATGGCTACAGGATGACCTGTGTTGTAAACGAAGAAGTCTTCAACACGTTTGAAGGCATTGTCTTAGCGCGCGCTTACATACGGCTTTCCGTACGGTGAAACAAGCTTCATTGAGGCTTATTCTTCCTTCTTGGAGGGTTTTGAAGGGGATTTTGACCTGTTAAAAAGGAGCAGGGCGGTGCTTAGGGACGTCTTGTCCCTTCAGGACTTCGAGTACATGGTGTGGGTGGAGTGGAAGGAGGGATTCGCTAGGTTTTTGGAGAACAGAGTGAGAAGCCTCCTAGGCTTGGAGGAAAATCACAGGGGAAGAGAGGTTCCCCTCAACAGGGAAGTCTTCTATGAAGGAGGAGCCCTGCTTGCAGATCTACTCGTTAGTCGGGATGTAAGCTTATACGAGGACCTAGAGAAGCTCTTTTGGGAGATGTGGAGGCTATAGCACTTCATGATGGCTTTTTAGCGGAATGGTTAGTTTTACCTGAGCCGTTGATTCATACCAGTCAGAATGGGGTTACAGCCTTCTAGGCCTCCTTCCTTCAGGGAAGGTATCTTGCCGCTATATAGGTGTCCCCGTTTAGAACATGATCTCATATTTCACAAAGAGGGATGGATCCTTTTCAACCATTTTTATCAAGCTTCCTCATGAGCCTGATCAGAGAGTGAGTTCTGGGATACGTTCCTGTTTTAACTAGCCAGCTTGTATTTCAAAAAAGTTGTGAGAACGCCGCCATATGCCAGAACTCATCGGTGATCTTCCATAGGCTCTAAAATGTTTCAAATTTTGATATTTTAAGTTTTGAGCCGAGGGCACTTAAGGACTTGCCCAAGAGGAAGCGATAGCTGTTATCGGCCCTTCCTTGTCCATCATAACGTTAGGGATCTATTGTGTAACGGGTTTGGATCCATTTGGTGCTCAGCTTAAGCTGAGGGCTGAACTCTCCGAACTATTAGATCTTCCGTAGGTGTCGGGCTGATAAATGGTCTCCTGCTCGGTTCGTTAGGAAAGATCTTGCATAGTCCCGGTAAAAAGCGCGCAGGATCTTCTTCGATGAAAGGAGGTTTAAAGTCAAGCAAAAGAGAGCCTTTTACCTTCAGTTAAATTATATAACTAAAGCTCCTCAACTCGAGCTGTGCTGAAGACAGTAGTCTGTGCAAAGTTCGTCAGGAAGGTAAGCTCTCCCAACACCCTATTGTACCATCCCTCGGAGCCGTGCGTGTCATAGGCATCCACCAAGCCTCTTCAAGGAGGTTAACGTGGGGTAAGGTGATTTAGTTTTTCTCTAAAGAATCCTTTCGAAGCAGATCATATTACTTGTCCCTAGTTCCTTGAAGGAACTTTTCAATCAGCTTTATGAGGGCTGATCCAGCTATGGAAAAGAGGGCTGCATTGGAGAGCTCGTGAGCTAACGAGAAGGGAATCCCAGCGATCAATGCTACCTTGAGAGGGATATTGAAAGTGAGGGAGAAAGCGAGGTTTGTGAGGATGTCATAGCACAACGTGCAGAGCAAGCCTATAAGGGCTAACTCAGCCTTACCAACTCTAAAGGGATTTTTCCTGATGATTCCCCCCACGATCCCGTAAATGGTCTCAGACAGCATGGTGGCGATCCAGATGGGAAGAATCCAGCCGTAAGGGTTAAGGAAGCCGTAAACCATCCAGCTCAACGCTCCGACCATTGCGCCATCCAGTGGGCCAGCTACGAAGCCAGCTACGAAGACTAGCAGGTCCATGAGTTTAACGTTTGGAATCCATATCAGGGCGTAGTTAGACGATACCGAAAGGGCGACAAGCAGGGCTATCAAAGAAGTTCTCTTGGAGAAGGCTAAGGTTTTGGCAAGGGGCTTATCGATGTGTCCTCGTAGTACCAAAGCAATACCTCCTTGTCGCTTACTACGTACTTATCTGCCGCAACTGGACCCTCCTGCCAGCCACCCCAGTCAGTCCACATCCACCACATCCAGTAAAACGGGTGCTCGTTCTTCAATCCGAAGATGGATTCGACGAACGCTCCCATCCCTGGATAGATGGTGTAGTTCACCTCAGCCACCTCCATGGTCAGGTCGAGCAATGTCGAGCCAGCTTGAACCTTGGTCCCGTTGAACCACCTTATCGTTCCGTTCCAGAACTTTACGCCAAGGTTCACTTCAATTATTTCCTCACTTAAGGCCTCTTTCAGCTCTTTAAGCTGATGATAAGAGTATATTGCGAACATGCTTGAAGATATAGCCCATATCATCAAAATAACAACTGCAATATATGTCTTTCTCATTGGATGGATTATCCATCCATGTTTATAATAAATGTTTTGGAACAACCAGAAAGCCATTTCAAGGGTAAAGGTACTTCACTTAGCTGAACTCCTCTTCCACACCTTTTTAGTCCATTCATGAAAAATCAGCAAGATATTCTGATGGATAATTCAGGTTCTGGATTGAGGGATTGGTTCCAGGAGCTCTCGTGCCTTAAGCTTTTGAATCCCTCAAGTCAACTTCAAAACCTATTCAGCCCTTCTAATGCACACAATCGCTCTTTTTCCAAAGAAAAAGAGATCAAAGCGATCTATGACGTTTCTGCCTAGCAGCACTTGGAATGGCAACTCAGGAGAGATCTCGATCTCTGCCGCCCTAACCTCTAGCTGAGTTCTACCGACGCTTATTGATGCCCTAAGGATCCTTCTGGGAATAGCCCCAGCCGCTGTCTGGATAACCTCTTCCCCAAGCCCTTTCAGACCTGCTGAGGTTGAAAGAGATCTATCTATTAGGGTTATGCCGGCCGCAGTATCTGGAAAGGCTGCTGCGGTCATCCTTCTTCTTCCAATGATCTCAATAGGGATTACAGGAAAGGTCATTCCGTTCAGCTTGAGGTATGGCCAGCACATCATCTCCTCAGCTAAGAAAGCGTACTCCACCCTCCTAGGTGGAGGTCCTTTCCTAACTATACGGATGGGACCTTCAGGAAACTTGGAAAGAGCCTCTGCAGCTGCTTCTGAGGCTGTTTTAGCTAAAGAAACAACTGCTCCCTTTACCAAAGCAACATAGCTTCCATTAGGAACCCAATCCGGTACCTCTTCCTCTTCGTGAGTTGGGATCTCGGTGACGGCGATTTTCTCCTCTATTAACTCCCTAATCAGCTGGCTTACGGTTTTTCCCTCTCGAGCTGCAAGCTTTTCAAGTTTCTTCTTTAGCTCCTCCTTTACCCTGAGGTTTATCAAGGGCACATGTTGTAAGACTTTTTGTAAATAAAAATTGTATTACAATTTTTTCTGATGCCTGCTATGCTCTTTATTCCTTTAGTATCCAGACAGTTTAGAATATGGTAACCCAGCGATTGTCCAAATCATGAGTGGAGCAAAGTTTTCAATCGAGAGAAAGGCATGCCCGCACGGCCGGTTAAGCAAGTGTTTGATGAATTGAGGAGAAAAAGGGAGAAGTTCAGAGGCCGGGGGTCGGGGCTTTAGCCCACCTTTTGTACTTCGGGGGGATTGGGCTATGCGCCTTCCCCGCTTACCCAGCTACTCATTGCGGGGAGGCTTACCACCGGGCGGCCACCCACGTTTCACCGGATTCCTTATGGTCCTCTGCTGTTGCCAGCTTCATTGCCATGACATAAGGGCCGTGTCGTTTCTGTGGGTGGGCCTTGCCCTCTCGGGCAACCATAAGGGCCCGTGCTGGGAGTGGGTGGAGCTTCCCCGGCCTTTTGGCCGAGCCCCCCAGCCC
>CAZUBM010000024.1:0-24173 GCA_964618805.1 uncultured Nitrososphaerota archaeon
GCTGCATACGGTTTGTTAAGGGCTACACCCACTGTATAGTCATCAATAACATCAACCCTTTTTATGACTTCTGAGAATCTAGAATAGTCTACAGCTCCAACATCCTTGTTCATTATGGTCTCATATGTGAACTTAACATCCTCTGCTGTGAACGGAACCCCATCGTGCCATCTTATGTTTTCGTGCAAGTGGAAGACTATATAAGTGTCGTTGATCCATTCCCAGCTCTTCGCCATATGAGGCTCCAACTCCCAGTTCTCCCCGTACCTTACTAGAGAATCATAGACGGGGTCCCCGACAGCTCGTACAGAATATCCTGTTTGCATAAATATTGGATTAAGATTGTCAGCATCGCTTGGCTGAACGTATCTTACCACGTCCTTTCCAGGTATCTCCCACTCATTGCAGCCATCTGTATCATAGTATGGACTAAAGCCCTTGACATCTGCAGAAAGCAGGAAGGTGTTAACAACCCTCCAATATGGGATCACGGGCAATTCGTAATAGAGAATTTCTGATGCTTTCAAGTATATCTTCTCCCTCTCCGCTGGATCAATGGTTTTGTCTCCTTCGTCAAGTAACTTGTCAAAAACACCGTTAGAGAAATTGAAAATATTGAGGCCGCCCTCAGAGTGGAAAAACGTCCTCATTCCTGTTGGATCAAATCCATAACCAGTTTGGACTAAGAAGAGGTCGTATCCACCTTCTTCCCAAGTTTTAGGCGCGCCCCTTGCTCTGTCCAACCATTCACTAAAGTCAATAATATGTAACTCTAACTTTATGCCTATCTTAGGAAATTCGCTGGTCAATACCTCTCCTACGTTCTGTCTGATTATATTTCCCTTCGGAACCATTAAGTGAAGAGTGAAGAAATATCTTTCCTCCTGCTGAGCTCTGAGCCTAAGCGTCGAAGCAATAGGCATTAATGTTAGGAGAAGAAGTGCTGAAAACAACAATACAGCCTTTTTGAATTTATTCATAATGTGCACCTCTATTGAGTAGAGCCAAGGCCTTTTTATAAGCTTTTCTAGGGTTCTAGAACGTCTCGTATAGAATTTAATCTTCATGCCTTTTAAATCTAAAAGAACTTTGTTCCTGCCTTCCTCATTAGGGACAGGAATATAGGTAGAAAGGCAATAAAGAGAAGAACATAGAGCCAGCTTGGTGGCTTGGTGTAGATCAGCTCATATCTTCCCTCAATTACCTGAAGCTCTTTTAGCGATCCACCCTTATCTCCAACCCACAAAGAATCACCAATCCAACAGATTCCTGTAGGAAGTCTTCCAGGAGAATAGAAGGTTTCTAGCACTTTTCCGTTCGTAGGATCAATTTTCTTTATTCTCATGTCGGAAGTAGCGACCCACAAAAAGCCTTCCTTGAAATCCAGCCCAAAGACCCCTGAAAACCTAATGGTCCTTATAACTCTCTTGGAGCTCAAATTTATTTCGAAAATCTTCATCTGATCTAGAGAGCTTAACCACAACTTCTCGCCTGATATTGTTATTCCTGAAGGGTAGGTCCAGTTTCCTTTAATTGCATCGATCAAGGTATGATTTAACAAACTAAAACAGTAGAGATTCCCTGTACTCACATCCGCGATCCATAAATTGCCTTCGGAATATGCAAGACCCCAAGGAGATTCTACTGGCGACTTCATAGAAAGATCTATTTCTTCGCTCCTCAAATTAAACCTCGATATCGTTCCATTACTTGGGAAGCTTATCCATATATATTCATCTGACTCCCTCGTTATTCCATGAGGACCATGTTCAAAGAAGAAACTTCTCTTCTCTTCCAGAATTTCTCTCGAAATAGGCCTTTTTACCACGAATAAACCCAAATAAAATGATAGACATATAAGCCCAAATATTGTAAGAATGAGAATTGATGCCTTTATTTCTGCTGAGTATTTTGAGTATTTGCTATTCATGTGCTCACCATGAGCACTATCTACGAGTGATAAGATGACAGGCAACAAAATGCCCATCTTCAATTTCTACAAGCTGAGGACTTTCTTTTTTACAAACTTCAGTGGCATACTCACATCTAGTGCGAAATCTGCAACCAGATGGGGGATTTATGGGACTAGGCAATGTTCCCTTAAGCGGAGCCGTCTTCATTTTCCTCTCAGGATCGGGTAATGGTATGGAAGATATAAGCCCTTTTGTATAGGGATGCATTGGATTTTCAAACAGAGACCTTTTATCAGCAATCTCCATTATTTTTCCCAAATACATGACCCCTATTTTATGTGAAATGAACCTAATAACGCTCATTTCATGACTTATCACTAGGTATGACAAGTTATACTTTTGCTGAAGGGATTTCATGAGATTAAGTATCTTGGCCTTAATTGAAACATCAAGAGAGGATACTGGCTCATCAGCCACTATTAGCTTGGGTTTCAGGATAAGAGCTCTGGCGATGCTTATCCTCTGTCTCTGTCCTCCACTAAATTCTGCAGGATACCTATAGTAATGTAGTGGTGAGAGACCCACCTCTCTTAGCATCCTTATGACCTCTGATCGTATCTCTCTGGAAGTTAAGTCTGTGTGAAGCTCAAGGGGCTCTCCAATTGACTTACCTATAATTATTCTTGGATTAAGAGAGGTGTATGGATCTTGGAATATCATCTGTACGTTTCTCTTAAAGTTCTTTAGATCTCTTCTGTTCATTTTTAAGACGTTTTTTCCATTGAACTCTATTTCACCGGAGTCCGGCCTTTCAAGGAGGACTATACACCTTGCGGTGGTTGTTTTTCCACTACCTGTCTCTCCTACCAACCCAAAGCACTCACCTGGCTTGATTTCAAAGCTGACATCATCTACGGCTTTTATGTCACCTTTTTTCCTCGGAATAAGGCCTAAAACATATTTTTTCACGGGAAAATATTTCTTTAAGTGATTTACCCTTAGTAAAACGTCCATTTAATCACCCTTTTCATACAGAAAACAGGCCACTTTCCTTTCTTCTGCTACCTTGATTAATCTAGGATCGCTTTTAGTACAAATTTCGGTAGCATACTCACATCTTGGATGAAATCTACATCCCTTTGGTGGATTTATAAGGCTTGGAACTTCACCTTTTATCTCCTTTAAAACCTCAACATCCTTGTGCGGAGGAGGAATTGCCCCCAGCAGGGCCTTAGAATAGGGGTGAAGGGGATTCCTGTAAAACTCTTCAACAGGCCCTATCTCAACAATTTTTCCGGCATACATGACAGCTACCCTATCAGCAAGCTGCGCAGTAACGCCTAGATCATGTGTAACTAAGAGTATGGACGCCCCAAGTTTTTCCTTTAGCTCTTTGAGGAGAAGAAGTATTTGTGCTTGAATCGTAACATCAAGATTTGATGTCGGCTCATCTGCTATTAGCAGGTCTGGATTACATGATAAAGCCAATGCAATCATAGCCCTCTGCCTCATGCCGGCGCTGTATTGGTGAGGATAGCTGTGGGCCATGTCCTCCGGAGAAGGTATCTTGACGAGACTTAGAGCCTCATAAGACTTATCCCATGCATCTTTTCCTTTTAACATTTGATGTATTGTTATAGCCTCAACTATCTGGTCTCCTATCCTGAAAACTGGGTTTAAGCTCGAAGTTGGATCCTGAAAAACTATAGCGACCTTGCTACCTCTGAATTGCTGGATCTGTTTTGCATCATACTTTAGAATGTCTTCTTTACCCTTGTAAAGTATTTTTCCGCCAACTATCTTGCCTGGTCTTTGAACTAGTCTGCAAAGGGCTAAACTTAAAGTGGATTTGCCACAACCCGATTCTCCAACAAGGCTTAGAGTCTCTCCCTTAAATATTTTCAAGGAAACATCGTCGACTGCCCTAACTATGCCATCAAGCGTGTAATAATAAACCTTAAGGTTTCTAACATCAAAAAGAACTTCTTTTTCTTCCTTATTCATCTCAATCAACTCTTTCTACCTCAAAAGCATCCCTTATTGCATCTCCGAGTAAATTAAACCCTAAAACTGCAAAAAGAATTGCTATCCCAGGAAATGTTGATTCCCACCAAGCGGTCGCCACAGAAACACGCCCTTGCGTAATTATTTTCCCCCAAGAAATGAGAGTTGGATCTCCAAGACCAAGGAAGCTGAGGCCTGCTTCCATTAATATTGCTCCTGCCATTTGAAAAGTTAGAACGACTATTATAGGAGGTAGTGCATTTGGCAGTATGTGTTTAAACATGATTCTGAAAGAGCTTCCACCCATTACCTGAACAGCCTCTACATATGGGGTTTTCTTCAATGAGAGAAATTGACTCCTCGTTATCCTCGCAAGACCAGGCCATCCAGTAATCCCTATCGCAAAAATTATGATATTTATCCCTCTAACTTCAAACATAGATAGAAAGACGATTATCAGGAACAATGTAGGAATTGTTAGCATGATGTCAGTGAATCTCATCAAGATCTCATCTATCCACTTGCCAAAGTAACCAGCGAGGCTACCAATTAGGACTCCGAATAAGAAAATAAGTCCGATAGATCCAAGTCCGACTTTCATTGAGGTCCTTGCCCCATAGAAGATCAATGCCAACATATCACGTCCTAAATTGTCCGTTCCCAAGGGAACGCTCCAGTCCTTGAAAGGTGGCGTGTACCTCATTTCAAGACGAGGATTAGGATACGGAAATATTATTGACGCGCTTGCTGCCATGAAAACTAACGAGATAACTATTGCTGCTCCAAATATTCCCAGGTAGTTCCTTCTAAACCTTTTAAGGAATCTCCATATGTAGCTCCTTCCTTTTATTATTTCCTTTTCCCTCTTCTCCTCTTTCATCCAATCACCCTAGTCATAGGTGATACGAGGGTCTAGGAAGGCGTAAATAATGTCAGTTATTAGATTGGCCAATACAACCATGACAGCAGTCATCATCGTTGTTCCCATTATTACTGGATAGTCCCTCGTGAAAGTGGCATCTACAATTAACCTTCCCATGCCAGGCCAAGCGAATACTGTCTCAATTAAGACAGCACCAGATAACAGAAAACCAAAAGCGAGTCCTATAGCCGTAACAAATGGGAGCAAAGCATTTCTAAGTGCGTGCTTATAAATTACTACTCTCTCTTTTAGTCCCTTCATCCTTGCAGTCATTATGTAGTCCTTTGACAACACTTCCAGCAGGCTTGATCTAAGCAATCTAGTCAAGTAAGCTGTCCTAAGGTATCCAAGGGTCATTGCAGGAAGTATGAGATGATATATCTGATCCTTAAGTGATTCCCAAAATGAGCCGTAGATAGCTCCTGTTGTAGCAGATCCGCACGTAGGCAACAGGCCTAATTTTACAGAGAAAAGAAGGATTAAGAGTATTCCCAACCAAAAACTGGGCATCGAGACTCCAAGGAGAGAAATTACTCTAGAAACGTTGTCTACAATTCCTCCTTCCTTGACAGCCGAGATCGTACCTAAGGGTATAGCCAACAAAATGGCAATTAGTTCGGCTGTTAGGACAAGTTTTATCGTGTTTGGAATTCTTATCATTATTGCATCGCTTACAGCTCTGTGAGTTATGAACGAATATCCCATGCTGCCTGAGATAAGCATCTTAAGCCACGAAACATATTGAACCAAGATAGGATCGTTTAAGTGATACTTTTCCCTTAGGAATTCGATGGTCTCGATGGAAACTCGTGGGTTAAAACCCAAAAAGAACTGAAATGGATCCCCGGGTGCTGCATGAATTATCGTGAACACTATTATTGAAATTGCAAACAGAGTAGGTAAGGCAATGAAGCTTCTCCTTACTACGTAATCTTTCAAGGCCATTATCAAGAGAGCATTTTCAAATAAATAAAAAAATAACTATTCTGGCTTTTCTTATACATTTGAAAGGGAGCGATCCGTAAATCGCCTATTTTCTTATTATCCTGTAAAGGTAATATCCCAGGGGGAGGAGCAGGATCCCAATGATAATCCATAGGATCGAATCTCTCAAGCTTTCTCCTTTAAGGTAGTTCATTACTGTAAACAATATACCCACCGACAAGCTTAATACAGCGGTTAACAATACTAGGTGAAATCCAAGGAAAATCGCTAGAGTTATAAGTAGAGCGTATATATCCTTTCTCTCCAATTTCATTTGAGACAGGTAACTCAACCAAATACTTTTATTTTAGACTTTACATTCGAGATCAGATGTTTAAATGGGTTTAGGAAATCTTCTGGAGGATATCTTCAAAAATGTTCCAGATTATAAGCACTTTATGACTGTTGACGAACTTAATGAGTCCTCAAAGAGCCTTGCCGAAGAATACAAGGAAGTCGTACAATTAAAGGAAATAGGTAAATCTAGAGATGGAAAACCCATTTTTTCTTTAAAAATAGGGAATGGAGGGTTGAACGCTGTCCTTTTTGCATTTCCTCATCCCAATGAACCAGTTGGTAGCATGATGTTGGAGTACTTATCAAATGTGTATGCACAAAACGAGGAATTGAGGAAAAACATGGGCTTCACCCTTCATATCGTTAAGGTATCGGATCCTGATGGGGCTAAACTTAACGAAAACTGGTTTAAGGGACCATTTACCCCTCTGAACTATGCCTTAAACTATTACAGACCAGCTGGAAATCAGCAGGTTGAATGGACCTTTCCGATAAAGTACAAGAACTTGAATTTTAACAAACCGATTCCCGAAACAAAAGCATTAATGAAATTAATAGATGAAACTAAGCCTGATTTCATCTACTCTCTTCATAATGCTGGTTTCGGTGGAGTCTACTATTACCTAAGTCATGACATACCCCTTCTCTATCCAATTTACCAATACATAGCCCTCAAACAAGAATTACCTCTAAGCCTCGGAGAACCAGAGATGCCATATGCGATCAAGTTTGCCGATGCTGTGTATTCTCTACCAAGCACAAAAGAAAGATATGATTATTTAGAGAAGCATTCAGAAAAAGATCCTGCAGAGATAATAAAAAGTGGGACATCTAGCGTGGATTATGCGAAAAGGGTCAATCCTAACGTATGTGAGCTTGTTTGCGAAGTTCCATACTATTACGATCCAAGGATCAATAATCTCTCAGAATCTGATGTTATTAGAAAGGATGCTATACTATCAAAACTCGATTTTAGAGAAGACCTCTACAAATTCTTGTATGACAGATTCAAAGGAATACACAATCTCCTGACGAGACCATCTAGGTTCAAGGAATCGATAGAATATTTCCTTGAGGTAGGGCTAGAATCCATAAAAGCCGAAAGAAATTGGGCAAAGAATAATCCGGAGTTAGAGAGGCCTGCAACAGTAGCTGAGAAGTTTGACAACGAATTGGTCAGCAAGTTCTACTCCATGCTAATTACTGGCCTTTTCTTGAGGATGATAACTTACCAATTAGAGCTAGGTTTTGACAAAAGGCTATCAGATTTGGCAGAAAAGGTAAAAGAGAGGCTTTCAGAATTAGATGAGATCGTTGAAAGGGAAATGAATTACAGCGTAATTCCCATAAAAAAGCTCGTCACCGTTCAACTAGCTGCTGGTCTATATACGATGCTTTACGTCAAGGAAATTAGACGCAAGTATCAATCTTAAGGCTTTAATAGAGACAGATTAATTTTTCTTTATGCTTAGTTTTGGAAATTAAAATATAGCATTATTGTTTGGCTCTGAATAAACATCAATAAGATAAGTGTAAAAAAGAGGTTAGATTTGCATTTCTATTTTCTTCTGCTGGAATTAGCTATCTACAGTAGTACTTTGCCGCTAAGTAGAGAGCATGAGCCGCCAAAACCGCCCTTTCTGGAGAAGAAAAAACTGGTATCCCCTTTTTCTGAAGTCTGCTCGATTGCTTTTTAGTATATGATCCTCCAGAGGCTACGGCTAAAATTGGTTTGCCATATTCTTTCATCCTTGGAACTATGTCGACGATCTCCTCTTCTAATGGAGTATCTTGAAAGACGAAGAACACTATTAGGATATCAACACACATATCTTCGAGCAAAGATCTCATAGAAACCTCGTAATCCTTGGCAGTCGCGCTACCTGTTAAGTCGACTGGATTTCTAACTATAGCATAGGGAGGCAATCTCCTCCTTAATTCTCTCTTCGTCCTCTCTGAATATTCAGCAAGCTTCAATCCTCTCTTAATTATTTCGTCTGTTGCCATCACGCATGGACCAGCTCCATTTGTTACCATAGCAATTCGAGGACCAGCAGCTAACGGGAGCATTGAAAGAGCCTTCGATACATCATATAGCTCTTCAAATGTTTTGACTTCAATAACACCACATTGTTTGAAAGCGGAGGAAATTATTTCATATGAGCCTGCGATTGATCCTGTATGAGAAACTGCAGCTTTCGATCCCTCTTCCGTTCTGCCAGACTTCAGTACAACAATGGGCTTTTTCCTAGACACTTCTCTACATGCCTTCATGAACTTTCTTCCATTTGAAATGCTCTCAGCATAAATTGCTATAACCTTAGTCTCAGGATCTTGCCCCAAATATCTTACTAAGTCTGCCTCATCCACATCTGCCCTATTACCATAGCTAACAAATTTGCTGATTCCCACTCCATCCTCCGCAGCCCACTCCAAAAAAGCACAGCCAAAAGTTCCGCTTTGAGTGAGAAATGCTATACCTCCCTTGGGAGGTCTCAACATTCTCTCCCTAGATTGAAAGAAGGTATCTAGCCTGGTTTTTCCGTCAAAAATTCCTATGCAGTTAGGACCAATTACTCTCATTCCATACCTCCGAGCTATTTGAGCTATCGCTCTCTCCATCTCAGCCCCTTCTTGTCCTACTTCCTTAAAGCCTCCGGAGACTATAACCACCGCTTTAATTCCCTTCTTCCCGCATTCTTCTACTACTTCAGGAACGATTCTTGGAGGGATAGAGAGAACTGCTAGGTCTACCTTTCCAGGGATTTCCAGTACGCTTTTGTAGCATTTGAGTCCTAAAATCTCATCAGCCCTTGGGTTTACGGGGTAAATATCTCCCTTGTACTCTCCCTTAACAAGACTTCTTAGTATTTCATGTCCTATTTTACCCGGTTTTGTTGATGCGCCAATTACAGCAACAGATCTGGCCTTAAAGAAATAGTCGAGGTTCTTCATAGATTTTCCATCCAATAGGTTCTTTTTCATTTATCAAGTTGAGGAACATAGTTAAGTTGCCATCCTAGTAATAATCACGTATCATAATGGAATTTTGTCAGGAGCTGATCATCTTTTTTATCTACTGCCCTCATACCTTAATAGGTGAGAAGACATTGACCTTTGAGTTTAAAACCATAAAGGAAGCTGAAGAGGCCCTTAAAAAGGTAGAGGAGGATCTTATTGCAGGAAAAATAACAGAGGAAGAATACAAAAATCAGAAGAGAAAGATAGAGGCTTGTATTTCTCTTCTCGAGCTTGAAGACATGCTTATTGAGGGGAAAATTACCGAAGATGAATATAAGCAAAAAAGAGCGGAGTATCAGGCCATAATTTCTGGAGAGGTTGTTCCTGAAGAGGAGATAGCCCCACTAGCCCAGGAAGTGAGAGAGATCGTTTCAAAAATCAAGGAGATAAAGGGGAAAAGGGAGAAATTAAGAGATCTTCTGGTGAATAAGGAGATAAGCGAGAAGACATTCAATAAACTCGATTCAGAGTACGAAGAAAAGGAGAAGGACTTAACCAGTAAGTTATCTGAGAAGAAAGAAGATCTTGAAAGTAGGATCTCCGAGATAGAAGAGGAACTTGAGGAGGTTAGGCTTCAGTTAGAGGAACTCAGGGCTAGACTTGCACTTGAAGAGATAAGCAGCTCTGAGTACGATGCTAAAAGGAGGTTTCTTGAGAAAAGGGAGAAAACACTGTCAAGCGAGATAATATCACTGAAGGGGGCTCTAGAGTTACTTGAGTGATCGTCCCCTCTTTCCTTGCTGTCTGACCAATCTGTCTACCTTAATTAGAAGTTTCATCCTACTTCATATATTTGTGTAGCACGATAATTTGCAGTCTCTTATATTTGTAATGCATGAATTCGCGTTTGAAGGATTAAGAGAAATAGAGGATAAAGGTATACATCTCTAATTTGTGAAATCGATTAGATCATTAGCCCTTCCCAATAATACTAAAAGAAGTAGGAATCGCAATGGTTCTTACTTTATTGGAAATTATTATTATGGTGAGTGCTAGGATCAATACCAATGCCCATTCTAAAATTGTAGAAGGCGAATTTAATGCAAGATAGCTTGATAAAAACAAGAATTCTTCCTGCTACAATTTTACTACTAATAGGAGTTCTAATTGAGTTTATTGAGTATAAAATAAGGCACAGCAGAGGTAGAAAGGTTTCGATAGATCTGATTCCGGGTTGGCTTGCAAAACTCGAGGGAAAAATCCTTTTAAGGCTAAATAAATTGCTTGAAGAACCATATTTCGGTAGATACCTCAAAATAACCTCAATTTTAGGAGAAGAAATGACGATCATAGGGCTAAGCGCTATAATGTGCGTTCTTGGAGCAATACGTCAAGGAATCCTTCTTTTCTCCTCTTTTATATGTGGAACCGCCATTGTTCTTCCATTGAAGGTATTAATTTCTAGGCCAAGGCCTTACCAAACACATAGCTCTGTGAGACGCTTAGCTGACGAGATAGGGGCCGGATTTCCAAGCGGTCACTCTATGAACGCTTTCATAATAGCTAGAATAATGACTAGTTTTTATCCCGTGCTAGGGCTTGTGCTATATCCAATAGCAGTTTCAACAGCGATAAGTAGAGTATATTTGGGACTCCATTACCCAACAGACGTGATGTTTGGCTCGCTTATAGGATGGACTATTGCTGGCGAAGCAGTACATCATCAGGAGCTGGTCATCTCCGTCGTCTATTTCTTGATTAAATACATTATGAGATGATTTCCTCTCATTTTTATGATAGAAAAATGAGAGGTTAATCGTTGAGCCTAAAAAGCTTTTTAGGCTCATTCTCTAAGTCCTTTCATTACAGAAAGCAAAAATGAGGTTATATTCCTTAAACCCGGGTTTAAGGATGCTATTTCATATAAATTCCCAATAGCTAAATATAATGTAATCTTATTCTATGATATAAAGAAATATCTTTGAAAATAAACGAAAAGATCACCTACGGTCATTTCCAGTGTAATGGCGTTATTTCTCATTAGGTGACTTTATAAGAAGAGGCCCGCGTCCTCCTAGGAGGAGAGTGAAAACAAATGGATCAATCTTACAGAGACGTTCGAGAGTCTCTGAGCACGATCAGTTGCACTCTCAGGATTATACCTCATATAATATTTCAGCAGGCCTTACATGCCCAGAAGATGTTGGCTTCTCTTGCCTGGAAGTCCGTTCCTATAGTGTAAATATTTTTAACTAAGAGAGAGGGAGGGGATTGAAGAGCGAGATGCCAGTTGGTAGCAAGCTTCTACCTAGCCAGAAAATCAAGGTTTCAAGAGGAAAAGTCCATATCATAGAAGAAAGATGCAAAGGGTGCGGTCTGTGCATTGATTTCTGTCCCAGACAAGTTCTTCGTAGATCTAACCATGTGAATGAGAAAGGATACCACGTTGCGGAATTTGTTGAAGAGCCTGAAGAAGGAAAAATCTGTGTTGCCTGCGGCTTTTGTCAAGTTATTTGTCCAGAATATGCTATCTGGGTGGAGAAAGTTGAATAACTTTTTCGATTGGGGGGATACAATTGGGAAAGGCTGTTCTGACTGGAAAGCACTTTTGGTACGGTAATATTGCAATAGCTGAGGGTGCTATAGCTGCAGGCTGTCGATTTTTCGCAGGATATCCAATAACCCCTGCCAGCGAGATTGCAGAACATATTTCCAGAAGATTTCCAGAAGTTGGTGGAATATTCGTTCAATTTGAGGATGAACTCGCTTCTATGGCAGCAATCTTAGGAGCCTCTTGGGCGGGGGTTAAGTCTATGACTGCAACTTCGGGTCCAGGCTTCAGCCTTATGATGGAGAACATAGGGCTTGGTGTAATGATGGAAGTTCCGGTAGTCGTTGTGGACGTCCAGCGAGGCGCTCCAAGCACAGGTCTTCCAACACTTACGGCTCAGGGAGATGTTATGCAAGCAAAATGGGGAAGTCATGGACAGTACGAGATAATTGCACTTTCACCTGAGTCCCCACAAGAAGCTTTTGACCTTACAATACGTTGCTTTAACCTTGCTGAGAAGTATCGAGTTCCTGTCATCTTACTTGCAAGCGAATCTGTTTGTCATAGTGCTGGAAAGGTAGTGGTCCCGCCCGAGGAGGAAATAGAACTTGTATACAGGAAAAAACCTAGGGTTCCTCCTGAGGAGTATTTGCCATATAAGCCTGATGAAGACTTAATTCCTCCGATGGCATGTGCAGGAGAGGGGTACTCGATTAAGACAACAGGTCTTACACACGACGAGAAAGGCTATCCGGATACATCTCCCGAAGCTCAAGAGAAGCTTGTGAGACGACTGAATGACAAAATTAGAGTGCATAGAGAGGAAATTGTTGATGTAGAAGAGGATTTCATGGACGATGCTGAAATTGCTGTTGTCTCATACGGCCAAGTCTCCCGTCCAGCAAAGAGGGCAGTTAAGATGGCAAGAGAAGAAGGAATCAAAGCTGGTAGCATAAGATTAATCACTGTCTGGCCTTTCGCAGAACACATCATTAGGAAGTGGGCAAAGCAGGTTGATTACTTCATAGTTCCTGAGTTAAACTACGGCCAGATCTACTTAGAAGTAAAAAGAGAAGCTTGTGGGAATGCTGAAACCATACTAGTAGCAAGAATGGGGGGTAGGCTGATTACACCTGATGAGATCTATAGAGAGATCAAGAAGGTTAGTGGGAGGTGAAAAATGAATGAAAGAAGCTTATGAGTTGCTACATCCGATAGATAGGTGGCTTAGAACCGAGCGGATGCCTCACATCTGGTGTCCTGGATGCGGCATAGGTGCCACGATACATGCTTGGGTAAGAGCTCTTGAGAGGGTTGGAATAGAGAAAGACAAAGTAGTTTACGTTTCAGGCATAGGATGTTGCGGCAGAGGTTCTGGCTATTTGGACGTAGATGGATTTCACACAACCCATGGGAGGGCCATCCCCTTTGCAGTTGGGTTAAAGCTAGCTAAGCCAGAGCTTTGCGTAACAGTAATATCTGGAGATGGAGATCTCTTTGCAATTGGTGGGAATCATTTCATTCATGCTTGCAGGAGGAACAATGACCTGCTAGTTATCTGTGTTAATAACTTCATTTATGGGATGACCGGAGGCCAGCTTGCACCTACCACCCCCCATGGGGGCTATTCTACTACCAGCCCATATGGGAACATTGAGCACCCGTTTAACACACCTCACTTAGCTGATGCAGCAGGAGCTGTGTATGTAGCGAGATGGACAAGTGTCCATGTTAGAGAACTCGAGATGTCAATAGCTGAAGCTCTAAGGATGAAAGGATTTAGGTATATCGAGGTTCTTTCTCCCTGTCCGGTGAATTTTGGAAGAAGGAACAACTTCCCCGAGCCAGATGATATGGCAAAGTGGTTCGCTAAATCGTCAATCATCAGACATGGAGCAAATACAAGCGAGGTAGCGATTGAGATAGGGAAACCCATTATTCTAGGGAATTTTGTTAAGAGAGAAGAGAAACCCACATATTATGAGTTGTTAAAGAAACTGGAGGAGATGAGGCGGGGAAGATGAGGGCCAGAAGGGAAGTTATGTTTGCAGGATTTGGCGGGCAAGGAATTATAACGGCTGGCTATATTGTGGGTAGAGCTGCTGCTGTTTACGATGACAAGGAGGCTACCTTGACTCAAGCCTATGGGCCAGAGGCCAGAGGATCTACCTGCTATAGTGGTGTAGTGATAGATGAGGAGGAGATAGATTATCCTTACCTCCTTAATCCAGAGGTTATGGTTATAATGAGCAAAGACGCGTACGAGAAATTCTTGCCTAGACTTAGAAAAGGAGGTATTCTTATCGTTGATAGCTCGATAGTTAAGCCTGATGAGCGGACAAGGGATTATGTGGTTTATGAAGTGCCGGCCACGGAAGTTGCTGAAAGACTTGGAGCCAGAATTGTGGCAAATGTTATCATGTTAGGCTTCTTAGGAAAGGTCTGGGATGCTGTAAGCGTTGAAGCTTTAAGGGAATCAGTAAAGACAACGGTTCCTAGAAAGTACCTAGAACTAAACCTTAGAGCATTTGAAAAGGGGGTTGAGCTAGGAGAGAAGGCCCTTAAAGAGAGAGCTGAGATGGTGACCGGTTAAATGGAGGTAGTGCCGGTGTCCCATTCGAATGCTAGCGATAGAGGTTATGAAAAGGAAAGAATAGGTGTATTTGTTTGTCACTGTGGCAGAAATATCGCTGCGACCGTTGACGTCAAAGAAGTTGTTAAAAGGATCTCTAAACACCCAGCAGTAGTTCATGCAGAGGACTATGAATACATGTGCAGCAGACCTGGCCAAGAACTCATAGAAAAGGCTATTGAGGAGAAGCGATTGACTGGAGTAGTTGTGGCAGCTTGCTCACCCTCGATACACGAAACAACTTTTAGAGAAGTTGTAGAGCGTGCTGGCCTCAACCCTTACAAGTGTGAGATGGCAAACATTCGAGAACAGTGTAGTTGGGTTCATGAAGAGGTAGATAAAGCTACAGAAAAGGCAGTAAGGCTGATCAGAGGGGTCATCGAGAAAGTTATCAGGAACGAAGAACTTGAGCCAATCGAAGTAGGCCTTCACAAGAAGGCACTTGTGATAGGCGGAGGAATTGCTGGAATAAGAGCTGCTCTTGATATCGCGAATGCTGGCTTTCAGGTAATTTTAGTGGAGAAGAAACCGACAATCGGGGGACACATGGCCCAGTTGGCTGAGACATTTCCGACACTTGACTGCGCCCAGTGCATTTTGACCCCCCTTATGAGCGAAGTTGCTAATCACCCGAACATCAGGCTTCTAACCCTCTCAGAAGTTGTGGATGTCGAGGGGTACGTAGGCAACTTTCACGTCCGCATTAAGAAGAACCCGAGATACGTGGATCCAGATAAATGCAATCTTTGTGACAATTGTACAGAAGTCTGCCCTGTAGTTGTGCCTTCGGAGTTTGATGAAGGACTAAGCCTTAGAAAGGCCATTTATATACCCTTCCCGCAAGCCGTTCCTTCTTCTTATGTGATAGATCCTGATGCTTGTCTTGGAATGAACCCAATTATCTGTGGTAAGTGTGCAGAACCGGATGTCTGTGGCCCAGGAGCCATCAACTTCTACGATCAGCCAGAGATCATAGAGGAGGATGTAGGAGTTATAATTGTTGCGACAGGATACGAGCTTTACAATCCAGAAAATCTCAGCGAGTATGGCGCCGATAAATATCCTGACATCATAACTTCCCTCCAGTTCGAGCGCCTGCTATCGCCTAATGGTCCAACAGGGGGAATTCCTAAGAGGCCTAGCGACGAGAAGATCCCTAAGAAGATAGCTTTCATTCACTGTGCTGGTTCAAGAGATGAGAAGCACATACCTTACTGTAGTAATATCTGCTGCACCTATTGCTCCAAACACGGCCTTCTGTTCAAGGAGCTGGTACCTGATGCTGAAGTTTATTCCTTTTACATTGATATAAGGGCTGTTGGAAAGAATTACGAAGATTTCGTTAAGAGGGCCCAAGAAGAAGCTGGGATTCAGTTTATCAGAGGAAAAGTCTCTAGAATTTATGAAGAAGATGGAAAAGTGAAGATCTTCGCTGTAGACACTTTGCTAAATAGAAGAATAGAAATGGATGTCGACATGGCAGTTTTAGCCTTACCAATAGTTCCAGCTAATGGCATTGCAGATTTGGCTAGCAAGATGCGAATTCAGATCGATAACTATGGATTCCTTCAGGAACTTCATCCAAAACTTCATCCTGTAGAATCAGCAACTCCAGGCATCTTCTTGGCTGGTGCAGCTCAGTCTCCAAAGGACATACAGGATACTGTTGCTCAGGCTAGCGCAGCTGCAAGCAAGGCGCTCGAAATCCTTACACAGGAAAAAATAAGCCATACACCAACTGTTGCTGTCATAGATAGAGACATATGTAGTGGATGTCGCCTCTGCATTTCTGTCTGTCCATATGGGGCCATAGAGCTAGTAGATGGAAGGGCTGAAGTCAATGAGATAATATGTGAAGGGTGTGGGGCATGCGTTTCCACATGTCCATCAGGTGCCATACGCTTGAGGAACTTCACCGATGAACAGCTTGATTCCATGATTGAAGCCGTTGCTGGAGGGACATAAGATGAGTGGAGAGTATAAGCCTAGGATTATCGCATTCCTTTGTAGATGGTGCGGTTACGCTGGGGCAGATATGGCGGGAACTTCTCGCCTAAAGTATCCCCCCTCTATCATACCAATTAGAGTTCCTTGTACCGGAAGGATCGATATGGAACAAGTTCTAAAGGCACTAAAGAGATCTGATGGTGTTCTCATCGCAGGTTGTCACACTCCGGGGGATTGCCACTATGTTCGCGGTAATTTCCAATGCTTTAAGCGAGTTACTCTTCTTAAGAAGTTTCTAAGGCAAATGGGAATAAATCCAGCAAGAGTTAGGTTAGAATGGATCTCCGCAACTGAAGGAAGGAAGTTCGCCAGAGTAGTAAGAGAATTCACTAAAGAATTGGAGGAGCTAGGTCCGTTGAGGGGAGTGGAATGAAGATAAAGTTGGCTGTTGGTTACGGCTCGATTTGCGGAGGATGCGATGTTGCATTTATCGATCTGGGTGAAAAGTTAATAGACCTAACAGAACTGGTAGACATAGTCTTTTGGCCGGCTCTAGTGGATACCAAAGAAGAAGACCTGAGGAAGCTTAAGGAAATAGATGTAGGCATGTTCTTTGGTGCAATACGTACCGATAAGCATAAGGCTACCCTTGAACTCCTTAGGGAGAAAGCTCGCTTGCTCGTAGCATTTGGAACCTGTGCATGCTATGGTGGAGTTCTTGGGCTTGCAAATGCTGCTAGGAGCATGGATTTACTTAAAACCGGATATGTAATAACAAAGAGCACAGAAAACCCGAAACAAATCCTTCCAGGCTTAGAAAAATTAGAGGGAATACCTATAAGCATTCCAAAGATTAGGAGCTTGGTATCCCCAATTAGCGATTTTGTAGATGTTGATATATGGGTGCCTGGTTGTCCGCCGCCTGTTGATTCCATCATTAAACTGTTAGACGTCTTAAAAGACTATCAGCGCGGTCACTTGCCACCAAAGGGGCTGTTCATTGCTGAGGACAGGAGTTTATGTGAATTTTGTGATCGAGAGAAGCCAGAGGTGTTACAAATAGAGAAGTTTAGAAGAGTTCATGAGGGCAAGATTGACGAAAAAGAATGCCTATTGAAACAGGGGATCCTTTGCCTTGGACCAGTAACAAGAGGGGGCTGCGGAGCGAGATGCATCAAAGCTAATATGCCATGTAGAGGATGCTTTGGACCTGTTCCAAATGTAGAAGATCAGGGAACTAAATTCATCACGGCTGTAGCGGCCGCATTAAAGGCGGGAGAGGAAAGGGAAGTTGGTGAGGAGGAGTTGAAAAAACTTATCGAGGAGATTCATGACCCTCTAGGGCTCTTCTACATGTTCTCTCTTGCCGCCTCCATAATAAACAGGAAATATTTGGATTTGGGAGGAGATGAAGATGAGTAGTAAGGAGAAAAATGTGATTATAATTGAACCTGTAACGAGGCTCGAAGGAGAGGCCAAAATCAGCATAATATTAGATGAGGAAGGAAATGTTAAGGATGCTTATTTTCAAGTAATGGATTACAGGGCTTTTGAGAAGCTCTTAATTGGTAGACAGGCAGAGGAAGTACCGAGGATAGCAGCTCGTATCTGTGGAGTTTGCTCCTGGGCCCATCACATGGCCGCTGTGAAAGCCCTAGATGACCTCTTTGGCAGGGAACCTACACAACCTGCCAAAAAGTTGAGAGAGCTCTCTTATTGTGCTCACATAATCCATAGTCACTTAATACACTTCTTTCTATTCGCATCTCCGGACCTTTTCCTCTCACCAGAAGAAAAGCCGTCGGTGAGGAACTTCATCGGTCTCCTTAGAAAGCATCCGGAGTTGTTAAGGGAAGCATTAAAGTGGCATACGGAAGCGGAGAAAATCCAAGAGATGATTGGAGGTAAAGCTATTCATCCTCCATTTGCGATCCCAGGAGGGGTAAGCAAGTCCTTGACTGAGGAAGAGAGAGCAGAAATAATGGAGAAAACTAAGGGATTTCTTGATTTCGCCTTAAATTCCTTGGCATTCTTCAAAAAGAAAGTAATTGAAAATGAAAAGTATAGAGATCTCTTCTTCGGCGATCTTTATCGCTTGGAGACATATTACATGGGCTTAGTGGATGAAAATAATCAGATCAACTTCTACGATGGGAAGATAAGGGTCATAGATCCAATGGGCTATGAGAATGCCAAGTTCGATTGCTATGATTACCTCGATTACATAGCAGAGAGGGTTGAGGGATGGACTTACACCAAGTTCCCCTACCTGAAAAAAGTAGGATGGACGGGGCTTAAGGACGGGAAGGAAAGCGGGGTTTATAGAGTGAATTCACTGCCCCGCCTAAACGTCTCTGATGGAATGCCCACTCCCAAGGCTCATGAGGCTTACAAGGATTTCGTAGATACTCTGGGTCACCCAGCTCATGCGACTTTAGGCTTTCATTGGGCAAGATTGATTGAGATAATCTATGGCGCTGAGAGAATGTTAGAACTCTTGGAAGATCCAGAAATCGTCAGTAAGGACGTTATGAATTACACAGGAGAATACAAAGGAGAGGGCATAGGAGTGGTGGAAGCGCCACGTGGAACATTGATTCATCATTATGAAGCTAATGATGATGGAATAATCACAAATTGTAACCTTATAGTGCCGACGACTATGAATAACGCGGCCATTTGCATGGAAATTAGGAACTCAGCTAGTAAGCTTATAAAAGGCGGGAATGTCCCGGAGGGGGTTCTAAATCGCGTTGAAATGGCTTTTAGAGCGTACGATCCTTGTCTCTCATGCTCTACGCATTCACTACCTGGTGAAATGCCCCTTGAGGTCGTTGTAATGACACAAGATGGGAAGGTGTTAAGGAGGCTGAGGAGGAGTTGAATAACGTCTTGGTGTTAGGCTGGGGTAATCCTATACTTGGCGATGATAGTTTAGGAGTTAGAGTTGCCGAGAAATTGAAGAAAATGGGGCTCCCAAAGGAAATAAAGATAGAATGCTCTTCTTCCTCGCCTTTCTCAGTGGTTAGGAAGATGCTTAACTATAGAAAGGTTATTATAGTGGATTCTCTTAGGCTTCCGCACGTTAAAGAAGGGAAGGTGTTCAAATTCAATTTAAAGGAGTTTTGTGGCTCATCAGTCATCATTAACCCACACAGCATCAGTCTTCCTGCTGCGTTCGAAATCTACAGAACCCTATACCCCGACCAGGTTCCAAAAGAAGTACTCGTCATAGGCGTTTGCGTAGGCCCCCCCAAAGTTGGTGAAGGCTTATCGGATGAGATAAAGGCCAAAATTGACGAGGTGGTGGAGTTAGTTATGAAGGAGATAGGGGGTGAGAGAAATGAATGAGTTGGCTAAAAAAGTAATAGAGATTAGCGGCCAAAACGTCTACAGTTGCTATCAGTGTGGTTGCTGTAGCGCAGGATGCATGTTTACAGAGAAGATGGATATCCTGCCTAATCAAGCAATAGCCCTTATCCAGAGAGGGGATAGAAGTGTTCTTGAGAAGGAGACCCCGTGGATATGTGCATCCTGTTTTGTCTGCACTGTGAGATGCCCAAGGGGTCTGGATGTAGCAGCTATCATGGAAGCTTTAAGAGAGATAAGGATAAGGGAGAGAGGCTTCGTAAGGGTGGACCTTAGGAAGATCGAGAACATAGAGAGGCTGCCACAAATAGCTATAACAGCTGTAGCTCAGAAGTTCACGTGGTGATTGAAATGAGAGTCCTGTTTTATCCCGGTTGTTCCCTTAAGAACAACTATCCTGAGTTCGAAAAAAGCTCACTTGAGGTCTGCAAGAGACTTGGAATTGAGCTCTTGGAGATCCCTAGATGGACTTGCTGTGGGGTCAACTTCAGTCTTGCTACAGATAACGTGATGAGACATCTAGGAGCAGTTCGCTCACTCATCAATGCTCAAGAGAAGGGAAAGGAAATTGGAACTAAAAGAGTTGTCACAGCATGCTCCATGTGCTACAACGTTTTGAAAAGGGTTAATCTGACATTAAGGGAGGAACCTGATAAGTTGGACACTATAAATGCCTTTATCGATGATCAACCGAACTACGTTCCTGAGCTAGAAATAATACACCTTCTTACTCTGCTAAAAGAGATAGGCTTTGAAAGAGTTAAGGAAAAAGTTATTAGGCCCTTAAAAGGATTAAGAGTTGCATCTTACTATGGATGTGCCCTTCTTAGGCCCAATAAACCTGCTGGCATCCCTGTAGATAACTCAGAGAGTCCAACCATATTTGAAGACCTTATGAGCAGCATAGGTGCTGAACCTATCGATTTCCCCTTCAAAACCGAGTGTTGCGGTAATTATCACGTTGTGTTTAGGCCTGATATTGTTGAGATGAGGACTGGGAAGATAATCGGATCTGCAAGGTCAAGAGGAGCCGATATCATTGTTTCTACATGCCCTCTGTGCTTATACAACCTTAAAAGAGGGAATGATGCCCTTGAAAAGGGTGAGAGAGTTCCAATCGTTTTCTTCACTCAGCTACTGGCATTGGCGCTAGGTGTTAACTCCTATCTAGGGGATGAGATTAAGCAGGAGATCTTAAGAAGGGTAGAGAGAAAAGGCCCTTCATAAAAGAAATGCGGCCATGCAGACGATACAAGTGAAGAAAAAAGCTGAGCAATCCTACTCTAGTTATAAAGTCTCTTAACTTATGGTTTTTGATAGATCTCTTGCTTCTCTGTGATCTATTCAAAGACCGACAAGTCCTAGTGGAACCACCTCTATTCCTCTCTTTTCAAGCTCTCTTACAAATGGATTTATTCCAACACAGTCAGATGCTATATGACCTGTAACTATTAGATTTCCTTCTAGTTCCTGGCTTGCTAGAATCTCCAAATCCCTTGGCTCTATATGAATGTATATCAAGGTATCGATACCGTGCTCAAAATAGGCCCTAGCAACATCACTACCGCCATTTGTTAGAGCTCCATGAGCAACCACTGCCCTTCCAACCCTATTATCCTCATCCCCAAGCACAAGCATTATTGGAGTTTTTGCAAAGCTGAACTCCTTTAGTCTCATAAATGCCGACATAAGATCTTTTACTTTAGCATCACTCCCAATGTCGTCGACGACTTCCTGCATTATCCTTCTTCCAATCTCGTCTAAGGGGTTATGTATGTTCATGTAGCCTATGTTTAACGCTCTAGCCCCGCCAGGAGCTAGATCGTAATTTGCTTTGTGTGAGGATATCATTAGAGCTCGCATCTTTCTTTCTACTGCCTCATTAGCCACCTCCTTTGGAATTCCGTTCCTAACCATTAAGTCTACGTGCTTTCTAAATACCTTAAACTTCTCAATGGCAGCCCTTCCACCTTCTGGATGATGAGCTATTGCAGCATCACATCCAAGCATTTTTGCTAGCAATAAGCCAGGAACTCCCACATCTATGGCAAAAAGAACCTTATTAACCTCTTCTTTTGGATTATATATCTCGCTATCTGCGGGAATCGAATCAAATCCAGCCATTTCTAAAGCTAAATTCATTATCTCCTCAGTGCTCATTCCCATGATGATCAGAGTCATATATTGCCTTTCCTTAATTAACGAAGAGGTATAACTTCCTGCAACTATTAGCAGAAGATGACTTTCCGTTCAAACCCAGAACTTCTTATGATATTAGCTTTCATTCGACGATGGGCAATATCTTGAGGAGAAGGAAATTTCTTTATCAAACCCTAGATCAATCTAGTTCATTTAACCCAGAGCTGCCATGGTCATCTGATTATCTCTACCAAACTGGAGGGATTTTTTCTCCCGTCTGAAGGTTAATCAAGCCCTTCGCTGTTAGCATGATCTTTCTGGGGTAACAAGTTAGAAACAGGAATGTTTGAGTATCTATTGGATTTGGCTCCAATGAAGGATCCGGTTTGAGCATTTTGGCCCTCTCATTTATAATTTCTAGTTCCCTAATGACTTTATCCGGTGACCTATCGGTCATAAGACCTCCAATCGGTAAAGAGACTTCGGCTAACACGTTTTTTCCTTTCACAACGACTATCCCTCCCCCCAGCTCAACAACCCTGTTAACAGCAAAGGCCATTTCCTCATCCGTAGCTCCTATTACCGAGATGTTATGAGAGTCATGAAGGACGCTCATGGCCACAGCTCCTTTCTCATATCCCACCTTCCAGAAGGAGATTCCGATGCTTCTTCCGTATCTATCAACTATAGCTACCTTGTTTATCCCCCTTCCAAGGTCCCTTTGAACTACCCCATTTCGAACCTCAAGCTCCTCTGTTATCTGCTCTATATCAGCTCCATAATAATGAGGTCTTAAAACAACTGCTTTAACAGATTTTCTGTTAGCAGATACTCTGATCTCAAAGTCTTTTGCTTTTAGAGCCCTTGGAATGCGTAAACTATTTCTAACATAATCAGGAGCTGGTTTCAGCGGAATATCTACTACTAATTTTCCTCTCTCGGCTATCAGCTTCCCATTAGCCATAACTTTAGTTATCTTAACTCTCTCCAAATCAGAAATGAAGAGAATATCCGCGTATCGGCCAGGAGCTATAATCCCAACCTCTCCATCTATTCTCCAGTGCCTGGCGTTGTTTATAGTTGCGAGCTGATAAGCTACCAGCGGATCTAAACCTGCCTTGATAGCTTCTCTTACCTCATGATCCATGTGACCAACCTTCAATAGGAGTTCTGCAGGACGATCGTCCACGCAAATTCCAACCATCTGCCAATCTATGCTTGCCTCTATAAGGCCTGAGATAGCTTCCTTACACGTACTGGGCTTAAGTTCAAGAAAAGTCCCTCTCTGAAGGAGTTCTAAGGCTTGATGGACGTTTCCAGAGAAATGGGTTGATGAAATTCCAGAAGAAAGCCATGCATCTGTCTCTGGAGGAGAAGGAACGCCATGGCCTTCTATTATCTTTCCTGCCTTTAGGCCAGTTTCAATGACTTCCCATAGCCTCTTTCCCCTGTTAAAGAGCCGGGCATAGTCCATAACTTCTCCTATGCCTACTACTCTGTCCAATTTCAGTGCTTCTTCTGCCTCTTTCCCTCCTATGTAGCCACCTGTTTCCTCATAAGGAGTAGGAGGGGTTGCTGAGGAAAGGGATATGTACACCTTTTGAAACAGGCCTTCGGTCTCCTCAAGAAGATAGTAAATTCCATTCAGACCCAATGCATTGCATATTTCGTGAGAATCTTCGATTATGGTTGTTGTTCCTCTTGGAAGAGTTATCTGAGCATGTCTTCTTGGACTTAACCTTGAACTCTCTATATGATAGTGAGAATCGACGAATCCTGGAACTAAATAAAGGCCTTCAGCATCTATTATCTGCGTATCTTTGCCTATGGTATGGCTTGCATCCCCCACTAAGGCTATTCTCTCACCATAAACTGCTATATCAACTTCTGGAACAAGGCTACGTGTGCAAACATCTACCAGGGTTCCTCCCATAATGACGACGCTTGCTGAAATGCGGCCTAATGCAACATCCACAAGATCTTGTCTATTTATCATCAATAAGCAAATCTCATGAAATAAAAAAGGTTTTGAGTCTTCTTAACTTAGTTCTTACATGCAATTTGAAGCCTCAAAGTAATTGAGTATGAAGACGTTAAGAGCGAACCTGATCAACTTGAGGAAGTTTAGGTGGAGCAAAATTCGAAGGTTTCTTGTTGCTTATAGATTGGACCTAAGAGCTTGTTAATTTGATAAATTATAGACGTCCAAAAAGAAGGAACTTTGTTTGTGGTGGGAGAATAGAGGAAGCCAAATGGAAACTTGTATGAGAAAAATTCAAGGACCACCCCAGCACTCGCTCAGGAATTCGTAGTCTATCCCGAAAAGATCTGTTGAAGAAGAATAGGGGAGATATCCTCTTTCCTTTGCTTTTAAGCAGAATTCTCTTCTCATTTGTGTAGAAGAAGGATAATCTATAACTAAAACAAGCTTTCCGTTGGAGATCATTCTATCAA
>CAZUBM010000025.1:0-23351 GCA_964618805.1 uncultured Nitrososphaerota archaeon
TGCTTGAGAGGTCTATCTCCAGGTAGAATCCGGCATAGCCTCCTAGTCTAGCCATATTACCACCTCTTCATGGTATTCTCGGGAGAACGAGCTCGATTAACCTTGTGATCTTCTCTAAGGAACGTTTCTTCTTTATCACATTGAAGACAGTCACTGGCACAAACTCTATTGCTTTCTCAACACAATATTTGACGCATTCTGGGTCCCCATCACATAGATCGCACTTTATCGGCTTATGCGTCACGTAGTCTAGGGAATTGCCTCCGAAGGGACATACCGCGATGCATGTTTTGCATCCTATGCACTTCTCATAATCTATGAGGACTGGTCCGGTCTCCTCCTCTCTGTAAGTTGCTCCAGTAGGACAGGTAGTTATGCAAGGTGCTTCCTCGCACTGTTGACAAACCATAGGCAAATTTACCCCTCTCTCAGGATCCCTCAATACAGTTATCCTCGCCCTTCTTGGGTTGAACTCTCTGTAATGAGCGAAAGAACAGACGACTTCGCAGATCCTGCATCCTGTGCATCTTTCGGGATCCACAATCAGTATCATTGGTACTCTGGAACTCATGGCTTTCACCGCATAGTTGTAGCTCTTTCCCATGGAAAAAAATTAATCTTAAACTTCACCCTACGGGACATTTCTATTGAGGGATGAGTTAAAAGAGGAGATAAGGGATATAGCCCTCATAATGGCTAAGGAGCTTAGTCATGCTCTAAAGCATGAACTTAGGTCCTAGCAAGAGGATGATTGCTGGTGAGATAAGTACTGGCTTCAGCCCGTGAGAAACCCCCTCCCTTTCTTCTTTCTTTTTAGGATTATTAGAGGTGCGTGCTTAGCATGGGGTTTGCTAATGAGAGGATAGTGAGGATGAGGGGGATAGTCAAGAGATTCCCAGGAGTAACAGCTAACGACCACATAGATCTCGAGATAAGGACAGGTGAGGTTCTCGGTCTCCTTGGGGAGAATGGGGCTGGAAAGACTACCCTCATGAACATCCTATACGGCTTGTACAGGCCGGATGAAGGGGATATTTACGTTGATGGTGAGAAAGTCGAGTTCAAATCTCCAAGGGATGCTATAGAACATGGGATAGGTATGGTTCATCAACACTTCATGCTAATAGATGATTTCACGGTAGTCGAGAACGTAATACTTGGCTTAAGAGAGTTTGGTCTCATCCTTCATTTAGGCGAGGCAGTCAAGAGAATTGAAGAAATTTCCTCGGAATTTGAGCTAAAAGTAGACCCCTGGATGAAGGTTTGGCAGCTATCAGCTGGGGAGAGGCAGAGAGTTGAGATAATAAAGGCACTATTCAGAAAAGTCAGAACCCTTATCCTAGATGAGCCGACATCAGTACTAACCCCTCAAGAATCCAGAAGCCTCTTCAGAACTCTGAGAAAGTTCGTTGAGAGAGGGATTGCAGTAATCTTCATCACACAAGCTCCATGAAGTCATGGAGGTAGCTGACAGGATTGTGGTACTTAGAAAGGGCAGAGTGGTCGGGAGACTTAGGAAGGAGGAGGCTTCTATCCCAGGATTGGCTAAACTTATGGTAGGACGGGAAGTTCTCTTCAGACTTGAGAAGAGGCCTGTCTCGCCTGGAGATGTGGCCCTTGAGATTAGAGGATTGAAAGCTATCGGAGACAAAGGAGTTCTCGCCTTAAGGGGAATCTGGCTCAAGGTTAGAAGGGGGGAGATTATTGGGATAGCCGGAGTTGCTGGGAATGGTCAGAAGGAGTTAGTTGAAGTAATATATGGTCTAAGAAAATCTCTAGAGGGAAAAATTACACTATTCGGCCAGGATATGACCAGGAAACCAACGAGCAGAATAATAAGATTGGGAACATCCCTTATACCTGAGGATAGACTCAGAAGAGGGATTATCCCCAACTTTTCGGTTTCAGAGAATCTAGTATTGGAATCCATAGATAGCGAACCCTTTTCCTCTAAACTTATGGGTGAACTCAGGAAACTCAACGAGGCAGAGATAGAGAGGCATGCAGAGGAGTTAATAAAGAAATTCAACATAGTGACCCCTTCAACAGAAACTAGGGCAATAACCCTCTCAGGCGGCAACATCCAAAGATTGATCCTAGCTAGAGAACTCAGCAGGAAACCGAGTCTTATAATAGCGGAGGAGCCTACAGCTGGACTAGATGTAGCAGCAGCGGAATTCATAAGAAAACTTCTACTTAAAGCAAGAGAAAGGATGAGTGCCATTCTCCTTGTATCAGGGGACCTATCTGAAATCCTATCGCTAAGCGATAAAGTTGCGGTAATGTACGAGGGCGAAATAACCGGGACTTTTAGACCCGGAGAAGTATCCATCGATGAAATCGGGCTAATGATGACCGGGGCGAAGAGAATGCCGAAAGAGAAGGTGATTAACTTTTGGGAGCTATAAGACTAGAGGAGAGAAGAGAAGTCCCCCCACATCTCTATATAATCGTGCCAATCATGGCATTTCTATCTGCCTTCCTACTGGGTGGATTGCTAATGGAGTGGGCTGGTGCAGAGCCGCTATCAGGATACAAAGCTTTCTTAAAAGGGGCTCTTGGATCCCTCCCAACACTAGGAGATACTCTTGTCAGAATGATCCCCTTCCTCCTAATGGCCACAGGAATAGCCATCTCAAATAAATGTGGAGTGCTAAACGTTGGAGCTGAGGGACAATTCATAATGGGAGCATTAGCTACTACATGGATGGCTGTTCTCTTCCAAGAGAACCTCCCCTCCCCCCTCATAGCACTAATGGGAATAATAACCTCTCTTGCTGCTGGAGCCTCATGGGGCGGAATAGCTGGCTACCTCAAGGCTAAAATGGGAATAAATGAGGTGGTCACCACTGTAATGATGAATTGGTTAGCATTTAAGCTAATGCAGTGGTTATTAAGAGGCCCACTAAGAAGTCCCCTATCCCAAATGTGGCCAATGTCCCCTCCAATCAAGCCAAAAATGCCCATAATCCTACCGGGAACTAGACTTCACGCTGGATTCATAATAGCCCTTTTAGTAGCCATTGGAGGTTACTACCTTCTCTTCAAAACAAACCTAGGATTTAAGATGAGAGCATGCGGTCAGAATCCATCTAGCGCACTCTACGCAGGCTATGATGTCGAGAGAATAACTCTCATAAGCATGATGATAAGCGGAGGACTAGCTGGCCTAGCCGGTTCGATAGAGGTGATGGGGGTCTTCCATGTACTCTATGAGGGTATAGCAGTTGGATTAGGATACACAGCCATAGTTGTAGCTCTAGTAGGGAAAAATCATCCAATAGCAATAATTCCATCCTCCCTAATGTTCGGCGTCATATACAATGGGGTTGTATACCTACAAGCAGCAACGGGAGTTACCTACACACTCTCCAAGGCCATGGAGGGAATGATCTACCTATTCGTCCTAGTATCCGAACTATTCGTTAGATACAGAATTAGGGTGGTGAGAAGCTAATGTTGGAACTAGCCGAACCAATACTAAACTTAACAGTTGTTATGGGCACCCCCTAGCTCTAGCGGGAGTAGGAGAGGTTTATTCAGAAAGATCAGGCATCCTAAACCTCGGAATAGAGGGCATAATGCTTATGGGAGCATTCATAAGCTTCTACTGCACATACACCACAGGAAGCCTACTACTCGGCTACTTATCTGCCATAACTGTAGGAATGGCCCTCGGAGCCCTAATGGGATTCCTATCCATAACGCTGAAGGTAGATCAGGTAATAGCAGGAATGGGTATCTTCTTCTTGGGCTTCGGCCTATCAGACTTTCTCTACAGATCAATCTTCGGAGAAAAACATGTAACAATAGAGAAATCAGCACAATTCCTCATCCCCGGGCTCTCGAAGATCCCAATAATAGGAAGAGGATTCTTTAACCAATACCCAGCAGTCTACCTCTCCTACATCCTAATCCCCCTAATGTGGTTTATACTCTATAGATCCCGATGGGGGCTCTCACTCAGGGCAGCAGGAGAAAACCCCAGAGCAGCGGATACATTAGGAGTAAACGTACCTCTAGTAAGATATCTAGCCACAATACTAGGATCCGGACTAGCGGGTCTAGCCGGCGGATTCCTCTGTCTCGGAGTTGTGGGACTCTTCTTCGAAAACCTAACATTCGGCATGGGATTCATAGCAATAGGGCTAGTCTACTTCGGCAAATGGGACCCATTAAGAACATGGGCTGGCTCCATGATATTTGGATTCTCATGGTCGATAGCGACAACTCTACAAGAATACCTGGCCAGAATCGGATATCCATCCGCAACCTACTTCCTCCTAACTCTCCCCTATCTTACAATAATACTAGCCCTAATAGCCGTCTCCAGAGGGACAAGAGCACCTCCAGCCCTAGGAATACCATACAGAAGAGAACAACAGGCCTGAGCCACCCACTACTCCTGAGAAACCTTAACACCAGGCTTAGACCACCTCTCCCTTAAAGCCTCATGAAGACAAGCAAGATATCTCTCCCCCCTACTAGAAGCCATCTCCCTCTCATCAACTATTCTAAGACAACCAACAGGACACCATTCAACACAAGACCCACACAAAACACACTTAATAGCCACACCCCTCTCCGGATGAATTCTTATCGCACCAAAAGGACAAACCTCGACACAACTCCCACACCCTATGCACTTCCCCTCATCAACTAATACAACCCCCCTAGCATCCCTATAGAGAGCACCAACAGGACAAGCATCCACACACGGAGCCCTTGCACAATTCCTACAGGCTATCGGCTGATCAAGAGGCATTAAACTCAAAACCCTAATCCTCGACCGAGAAGGATCTATCAAACCCTCAAAGACAAACGAGCACACAATCTCACAAAGCTTACACCCAGTACACTCAAGGGGATCAGCAAACAAATGCTTAGGCAATCACTCACCCTAACATGCCTAATATCCTCTCATTAATATCAATTGAGTTCCCACTCTAAACAAGCTGACTACCATCACACTCATCTACTCATGTCCATATCCGAATCTACTAACAGCAAAGATGCCGTTCCTCCTTCATAGGATCGTCACTTCATCCTCGGGATATAGGCCAATGCTAGCTCAGATTTAGGATACTTCTTTTTAGCCGTCTCGTAAGCTTCCTTGGCTGTCTCTCCGTAGCCTATAACCTGCTTATTCCATATGGCTACGTGCATTCCACGGTACTTCTTAAGCTCCCTAGGGTTACTAGCATACCACAGGAATCCTCATCGACAGCCATAACTGCACCGCTACTAGCATTTACCCTCAAATAAATAAACGTTATGAGAAGCGTACAGGCATATAAAGAAGGATCTGGAAGTTGAAAGAACTCCCGTCCACATTCATGTCGAGGCTGACATAACCAAAGGAAAGTATTGCGATTATGACATATTTATCACTGAGGAGGCAGCCCATTACCTCAAAGCTTTACTTAGAGCAAAGGAGCAGAGGAACCGATGATATGCTCCCAAGGGAGATAACCGATGAATCGCCTTTACTCAGGACATATGAAAGGGAGTTAAATTTCTAAGAAACATTTACACCTCGGCGAATTTGAGGATATTCCCGAAAGCAAAAACAAAAGAGGAGATCTATGGGGATCTTCTAAGGAGATGGATAAAGATTGCAAGGGAGGAAGGTATAAACATCACCCTATCCAAGATTCAGGAAATTATCACTTTGCTAGAGGACTCCGGGCATCTTATGCTTGGTGCTATGGGTATATCAGAGGAAGAGGAAACAGAGATTCATGCAAGGGTACTATGGGAGATACTGCGCAGGGATCTGCTAACTAGGTTAACATCACATGTAGAGGGAGAGGTAAATCTTTATCTGTTCCCTTGTGACTTATTGCTAGTCTCGGGTGCCGAGATTGCCAAAAAAGTTTGAAATACATCTGTTCGGTGAAATACGAGGCACCATCAAAGCTAAGCAACCGAACTTTGAGGCTGAAGCAGAGACCTTAGAAGAGTCCCTTTATCGCCTTTGGAAAGTATTTTCTAGCGATGTTAAGTCCACCCTTTTCAATAAGAAGGGAATCTTAAAACCATGTTTCTTGTTAATGGTCAACAGTAAGGAGATGAAATTTTCCTGGAACTTGAAGCTAAGACTCAAGGATAAAGATTGCTCAAAAATCCCTCCTTCTCTCGATGTAGGGTGAAGGCATTGAGGGCAGATATCCTAGTCGTAGGCAGCGGAATTGCTGGGATTTCAGCGGCTATTGCTGCCAAAAATACAGATCCAAAAAGAGAGGTGATTTTAATTGGGGAAGAAGAATTCTTATACAGAAGACCTGCAATATTCTCGCTAATAGATAACAGCTCCCTAGAAGATCTGGCAATATATAGCCCAGATCTCATGACAAAATACAACATAAGATCATTATTTGGAATTAAAGTAAAGGCAATCAACCTTGAGGATAGGTCGGCAACGCTTGATAATGGTGAAAAGGTAGTTTTTGATAAAGTTGTAATATCAACGGGCGGTAAGCCATTTATCCCTCCAATAGAGGGTTCCGATATCAAAGGTGTTATTCCCTTCAGGTGCTGTTCGGATGCCCTAAGCATAAGAAGGATGCTAAGTGTTGGGAGCAGATGTGTCATAATAGGAGCTGGGTTGATAGGAGTCAAGCTTGCTTCTATTCTTCATAAGAAGGGAGTGAAGGTCCTCCTTGTTGAGCTTAAAAATGTCTTATGGACTCTGTTAGAGCGTCCTTTATCCACTTATGTTAGAGACTTACTTCATTCTAACGGAATTTCAATCATTGAGGGAAAAGAGGTCGAGTCCATAAAAGGTCGGCATCATGTAAATTCGGTTGTTATTGATGATAGGAAATATAACGCTAATTTCGTGATCATTACTGCTGGAGTTAGATCTAGAAGTGAAATTGTGATCAATCAACTTAAGTTGGGAGTTAGGGGGGCTATAGAAACTGACAAATTTATGAAAACATCAATGGATGGCGTATATGCCTGCGGGGACTGTGCTGAAACCATTGATCTGGTTTCAGGGAAGAAAACCTATAGACCAATTGGAAGCATAGCTTATCAGGCTGGAAAGCTAGCTGGCGCCAATTCAGTTAGAGAGGAGAGAAGATATAATGGATTCCTCAGGTTACAGGGAGATGATTTTTTGGGAATTTCCATAACATCAATCGGCCTAACTGGAAGTGAGGCCAGGGTTTTGGGAGTAGATTTCAAGGTGCTTCCTTTGAAGTACAGAGAAGTAAAGTTTGGTATCTACTCCAACCTTTTCAACCGGCCAGGGAAGTTACTTGGGATAGTTGACGCAAAGGAAAGATTAATAGGATTTCAGGCAGTAGGGCAGAAATTGTCTAGAAAATCAATCAATTCAATTTCTTCGTTGATATCAGCCGGATGTAACGTGGATGAATTGGAATCTATTGGTTTAGAACCTGTCTAAAGGAGTTTATAGTTTTCCTGAGCCTACTCACAATCTTGGTCGTCCATAAAAATATAAGTAAACTAAGCTTCTAAGAGCTCTTTAAGCTTATTAACAAGCTCTGAAATCGATCCAAGCTCAGAAAACTCTGGATAGGCTAGAAAAGGTATCTTTATGTTGTTTGCATCCAGTTCTCTTCTCAAAATTTCTATGAAGATTCCCTCTCCTCTAACAAACTTCTGCTTTGGAGGCTTCCTTCTGAGTATTTCCTCCTCCAAAAATCCGCCCCATCTTGATCCTATTTCTTCGTTTGTCCAGTTAACTCCACAAACCGGACTACCATCAGCACCAACGATAGCTAAAACCTTGTAGCCGTTTTTCACATAATCTGAGATCTGAAAGACTATTTCTTTGGCTATCCTTTTGCAAAATTCTCGAAAGAAAGGAACGTTATATTGCTCCCTAACCATACCCCATCTCCTTATCCCCCAATACATCATCTCTGGGCAAGGCATCTGTAATATCCCAATCTCATGCTTAAGCAAAAATTCTACAATCTCAGGTATGGCTCCGGGAGCAATTGCTATTCCAAAGACCTTTGAGTTTTGGTTTAAGAGACAATGAGCAAGAACAACAATTTTCCTGCTTCTCTTATCCTTTAGATTCATAATCACTCAATACTTAATACTTCACATCTAACTAATAATTCCCTGGTATGATAAAGAGGAGCGATGTAGGTCTGGAAATTGAGTTTATGTCTAAGCTTATAATGGCGGCAACGGGAGAAATTCCTCCAACCCTAAAGATCACTGGAGGAATAATTGTAAACGTCCTTACGGGGGAATTAGAGGATGCTGATCTAATATTGTTTGAGGATAGAATAGTTGGTATTGGAAAATCCGTTGATTACCCAGAATGCAAGACATTGAATGCTGAAGGTATGTATCTGGTGCCAGGATTAATAGATTCCCATATGCATATTGAAAGCACCTTACTTGTCCCTCAAGCCTTGGCATGCGTCTTACTTCCACATGGAGTGACTTGTCTTCTTGCCGATCCTCACGAGCTGGCTAATGTCCTTGGGAGTAAGGGAATAAAACTCATAGCATCTATGGCTGAAAAAGCTCCTCTCAGAATATACTTCCAGATCCCGTCTAGAGTTCCGACAGCTCCTGATCTTGAAGACTCTGGAGCTGAGTTGAATCTTAAAGATACCGCTCAGCTCCTGAAAATAGAGAAAGCCGTCTCCTTGGGAGAGCTTAACTACCAGAATCTTCTCTCTGGCAAGAGAATTTACTTGGAGAAGATAGCTTTAGCTGAATCTATAGGTAAAATCACTAATGGACATATGGCTGGTGCCTCAGTAAAAGAGATTAATGCCTGTGTGGCGGCTGGTCTCGTAGATGACCATGAATGTTTGTCACAGGAAGAAGCTCTAGAGAGACTAAGAAGAGGATGCGCGGTAATGGTAAGGGAGGGCAGCTCTGAGAGAAATCTTGTTGCCATACTCTCTAAGATGCAGAAGAAGATTTCAGATATGAGAGGTTTAATGTTCTGCACAGACGATAAGCATCCGGATGATCTCATTTCAGAAGGAGGAGTTGATTTCAACGTAAAAGAAGCTATAAGGATTGGAGTTGATCCTATAATAGCTATTCAAATGGCTACTATAAATGCAGCAACCCATTTTGGTTTAGACAAAACTTTAGGAATTCTAGCTCCGCATAGAAAGGCAGATGTAGTTATTCTAAAGGAACTGGAGAGTTTTGAGGTCAACTCTGTAATTTTCGATGGAAAGCTTTTATATCATAAAGGGAGGCTCCTTTACTTATACCAAAGAGCGAATATCCCTAGTTGGGCTCTTAGTACAATTAGAGTTAGTCAAGAACTAAGGGCAGTAGATTTAGTGATAAAAGTTAAGGGAGCAAAGAGAGCAAAGGTCCGCGTCATAAAGGTAATACCTGGTCAGATAGTGAAGAGAGAGATGTGTGAATGGATTTCTGTAAAGAAAGGGATAGTAACAGCGGACCCAGAAAGAGATCTCCTCCATATAGCAGTTGTTGAGAGGCATAGATGCTTAAAACAGGTTGGAAAGGGATTTATAAGTGGGTTTGGACTTAAAGAGGGAGCTATAGCATCCTCAATATCTCATGATCATCATAACTTGATTACGGTAGGAACTAACCCTGATGATATGCTCTTAGCCATAAGGCGATTAAAGGAGATTGGAGGAGGCTTTGTTGTTGTTAAGTCTGGATCTATACTAGGAGAACTTCCTCTACCATTTGCTGGGTTATTATCACTTGAACCAGCTGACAAGGTAGTATCTAAGCTCAAGAGACTCAAGAGAATAGCACAGCTTTTAGGATGCAAATTAAAATCTCCCTTTATGCAATTATCCTTTGTCTCCCTGCCTACCGTCCCTGAGCTTGGAATAACGAACAGAGGACTTGTAGATTCTAGGAAATTTAAGTTGGTGGATCCTATCCTAGAGCTAGAGTAATAGAGAGTAATTATTTAGGGAAAATTTAGCGCTAAGCCTCTCGAAGTAATTTTGCTACTCTGCTTATTCCCTCCTTCCTCCTTTGAATTACTTCTTTAGTTATTTCAAGAAACTCCAAAGCTCCTGTGGGACAAGCCTTTACACATTTAGCTTCTCCTTTGCATAAATCACACTTTATTATTTTTCTCTCAAAGAAGTTAAGCCCCATCCCACCAAAAGGGCAACAGTAGATACAGTACTTACAGCCTATACATGCTTTTTCATTTACAAGAACTAGTTCCTTAGAATCATCTCTAAAAATAGCTCCTTGTGGACAAGCAGCAGCACAGGGGGGATCTTGGCATTGGAGACACAAAATAGGGAAATTTAGACCTTTATCCAATCTAACAACTGTTATCCTAGATAGAGAGGGTATAAACGCTCCCTGATGTTCAGCAGAACATACTAGCTCACATATCCTACATCCAGTGCATAGCTCCGGATTTATAACTATGACTTTGCCCATTTCAGCTATAACCTTTTAATACCTACTACCGTGAGTCCAGAGAGCCTCTCAACACTTATTCTTCTCTTCTTTAGCGTAGCTCTATCTACCCTAATAAAATCAAGTGCTCCGGTAGGACATGCTTTGACACACTCTGGATCCCCGCCGCAGAGATCACACTTTATTGGGAGGAGAGTATTGGGATCTATCGAGATTGCCCCACTAGGACAGAAGAGGAAACACATCTTGCATCCAATACATTTGTTTAAGTCAAGTTTGACAATTCCATCCTCCCAGTCCTTATATAAGGCATGGGTTGGACAAGCAGCAACACATGGGGGATCCTCACATTGTGAGCAGAGTATTGGAATGTTAGGTCTCTCTCCCTCCTGTTTAATTACCTTTACTCTAGATCTAGTTACGGAGAAAGCGCCAGTATTATGTTCAGAACATACCAGCTCACATATCCTACATCCAGTGCATAGTTCCGGGAGGACAACCAAAATCTTATGCAATTCTACTCACCTGAATACTCTATTCCAAGTTCCTGCAACTTCTCTTTAGTTGGAAGCCCTGTTTTAACATCCCAATTCCTAGCCTCATAGTATTCATCAAGCATTGGTTCTAGTTTGACTACTTGTCCCTTAAATGGCCCCTCAGGCATAGGCTCCTTTAGAAATCTATCAGGAAGTGTGTCGTGCTTTCTATTAAAGCCCCTTTTAGCATTAAAGAGCCTTTCTATGTTCACTATCCTTTCACCGATTTTAAGAACATCCTTCTTTGTGAGAGATATTCCTGTAACGGCATGTATGAGCCTAGCTAATGCTTCAGGAAAGAAAAGTGCGTGCTTTATCACTTCTCTTGAGACTGGAGTTCTAGCGGTATTATAAACACATATCTCTAGAGAATCGTGGACGGCTCGAACGTTTTCATGCCAAGCAACTAACCTTCCCTTCCCCTTAACTCCAAAAAGATCAACAGCTTCCTCTGAACCGAACATATCCTTGGCTAAATCAGGAGGAAAGTGGAATTCTCCTATTGGGAAAGCTCTGAGGTGGTCAGCTCCTCTTGTTGAAACTGCAAATGCTAATGCCCATGCTTTTGGTCCTCTAGGATCTACGTTTATTATCTCAACCCCTTTAACTTCCGGCGCAAACTTCTGCGCTTCTTTACCTATTCTTTCTGCCATTTTCTTAACTCCTTGGGCAAGAAAATCTCCAAATCCCTCCCTTTTCGCTATTTTGTGGACTAACTCTATAATTAGCTCAGAGTCCCCCCATTTTATCTCCATGCCTTCGGTATCTTCTTTTGTTAAAAGACCCTTTTCATAACACTCCATGGCGAATGCGATCGAACCAGATGTGGATATGGTATCTAAGCCATATTTGTTACAGAGTTCATGAGCTACTATTATGGAGTCAAAGTCGCTGTTCCCACATCTAGATCCAAAACCGCATATTGTCTCGTACTCTAAGCCCTCTCCTATGGTTTCACTATAAGGACCTCCTTCTATCTTATACCAATGGCTGCAGTGGAGAGGACAGCCAAAACATGCTACCGATCTTATGGCATATTTCCTCATAAATACATCGGCGCTTATCTTTTCAGCGTCTTCAAATGTTCCCTTCTGAAAGTTTCTAGTTGGAAGGGCTCCCATTTGGTTGTACATCATAATTAGAGACGTTGTTCCTTCTGTCGAGAATGCCTTATAGTAGGCCTCATCCATCATCAAAGCCTCGTGATTTTTCTCAACGACTTCCCTTAGTTCCCTAGGATCTGCTACTCTTACGCCCTTAGTTCCCCTTACAGCAACAGCTTTGAGCTTCTTAGATCCCATAACAGCTCCTATTCCGCATCTAGCTGCAGCTCTAGCTTTATCATTTATAACGCAAGCATATAATACGAGATTCTCCCCCGCTGGACCTATTGATGCTATATTTATGTCTGGATCCCCTACCTCCTCCCTTATTATGTCCTCCGTCTCCCAAGTAGTTCTTCCCCAAAGGTGAGATGCGTCCCTAATTTCGACTACATCATCATCTATCCATAAGTAAACCGGCTTACTGGATCTTCCTTCTATTACTACAGCATCATATCCAGCATACTTGAGCATAGCCCCCCATGAACCTCCTGCATTCCCATCTCCAATAGTACCGCTTAGAGGGGAAAGAGCGCTCACAGTGTACCGATTTGATCCAGGAGCTCTTGTACCGTTAGCTGGTCCTATCCCAAAGATTACCTTGTTTTCAGGCCCGAGTGGATTAATTCCTACTTCAAGTTCATCATACAGTATTTTAGAGTTGAGACCCCTTCCACCTAAGTAATTTAGTGCTAGTTTTTTATCTAAGGGCTGTCTCCTTATCGTCCCATTTGTAAGATTAACACGTAAAACAGTACCCGCCCAACCATAGAACATACGGGATAATGTCTCAACTTCTTATATATATTTTTTTAAAGCTGAGTTCATTCCCTTCTGTAGGGAACTCCTAGAGAGGCTGGTGCCTCTGCCTTCCTCGCTACACCTAAGAGTGTAAGTATTGTGATAATATAAGGTAACATTAGCAAAAATTGATATGGAATACCAAATCCCATTGTTTGTAAACGCTTCTGGAGAGCATCGACAAAACCAAAAAGCAAGGCGCCAGAAAAGGTTCTATAGGGATTCCATTTGCCAAAATATACTATGGCTATTGCTATAAATCCTTTTCCTAGAGTCATGCCTTCAATGAACATGCTTAATTGAGCTAAGGATAAGTACGCCCCAGCAAGCCCAGCCAAGCCTCCTTCTATCATCAAGCACATGTAACGTATTCGATAGACATCTACTCCTAAGGTATCTGCTGCTTTTGGATTCTCTCCTACCGCCCTTATTCTGAGACCAAAATCAGTTCTATAAAGGACTATAGAACTCAGAAACACTAGAATAAACATAAGGTACACGAGAACATTGTGATTGAAAAGTATCGCTCCTAGAAACGGCATCTCACTTAGTAAAGGGATAGAGATGGTATCAAATCCTTTAACTGTGGGAGGCAAAGTTCGAACCCCAAATATCATTCTGTAAAGAAAGCCTGAAAGTCCCCAGCCAAGCAGCCAAAGGGCCATTCCGCTAACTACCTGATTGGCCATAAACCTTATAGTGATTAATCCATGAATAAGAGCCATGATTATACCTATTAGAATAGAAAGGAGTACTCCTACGAGAAGAGACCCAGTAAAGTAAGTCCCAAGGAAGCCTAACAGGGCACCCATTAGCATAATTCCCTCTACACCAAGGTTTATTATGCCAGAGTTCTCTGAGAATATCTCTCCAAGAGCTGCTAATGCTAGAGGAGTGGCCATTCTTATAGCTGCAGAGAATAGTCCAACAATTAGCGCTTGGTTTATAAATTTTAGACTCATGCCCTCCCCCTCTTAGTTATAAACTCGCTGCTGACTAGAAAAAGCATCATTAAGCCTTCTATGCAGTAAACTAGAGTAGTCGGTATTCCCGTTGTCCTTTGCATCATCTCAGCGCCTACGAAAAGAGTGCCAAAGAATAATGACGCAAGAACTACACCTAAAGGATGAAGTCTCCCGACTAGAGCTACCGGGATTCCCAGATATCCATATCCTCCCGAGAGCGGCGTATCTAGAAGCCTCCTGTGAACTCCACAAACCTCTATCATCCCAGCTAATCCGGCTAAACCCCCACTCAAAATCATAGCGATAATAATACTTCTAAAGACATTAATTCCAGCACAGTATGCTGCTTCGGGATTTAAGCCTACAGCTCTTATGTAATAACCCAGTGGAGTTTTCCACAGTAGAATATAGGTTAAGAGAGCGCATAGAAGGGCAATTAATACTCCCGCATGTGATCGACTGCCCTTCACAAGTTTTGGTAAGAGAGCCGATTTTGGCAGAACTGGAGAGAGGGGATATCCGTATGCCTTTGGATCCATCATAGGTCCATGAACCAAGTAGCTTAAGAGAAAGGTGGCTATGTAATTCATCATCAGTGTAACTATAACCTCATTCACTTCAAACTTAGCTTTTAGTAGTCCTGGTATAAACGCCCAGAAAGCACCTCCTAAGAAGCCAACTAACATCGCTAAGAGGAGCAATAGCGGGCCTCCCCTGTCTCCTATGGCTAGTGTAACCCAAGTAACTACTATCGTAGCTATTATCATTTGTCCTTCTGCTCCTATGTTCCATACATTACATTTGAAGGCCACCGTCATGCTAAGACTGACCAGTAAGAGAGGAGTAGCTTTCACTAGACTCTCCGTTATCCCATAGGTACTACCTAAAGCCCCAGATAAGAGGGATTTATAAGCAAAAAGTGGGTTAACTCCAACAGCTAGGAGTAAGATCGAATTAACTATAAGAGCTCCTATTATAGCTATTAATGGAATTAAAACAGATGTACTAAAACCTTCTCTCTCTATAGACACTAAGAGCAAAACCTCCCAAAAAGAGAAAGGATGGGTTTTATCCGGCTTTTGGTGGTATCATTGCAGTGATGTTAAGTTGACCTGAGATTATCTGCTGCTTAACCTGCTCTATAGTATCTCTCACATCCTTGGGAACTGCTGGATTGAATGGAGATAAGGTTATGCCCCCATTAGCAAAGGATGCCCAGTAAAATTTCTTATCGAACTTGCCATCCTCTCTCCAATCATTCATTATCTGCTCAAATAGCGGACCCCAGGAGTATACTACGCAGCTGAGACATTTTTCAGGACAAAGAGAACTTTGATCAACTGGAACTCCCATGAACCAGAATCCTTTCTCTTTGGCTGCTTCAACTACTCCCAATCCAAGACCATCTCCACTATGCCAAATCACATCTACTCCCATTTCGAACATACTTATAGCTGCTTCTTTAGCTCCCTCAGCATCTCTCCAATCACCAGTATAATGCTCGTATATCTCTATATCTGGATTAATCGATTTTGCTCCTAACTTAAATCCTTCATGCCCTCTGTAGATCTCCACCACGTCGCATCCTCCTATTACTCCAACTTTTCCAGTCTTACTCATTAGCGCTGCTAGAACCCCCATTAAGTAGCCTCCTTCCTCCAATCTTACATCATAAACAATGCTATTTTCAACAGTCTTATATCCGGTTCCCAAGAGAAATGCTGTATGTGGATATTCAGGGGCTACCGTAACTATAGGCTCCATGAACTGGAACCCATGACCTATTATCATATCATAACCCTTCTCTGCGTAATCTCTTAGCGCTGGTTCTATTTTTGCGACTTCATAAACCTCTTCCGTGTATGTTATATCTATAGCCTCTCCATACTTATCTTTAAGCCACATAATTCCTTCATAAGCAGCTTGATTCCACGATACATCATCAATTCTACCTGGAAGGATCAGAGCAATTCTAAAAGGAGCAGCAGGAGGAGCTTTAGGTCTTGTTAGGACATAAATGGCAGCTATAGCAACTAAAATGATCAATAGGATAACTAATAAGGTCTTCTTTTCTATTCTAAGACACCTCCATCCCATACTTTGCTACCTGTTTCTTATAATCTTTACTTACTTTGGGATGAGTGAATATTCAGTTTAGAGCTAACTAGTGACTCCCGCCATGAGTAAGCCTATGCGATCTATATCTGCCTCTTCACTTAACATTTCTCCCACAATTCTCCCCTCATACATCACTAATATTCTGTCACTTATCATTAGAATCTCATCTAAATCCCCAGAAATCAAGAGAATAGCAGCTCCTCTCTCCTTTTGCTCTAATATTTTTGATCTTATAAATTCTGTCGCTCCTACATCAAGTCCCATAGTTGGTTGGACAGCTATTATTAGCTTTGGAGTCTGAGTCAATTCTCTAGCTAATATCATCCTTTGGATATTTCCTCCAGAGAGCTGATTTGCTGGGGATGATGCGCTAACAGTCTTGATGTTGTATTCTTTGACCAACTGATTCGTATAATTATAAATCTTTTCTTTATTAAGAAAAAGAGGCTTGCTAACAGGAAGGAACCATCCATCTGCGAAGGTACGTAAGAACTTTTCTTTTAGTACCAGATTCTCTGCTACAGAAAACTCTCCGATTAGACCTCTTTTAAGCCTTTCCTCTGGAATATAGGCAACTCCTTGTTTAAGAATCTGTCTAGGAGGAGAATTAGTAATATCCTTTCCTTCTATCAATACCTTGCCTTTTATTGCTTTTCTTAACCCAACTATAACTTCTGCAAGTTCTCTTTGGCCATTACCAGCAACGCCAGCTATACCCAATATTTCTCCTTGATGAATAGCAAAAGAAACCCCTTTTAGAGCTACCAATCCTTGATCGCTCATAGTCATCAAATCCTTTACTTCAAGCACTACTTTGCCGATCTTCGTTGGTTTTCTTCTTATCGCAAAGAGAACTTCTCTTCCAACCATCATTTTTGCAAGTTCATGCTTGTCTGTATCTTTAGTATCCACCCTGCCAATGACTCTTCCTCTTCTTAACACAGTAACTCTATCGCTTACTCTCATAACCTCGTCCAATTTGTGAGTTATGAATATTATTGATTTTCCCTCCTTTTTCATAGATTTAAGTGTTCTAAAGAGGCTTTCTGTCTCTTGAGGAGTTAGCACAGAGGTGGGCTCATCTAAGATCAGGATATCTGCTCCCCTATATAGAATTTTTAGAATCTCAACCCTTTGCTGCTCTCCAGCTGAGAGTTGCCATATCTTTGCTCTTGGATTGACCTTTAAGCCATATTTTTCTGAAAGCTCAATTATTTTCTTTTCTATTTCAACAAGGTCCAATAAAGGCCATTTCGGACCTCTTTGTCCGAGTACTATGTTCTCAGCTACAGTAAACTTAGGAACTAACATAAAATGTTGGTGAACCATACCTATACCAAGTCTTATTGCATCTCTTGGGGACTCTATTTGCGCTTTTTTACCTCTTATGTAAATTTCGCCTTCATCAGGCTTGTAGAGACCATAAAGGATGTTCATAAGTGTTGTCTTTCCAGCTCCATTCTCACCCAAAAGAGCATGTATCTCTCCCGTTCTAAGTTCGAAATCTATATGATCATTGGCTACTATGCCGGGAAACTTTTTTACAATTCCTTTCATCTCTACTGCAATATCTTCAGTTCTTTTCGTTTTCTCAGGTATCTCTGAGTTTACATTATTATGCATCAAGGAGGTTATGAGTCCTTAGCAAAATAAAAATTCTCTTTGGATGTATTACTTTCAATTCGCATGGTTTCTGTTCATTTTCTTGTTTATTCTAATTAAGAGAAAGTTACTCTATGAAAAATATCGTACAATTTGCTCCAGCATTAGAAATTATGACAAGCTAAGGAGAGGGGAAAATTCCTATAGAGAGATCGTTTATATCACGAGGAGAAAATATGATAAAGCAGATCAGCGAGAAAGCGATAATTAATACATAGATAAAGCCGTAAAGTTTTAGATCATAGGACAGGAACGGTAATTGTACTATGTTAAAATTAAGGTAAGTCTTCAACTATCTTAAGACATTCTGCAGGGCACCACTCAATGCAAGAACCACAGAGCACACATTTTATTGCAACCTTCTTTGTTGGATGTATTTTTATCCCGCCGTAGGGACAAGCTTTTACACATTCACTACATCCCACGCAATTTATCTCGTTTGCCATAATGATACCCCTAGAATCTCGATAAATCGCTCCTGTCGAACAAGCTTCAATACATGGCGCATTTTGACAGTTTTTACATACTAAAAGTTGATCTAAATGACCACGGCTTACCACTTTTATCCTAGCTCTATTAAGATCTAGAACCCTATCAAAAGTAAATGAGCAAACAAGTTCGCATAACTTGCATCCAGAGCATTCGAGTGGATTTGCATAAATATGTCTGGGCAATCTAGCACCTCACTAAATTGTTAATCATATGCGTGTTTGGAAAGGATCTATCCACTTTCTGGGTTATCTTATCTAGGGACATATGATGTCAGATTTTGAGATTAATATTTGCTAATGTCTCATTGGAGTATGCTTGAATGAAATTGGTTTTTCGCTGGGTTTAATCTTAGTGGGAAGATCAGCTCAATCAGGCTAGAGATATTCTTTAAGGACCTCTTCTTCATTATGTTGAAGATAGTAACGCAAACGTACTCTGTGGGTTTGTCTATGCAGTACTTGACGCACCCTGGAACTCATGGACTTCACCGCAAACTAGGAGCTCATTTATTTAGGAAAAATTAATCTTTATGTGCCCCTGAAACTTCCTAAGCTCCAGCTGCGGGTGCAAAGATTGCCAAAAAAGTTCGAAGTACACCTTTTCGGCAGGGTTAGAGATGTGATCAAAGCTAAGAAGCTGAAGCTCGAAGTTGAGGTTGAGGTCGAAACCCTTGAGCAGCTGCTGCACCACCTCTGGAAGTTACTTCCCAAAGATGCTAGATCCATTCTATTCGATGAAGAAGGAGATTTGAAACCTTTTTTCTTGGTTATAGTCGATGATAGAGAGGTAAGGCTTCCAAGAGACCTTAAGCTCGAGCTTAAAGATGGGGCATCGGTTAAGATCCTTCCTCCCATAGGAGCAGGGTGAAGAGGTTGAGGAGAACTGACATCCTAGTTATTGGAGGGGGAACTGCAGGGATCTCTGCTGCAATTGCTGCTAAGACAACCGACCCAAAAAAGGAAGTGACGTTAGTTGGAGAGGAACCTTTTCCCTATAGGAGGCCCTCCATATTCTCTTTAATAGAAGGGGAATCTTTGGAGGATTTGGCCATCTTCGGACCTAATTGCTTAGCGGAATACGGCATAAAATCTCTCTTCGGAGCTAAAATAAAGGCTCTTGACCTTGAAGATCGATTAGCGAGATTTGAAGATGGTAAGAAGATATCCTTCGAAAAAGCTGTGATAGCTACAGGAGGAGAGCCCTTCGTTCCCCCGGTGGAGGGCTCAAGCATGAATGGCGTTTTCTCCCTTAGGAGCTACTCTGACGCCTTAAGAATAAGGAAGATGGCGCATGCTGGGGCTAGGTGCTTCATAGTCGGGGCTGGCCTGATAGGGGTTAAGCTCGCCTCCATTCTCCATAAGAGAGGGGTGAAGGTCACTCTCGTTGAGCTGAAAAAGGTTCTTTGGACACTTTTAGAGGAGCCGTTGTCGGAGTTTGTAAGAGATCTGCTCATTTCCAACGGGATTTCGGTTGTTGAAGGGCAAGGAATCGAATCGATAATGGGCCAAGAGCATGTAAGCTCGGTTAAATTGAGTGGTAAGAGGTATAATGCTGATTTCGTGGTTTTCGTCACCGGAGTTAGGCCAAGGGTTGAAGTTATAGCTGATCAACTGAAATTTGGCGTGAGAGGGGCCATAGAAACCGATCAGATGATGAGAACATCCGTAGAAGGCGTTTATGCGTGCGGTGACTGCTCCGAAACCATAGATCTAATTTCAGGGATGAAAACATACAGACCAATAGGAAGCATAGCCTATCGGGCTGGAATTATTGCTGGAGGGAACTTAGGAGGTGAGGAAAGGTCATACGGTGGATTCCTCAGGTTGCAGGGGGATGAGTTCTTGGGAACCTCTGTAACATCGGTCGGCTTGACAGGAGCGGAAGCTAGAGCTTTAGGAATTAGCTTCAAGGTGTTACCCCTGAAACAAGCTCAAAGCTTGAAGATTGGCATATGTTCTGGCCTCTTTGAGCCAGATGCTAAGTTCCTAGGGATATTGGATGGCAAGGAAAGGCTGATTGGATTTCAAGCGGTTGGCCACAAGCTCTCAAGAAAGGCAATTCATTCGATCTCTTCCCTAATATCATCTAAATCTAAATTGGAAGAGTTAAGATCTATAGGATTAGAACCCACTTAGACCCTATCAAAATAGTTCTTTCTCAAAGCTTTGTTTAACTCAGAATCTTAGTGATTACTGACAAAAATGGAGGATCCTCAGGAAGTTCTTCTATGCTTCTCTTAGGTAATACTTATTATAAGATTTTTTCTTATAATAAGATATAATGGGGGATGTGGGACATCATGCAAGGTTAGCTAAAGAAAAAAGAGCTGCAGCCTTGGACGAGTATCAAAAAGGAAGATACACTGTGGTTGGTGATTTGGTCCTAAAAGCAGTAGAACAAGCGATTGAAGCAGCTGCTTCAAAAGAAGGTATGCACTTTCACTTAAATCCGAGGACAGCACATGCTAGAAGGACAACTTGGACAAAGGAGAGATTCCCGAACATTGCTGCAGATCTAGATGTGGTCTGGGGAGCCTACGGAGATCTTGGATATGACGGATTGAATGGAAAGAGAGCTAGAGAAGCAATTGAGGCCATGGAGAGGATAATAAATGAAATCGAAAGAAAAACTGGAATCAGACTTAAGTAGGATAGTAAACGCCATAATAGGCGTAGAAGGAGTCATAGCTGTGATTCTCTTTGGAAGCAGGGCAAAGGGAACCTACGACGAGTACTCAGACTACGACCTTCTCGTTGTTTTCGAGGACGACGAGCTTATGTGGAGGAACCGTAGGAAGCTCTACGAAAACGTTGGGAAGCTGGGCCTTTTTACCCAAGTTCTTGCAAGGAGCATGAGAGAGCTGAGAGAGAGCACAGATCCAACCTTTTTGCGCAGCATATTCGAGCAAGGGATAACCCTTTACATGAGATACCCTTTGAAGGCCCCAGCATTCCTTCAAGAACTCAGACCAATGGCCATAGTGAGATACAACCTCAAGAGCTTAAATCAGAAGGAAAAGATGAGGGTGATTTATCGCCTGTACGGGAAAGGAAGATTAAAGGGAGTCGTTCAAAGGAATGGTGGTAGAAGGCTTGGAGATGGATGTTTTTTGATCCCTGAAGAAGGTCTAGAAGAGGTCTTAGATCTTTTAAAGCATTATAGCATTGAATTTGAGGTAATGAGAGTGTACGCTTAGGGGCCACACCTTACTCAGGGTCAAGGAGGTAGAACACGATGGAGGTTAGCCTTTAACTTTGCTATTGCTAATCTCCTTCTCCATTAAAACGACAAATCCACGAGGCCTCTCTATCCTATTAACTATCCCATATCCAAGTTTCTTGGACTCATCGCAACAATGAGTGAAGCAACTGTCAAATCTGATGGAAAAGAGATAATCAAAAGCGGTTTCATAGTAACTCGAAGCTAAAAATCACTTCTAGAGCAATACTCTAAATTAGAAGAGTTAAGATCTCTGGAATTGGAGCCTGCTTAGGATCCATTCAGACCATACCTTGATCCCCTGTCAGCGGCGATATCAGTTCATCCAACTCTTGCCAGAAACAGTCCATCAATTTGCTAAATCTCGGGAGGAGTGCTCCTAACAAACCTGACAGATATCTTCACAATCACGTTTGGAGAGTTTGCCTTTATCTCCCAATAATTCCAACTTCCAAAATGGACTGAGCTGTTATAAGTCAGGTTGTTTGTGTGATAAATCTCGGGTTCGAGACGTGGACCACGGGGGCTAATAAAGCTTCCATTCTCGAATATATACAAAAGCCCCCCGTGCCAGTCCCATTTTGCAAAACCAGGGCCAGAAGTCCAGTACGAAAAGATTATGACCGTTGTATTGGGAGGAGCATCTATCTCTATGGATTCTTGATAAATCCCGACATCTTTGTAATGCTCTGGACTTCTTACGATGTATAGCCCGTGTTTTGGATCATATTCGCCCTCGCTAAGCTTAAGGGTGTAAAAGATGGGAGTCATCTTCTCTAATCTTTTCATTTGAATATAGGGCCCAACAGTTAGCAAAAGACAAATCAAAAATCCAACTAAAAATCTAAGCATGTAATATCCCTCCCATCTTTAGATTTATGAGGAGGGAATATTATGAAATTCGATTTAAAAGACAAATTATATCATCTATTATAAATTACGGGAAGAAGTCATATATATTATCTCCAAATGGCTTGATTTAGCTCATCGGCTAAGACGAAGCCCGCTTGGAGTCAGGGTTCACCAAAAAAGCAGGCGATAACTTTCAACATTTGATGTTCAGTCATTCTCAAGGAGAGAATGAGCCTTAAGACCCTATCTGCAGTACAGATAGGGATAAATATGTATTACAAAATCATATTACAAGGTGCTTCAGTTGAGTGTTACAATATCTATTCGTGTTCCCAAAGAGCTAAAGAAGAAGATGGATGAACTTCGCAGTACCATAAACTGGAGTGAGGAGATCAGGAGATATCTTGAGAGAAGGATAAAGGAGTATGAGCAGCTTAAGGCTATAGAGGAACTCGAGAAAATCGTAGAAAGCCTTCCATCCTGTCCGAGGGGAACAGCAGCTAAGTATGTGAGGGATGATCGTGATAGTCGTTGACGCCTCTTCCCTGACAAAGTACATCCTTCATGAGGATAACTGGAGGGAAGTTGGCCGCTTCATCAGAGAGAGAAAGCCTCTGTACTCCATAGATCATTTGATTAAGGAGGTAGGGAACGCCCTTTGGAAGCACTGTAGTCTGCAGAAGATCATAGATCCAGAGAGCGTTCTAAAGCTATATGACGGACTTAATACGCTGCTCAGGGCAGAAATCATAATCATGGAGCCAGAAAGCGATTATCTGGGCGAAGCACTGAGACTGGCATTAAAGCACAGAATTTCCTTGTATGACTCGCTGTATTTGGCTCAAGCTATGAGGTATGGAGAGATGCTTACAAGCGATGAAAAACAGGCTGATATCGCAGAAAAGCTAGGCATAAAAGTCCACCTAATCGTTTAGCGCTAACAGGGAAAAGGTGAAAAAGGGGATTAAATCCTTCTTTAAAACGAAGATAATTGGAGCCATCCTATCTCATTCATTTTCTCAGGCTTCTGGCTTAAACCCTGCTTCTATGAAATAGACATAGGTACCAGCATCGGGCCACACGTTCGCAATGATGTAGATCCCATCCTTGCACCTCAAAGGATGTCCAAAGGCACTAAGCCACTAGCCTCCCAAGCTGGTGTACCATCCCTCTCAATTCTCTCTCTGGACAGTCCCAACCTTCCATCATTCATATCTATGGCA
>CAZUBM010000026.1:0-22643 GCA_964618805.1 uncultured Nitrososphaerota archaeon
GGCATGTTTATGTCGTTTATTATCTCATTAAGTATGGATATAGCTTTACTGGCTCTAACTCCATAGCTCTGACTTTCATCCCTTAGGGCATCTATAGCCTCTGTAGCAGCCCTTCTAATGTTTTTAGGAACACCTCTATCTTGGGAGATTCTATCTAAGATTTGGACAGCTCTCTCAATCTCTGAAATATATTCTTGCTTTCTCATGATATCACCTCCCCAATTAATGGGAATGTGCTAACAAGTCATCGTAGCACATCGACTTCTGCCTTTAAAATCTTATTTTGCCACTCAGCTCATAGGAGCAGAAAAACCTTTAGCAGTTATAAAGCTATTTTAACGCTATATTTTTAATGCTAGCAACTCTCCTCCATCTGATACTTAAGTTCATGAAGCAGTAATCTTCTCCTTTAAAGATAACAGGAATAATGAGCGAATGGCGATCATAAGCTCATTTTAAGCCTTAATTATAGTAGCGGTATCCTCTCCACCTCCTTGACCTCATCGAAGTCTTCGTCGTCGCTTATGAGCTTCTTTAGGTTCCTATTTATCGCTGAAGCAACGTGAATAGCGTCGCGCGGCTTGAGCTTGTATCTGTCTATTAGACTTTGGGCCGTACTCAACACTCTCTTATCCACATCTATGAACTGCAAATTTGGGAAAGCTAGCAATTTCCTACCTTGGTTTACCCCATCTTCTCTACCTAGCACTCTGCTTACAACCCACACCACTTCATCCCAAGTGAGTGTGGATGTGTATGCCAGCAATTCCCCTCTCTCTATTTTCATCAGGATATCTTTGGATTTCTTAGCTTTCTTCTGAGCTTCAGGGCTGTAAATTACAGGATATATGAAAACGTTCGAGTCAATGTAGGCCATAATCCTCGGAAGCCTCCTCCAAGATGATTTTCTTCACATCTACGGGTTTCTTCAACTTGGGTGAGCGGGTGGAGATGTAGTATTCGGTATAGCTCCCCTCTATCTTGGGTTTTGTTATGATCACTTCATCGCCCCTGACCTCTATAAGGACCTCGACTCCTGGATGCAAGCCTAAGGCATCCCTTATTGGTTTAGGTATCAGAATCTGCCCCTTTGGACCTATCTTCTTTCTTGGCAAGGATAACCCATAGGTTCTAATGTTTAACAATTATTTATACTTTCTTACCATATTGTATTACTTTTTCTCAGAAGGGAGGGACGCTAGACATAAGAGAAGCGATAGAAATTCTCAAATAGGAACATAGAGCTCATTCATTGCGGAGAGCGCTATAAAGAAAGGTTCAGCATGATGCATGTTCAAACGTATAGGGTCAGCTAGAATGTGCTAGAAAAAGAGAAGGCTCAAGTAGCAGTAGATTATAAAATCGCAAGGGGGTAATACATGGGATATCCTTTGGCAGATTTACCGCTAGAAGAAAAATCTAGGAGAATTTCAGAGGCCCTTAAAAGAGGATGGAAAATGCTTAGTGAAGTATGTCCCAACTGCGGGGCTCCTTTATTCCAAACTGATGGCGAAACAATATGTCCAGTCTGTAATGCTAGGTTCATCTTGGTTAAGTCGGATGAAGAGGCTGCTGAAGAGTTATTAAGGTTAAAACTGATTGAGCTGAAGGATGTCCTTTCTTCTAAAGTGGAGGAGATCACAAGGGAGATTTCTGAATCAGAAAACTATCAAGACCTTACAATTCTCGTAAACGTGCTAAATGGCCTCTTGGATGCAATTCATAAGATTAAGAGGATAACTGAGAAAGAGGGAAGTAGATAACCCCTCACTCAAGAAGGCCAGCTTCCCAAAGCAACATGCGTAAGACCGCTTTTGGAGATGTTCTAAATAGGCCATGCCATGGCTTTAGCTCAAGAACGATGAGTCCATCATTGTTCCTTAGAGAAAGGAGGTATTGATCGTCAGCTAACCTTATTCTCTTATTTCTTGGCCCGAGATAGTAGTAAGAGAATGTGAGCAGGAAATCAGCAGAAACTCTGTTCCCAAAGATGAATTCTACTGAAATTTTTGCAATCCTACTGCTATCGATTTTTGAATATCCGCAGCCATCGTTAACCCTTATAGAAATCTTTCTGTAGACGTACTTGTTTTCCCTCTTGGAGGAGATGCCCGTAAGCATGAGATCAACGCATCCATCTATTTGCAGTAAGCCGAAAAGAAACCTCACGAAACACTCCTCTTCTCTCCCCAGATTGAAACTGTGGACCTCTGTAGCCCTCACTTTTCCTCACCGTACTCCTTGTTTGCAAATTCAACTATTCTTTTGGCAATTAGAGGCCCAACTCCCTCAACTGATTGCAATTCCTCTTCTGAAGCGGAGAAAATTCTCTTCAACGTGCCAAATGAGCTTAACAAATTTCTAGCAATAACTATCCCAACTCCAGGAATTCCGGTAAGTATTCTTTCCAAAATAGCCTTTTCATCTACTGCCGGAGGATGTTTAACTTCAGGAATTACCCTTCTATCGCTTTGCTCCCTTATTGCCAATAATCTAATTAGCTCCGCGCTTTCTTCAGGGTTATTTGCCCAAAGGATTGGTAAACCGCTGGCTACCAGGCTTGATACCAATCCCATCAATGATCTAGGGTTAACACCTCTTTTCTTTGATCTATATGGCGTTTCGCCTTCGATAAGGAGGATTGGCTTCTTGTATGTTGCTCTTAGCCTTTTTATCTGATCAAATATCCTTCCATCGACCAAAGAAGATGCTAGATCGTCTACAGTCTTCCTTTCTATTGCAATCTCATCGCTAACTATGTAGTCACCAATCTCCAATCTAGAAACGCTTATTTTTACATCAGGATAGGATGCAAGCTTCCTGACCACTTCCCCACCTAGCTCCCTTACATCTACCCTTACAACCACCTCAAGCTTCCTTTCGCCTGGGGGCTCCTGCTTTTCCTCAGCGGAAAACTCTTCCAAAGTCGGGTGTCTTTCCCTCTCTTTTACTATATTACTCACTTCCTGGAGGGCTTTCATGATTTTCCTCTCTTTTACGACAGTTGACCAGTAAAAGGACTCCTCTCTCTTACCAGATATCAAAACAACGACTTTTCCCGGTCTTACTCTCCCAGTCCTTCCTCTCCTCTGAATGTGCCTTATTACGGAGGGTACTGCATCATAAAAAACTACTAGATCAACCTCTGGTATGTCAAGGCCTTCTTCTCCAACGCTTGTGGCGATTAACAGGTTGTACTTCCCTGAAGAAAAGTCCTGAAGTATTCTTCTCTGCTCCTCTTGACTCATCCCTTTTAATTCCTCTCTTCTAGCTTGACCAATGAACAGCGAGGCTTTAACCCCAGCTTCTTCAGCTAAATACTGTAACACCGTTTCAGCCGTTTTCCTGTAATTTACGAATATTATTCCCCTTTTCCCAAGCTTTATCCCTTCTTTATCGATTATAGAAACCAGTTCCTTTAATTTTGGATGAACACTCCCTTTTGGAAGGGAATTAAGCCACCTCCATGCTTTAATAACCCTCCAGTCTTCTAAGAGGAGCCTATCAGATGCCGTCCTCCTCCTTCTCCTGATGACCTTTTCTAGGTATCTTCTGGCAGGCTCTGGCCCCTGGGTTTCCAATAAGTCCATGAAGTAGTGGAGCTTTATCAGGGCAGCTACTAAAGCGGATGCAAACCTGTCCTCCATTCGTGTAACGGTCTCGATTCTCAGCCGAAGCAAGTCCTTTAGCCTGACGTAGTCCTTCTTTCCTAGCTCCATTATCCCTCTTTCTTCGAGCTTCCCAAGTAGATCTCTATAAAATGACCTTAGCTCATCCAAGATGGATCTATAATCTTCCGGAAGGGGAACCCTGATCCAATCTATCCTCAATTTTGCTACATATTTTCTCACATCAGGGCTCGTTCTGGATCTAACTTCTACGTGTTTTATTTTGAGGTTGTTGATTATCTCCAAAATCTTCTCCTTACTGCTTCCTGGAGAAGCGGTAAGTCCTAATATCCTTGGATTCTTTGCTCTATCCATGTAATGTTTTGCTATGAGCGTGTAAGGGTAGTCTCCAACAGCCCTGTGAGCTTCATCGAAGACTAATAAAACGAAGTCCGAAAGGTCCAGCCTCCCTGTAAGAATGTCGTTTTCAACCGTTTGTGGAGTAGCCGAAAAAACTCTTCCTGAAGCCCAAAGATCAACCCTCTTCTCTGGCGCAACAGCGCCAGTTATCAAAACAATGCGTTCTCCCTCAATATTCAGGACTTCAGAGAAAAAACGGTGGTGTTGCATTGCAAGAGGTCTGGTAGGGGCTAATATCATCGCTTTTCCATTAGGAAACTTCTGCAACCTATATGCCATTACCATCGCGGCTATCGAGGTTTTTCCTAACCCAGTAGGAAGTACGACTAGCGTGTTCTCCTCAATAGCTCTTGCTGAAATGAATTGCTGATATAACCTTGCTTCTAGCTTTCCTGGTTTAATGAGCGGATGCTGAACGAAGTTTTCATTTGATCTATCTTCCATATACAAGCTATTCTTTCTAGCCCTTTGCTCTTTTAAACTAAATCGGCAACATTGCATTTCTTTTAAACCACTTCATCGCAATGAGTGGGCATTAAATTCAAAATTTAGGACAAACCCTTCAAGTACTCTTCATACTCCTCTTGAGTTAACAAATCCTTTATCTCTGCATCTAGATTAGTGGCCTCCATTTCGATAAGCCAGCCTTCGCCGTAAGGGTCTTCTGTTATTCTCTCAAGTTCTCCTACGACAAAGGCCTCTTCCTTCTCTTCCGTAACACCTGCCTCCTTGTTAACTGCAGTTATCCTTCCGCTAACCGGAGAATAGAGGTACTCAGCTGCCTTTGCACTTTCTATGACGCCAAAAGGCTCACCCTTCTTAATTTCAGTTCCAACAGGTTTTACTTCAACGCTTGTGAGGTCTCCTAACTGATGAGCAGCGTAATGAGTTATTCCTACGCGAACTACATTTCCAGAAACTATAGATAACCACTCGTGTGTCTTTGTATAATATCTGTCCTTCGGAACTTCTCCCAAGTTACTCCCACCTCTTCCGTTTGATTTCATGAAACAAATAAAACTTACCGATCCTAACTAACAGGAACTATTCCTGCTTTTTCTATTGCAAATATGGCCTCTCCTTCCTCTAAATAGGAAGAATCAACTATTCTGATGAGCCTTCTGTTTCCCTTCAACCTCCTTATCAAGAGCACCAAATTAGGAAGGTGACCCAATACAAAGCCTCCTGCTGGCTTGTATTTCTCAATTTCAACTCCTCTATTAATCCTACCAACAACCTGGTTTGTCAGGAATACGATCGCTCCTCTATCACAGCCCTTCTTTAGGACCCTCATTAGCTCCTTAACAGCCTGTTGTCTGAGAGATAGCTCCTTTATTCCCTGAAATTCCAACCTGAATGGAGATAAAAGCGAATCTATTACTATTAGCCCGATGTTTTCCTTCTTAATCAAATCAACTGCCCTTTCTGCAGCTATAAATAGCTCATGTGTGCTCCCTACGCCAGCATAAAATATGCCATCCATTATCCTCTTAGGCTCCAATCCCCTAAGGCTACACATCTCACTTATCCTCTTAGGCGAAAAGCCCCTTTCGGTGTCTATGTAAAAGACCTTCGAGCCAAGGCCTCCCCTTTCCTCCTCAAGCCTTGCATTTATTGTGATGTGCATGGCCATCTGGGTTTTTCCGGATGCAGGCCTTCCATAAAGCTCAACCAATGTGCCTTGCTCCAATCCCCCACCTAAAAGCTCGTCAACCTCCCTAACTCCTATCTTCAACCGCTTTTTATGCGTTCTTACCTTCGAGGCAGGTTTTATTTCAACGTACATAGAGCCTATTACCCTCAAAATCTTTCTAGCAGTCCTGATATCAACTTTTAATCTCTCAACAAGCTCTGATCCAGTCATGTAGCGAACTTCATCTATTCCAATGCTAAACAAACGGTCTATCACCTTGGGAGATATGCCTGATTCTAGCAAAGCCTCTCTTATGTTTTCAACCCTAAGATCCACCCGAACTCCCCCCAAACAGAACGATATCTTTGATCCTATTCGTCCCATAGTGGATTATGGGTGTTATAACCAACAGGAGGAGGAAAGTTTTCAGGGTAAGAGGCTCGATTAGGTTCGATATAATAAGAGCGAAGACAAGAAAACCCTCCTCATCAAGTACGGGCGTCCATTGACCCGGTTTCCTCTTAAGACGTCTTTTCAAGAAGGAACTCATTAAATCACCTAACAAAGCACCTAAACTCTGGAAAAAGCCGATAAAGTCCCTTCCCTGCATGGCTCCTATGATAGTACCAACTAATAGACCAGCAAGTAGGCCTCTAAATGTTTTATGGTCTCCAAATATCCTCTCCCCATCCATCCATTTTAAGCCAAGATCTAAAGGCTTCCCCCCTCCTAATATGACAGGAGTGGCATTGGCGAAGTAAGCTGGCAGTATATACCATAACGCAAAAGCCAGGCTGTTTAGATCAGTCATCTTGACTTCGTTAATTTATGGATCAAGCCTGAAGATAATCTTACTGATCTCACCACCCTCACCTTCTACCTCAAATTCAAACAAGTTACCCTTAGTTTTACACAACCTGATGCTAGTCGATGCAATTTTTTTAAGAGGAGTTCCGCCTAATGGCTCTCCAGTTGACCTCTCCTTCGTAACTATGAAAACTGTTTGACTCGAATTTTGGGAGACGTACCTCAGATATGCCGCTTGAAAAATGAGTTCTCTATGAAGCTTCATGTAACGCTTGATATCGTCCCTAATTTTGAAAAGCTGAAGGAGATAGGGGAAAGTAAATTCGTCAAAAACGAATTTTTTGAACTCTTTTGGTATAAGACCAAACCTTAGGATCCACTTCTTCTGTTCCCTCCAATCCCTTATTGGCACCCTGAAAACCCTTTTAACGAACTTTTCCCCAACTTTTGGACCTAAACGCCTGAAAACTTCTATTGCGTTAGAAGAATCGTATAGTAGAACCTTATCATTGGATGAAACTGTCTTTGAGAGGAGATACATGACCAAAGTGCTTTTGCCGGATCCTTCTGGTCCGTAGACCAGCACTAATCCAGGAGTACTTAGCATCTTCATGAGTTCTTCTGGTAGATCTTCTTTTACCACTCGTTTCATGGCAAGGCCCCTTCTAAATGCTTAAGCCTAAGGCTTGAGGATAAGAGACTCACATGTCTCTATCAATTAACTCTCCTAATTTTAAAGGAGACTCATGAAAAATTATTCCCAGGGCAACGATATGGGAAAACCTGAGAAGGCACTAGGCTTCATAATCAATCCTATAGCTGGACTAGGGGGTCCTGCAGGATTTAAGGGGACAGATCGACCTGATATAGTTGAAAAAGCTTTAAGAATGGGCATTAAGCCAAGAGCTCCTTCAAGAGGGTTCATTGCCCTTTCAAAGCTTTCCAAGCTAAACATAAAGGTCCTAGTACCTCCAAAGGAAATGGGATATGTTGTTGCTAAAAGGATATTCCCTCCAGAATGCATAGAAACGATAAATTTGGAGCTTCCAAGTAGAACCTCTGCTATACACACTAAAATTGCTGCTAAAGAGATACTGAGGAGAAAGGTGGATTTGCTCATGTTTGTAGGAGGGGATGGAACAGCTAAAGATGTATTAGATGTTGTTGGGACGAAAATTCCAACGATAGGAGTTCCAGCCGGAGTTAAAATATTCTCAGCAGTTTTCGGCGTTACCCCATCTCGCTCTGGTGAAGTTGCAAGGAAGTTCCTATCCGAAGGTCTACCTCTAAAGCTTGCTGAGGTCGTTGACATCGATGAAGAAGCGTACAGGTCGGATAAGCTTGTGATTAAGTTGTACGGTTACTTAAGGGTGCCCTATGAACCCTCTCTTGTACAATCCTCAAAGCATCCATCTCCAACGACTGAGGAGGAAGAGCTCGCAAGGCAAGCCATCGCCAAGTACGTCATCGAGGAGATGAAACCGGGAACGATATACATACTAGGCCCAGGACTTACCGTTTCTGAGATCGCTAAACAGCTTGGCTTCGAAAAGACCCTCCTAGGGGTGGATGTGATCCTTAACTTCAAATTGATAGCAAGAGACGTCAATGAGATCCAGCTAAATCACCTTGTTTCAAAGCATAAGGGTCCCGTCAAAATCATTCTATCTCCTTTAGGGGGATCAGGCATGTTGCTTGGTAGAGGAAACCAACAAATTGGGGATGCCGTTCTATCTAGGATAAACAAGCAAGATCTAATTGTTGTAGCAACTAGATCAAAGCTTCATGGCCTAAGATCTATAAAGCTTGATTTAGAAGGAGAGTTAGCGCGTAAGTTCTCTGGATACCACCGAGTGATAACTGGTTATAGGGAAGAGGAGTTAGTAGTTATAGAGTGATCTAGACTAGAAGTGCATTATGTTTTCCTTACCGATTGCGGCCTTCACAATTGCAATTATCTTTTCTTCAGGATTCTCTCCCGTTATTTCTGATTCAATTACCAACGGACCTCTGGTAGGAATGGGCGGTTTAGTCCCTGGAATGAAGTAAGGCGAAGTGACTCCGGCTACGAAGAGAATAACTCTTACCTTATCGCCAAACCTCTCATCCGTATCGACGCCTATCTTAACGTTTGCTTTAGAATTGCCCATCTTAGCCTTCACTATGTCTGCGGCCCTCATTGCCTCGTTCATTGTAAGGGTTGGGCCTCCAGTAACGACCAATAAGGCTCCCTTAGCTCCTTCGAGGGAGTACTCTAAAAGCTTGTTCTCTATCGCCATGTTCACGGCTTCTTCAACCCTTTTCTTGGGATCATCTGACTCTCCTATTCCAACTGCAGCAACGCCTCCCGCAGACAGGAACAGGCTTCTTATGTCAGCAAAGTCGATGTTCATGTGGGTCCTCTTGTTTATGATTTCGGTGATCCCCTTCACCATTATTGCTAAGGTGTAATCAGCAACCGCTAAGGCATCCTGAAGGGGCAGATCTCCAGTTAGTTGTCTTAATTTTTCATTTGAAATCAATATCACGGCATTTGCATGTTTTCTAAGCTCAGCTATGCCCTTAAGAGCGATTTCCTTCTTGTCCTCGCCCTCAACTTCAAAGGGCAGCGTGACTACAGCGATAACAATAGCTCTCTTCTCCCTGGCAATCCTAGCTACTACTGGAGCAGCTCCGGTGCCAGTACCTCCTCCCATTCCTGCAGTAATGAAAACTAAATCAGGTCTGCTCCCCAGAACCTTGAATATTTTATCCCTGTCCCGTTCGGCCGCAACCCTTCCTATGAGTGGATCTCCTCCAGCCCCAAGGCCATTTGTTAACTCCTCTCCAATTAACAACTTTCCATCTGCAATAGCTCCTTCGAGATGTCTCATATCCGTGTTTATAGCCACACATCTAGCTCCTTCTATGCCTAACCTCATGAGGGTATTTACGGTATTAGTTCCGGCTCCTCCGACTCCAACTACAATTATGTTGGCTTGTCTTTTCTTTTCTAGCATCTCTTTCCTCCAAAGAACCCTTTCCTCTGGAAGGACTTCTGATATTAACTCTGATTTACCTCTATCAGATGGAGGCTTTGAGGTCTTCAAAGCCAATGCTTCCTTTCTTATCTCCTCCACTTCATCACCTCCTACTCGAAATATCCGATGATGAGCAAACGGATTGCATCTCTGATTGCCTCGCTCTTACTACAGTACCCATAGAGCCTTACAACCTCCTCTAACCTCCTCTCTAAAGCCTCTGGAAGGTAGAAAGAGACTACTCCCACGCAAATCACCGAATCCATTCCTAATTCGAAATGAGTATATTTAAGGCGATCGTCCAGAGGGTCCTTAATAAATGAAGGATAAGCGGGGAGTAATTCATTCAGAGGATATATTTAAGGATAACTAAAGAAAGGAAGACAAATAACGTTGATTAATTGGAATAGAGGAAAGAACGATGTAAAAAATAGATTATTGCAATTCTAATCTTGTATTACTCTAGAAGGATTGTTAGGGACGAAAAATAGGATAACCTATAACCTATTTTTCCACTCCGTCAAACTCAAATTTCTTAGTTGAATTCGTACAAGAGATGTTCTCTTTCATATGTCAGGGACCTGAAATTTTATTCAAGATGCTGTTCCAATTGAACCGGGGTTGAAATGCGCTATATCCCTAACACAGATAAGGAACTCATTTGCACGATGTTGAAGGAAATAGGCGTCAAAAGCATAGATGACCTTTTCTCAGATATACCAGAGAAACTTAGGCTAAAGGAACCTCCGGATATAGGGATTCCGCTGGATGAGGCTGAGCTATACCGGATAGCTAAAGAGGTTCTCTCAAAAAACGTAACTACAGAGGAATTCCTTTCATTCTTAGGGGGAGGAATATGGGATCATTACGTTCCTGCTGCTGTAGATGAAATAGCAGCTAAGCAGGAATTCTATACCGCATACACACCATATCAGCCTGAGATCTCACAAGGAGCCCTTCAAGCAATATTTGAGTACCAATCCCTTATAGCAGAACTTACAGGAATGGAAGTAGTCAGCGCTTCCCACTATGATTGGTCCACTGCCTTGGCAGAAGCTGCGCTTATGAGCATGAGGATAAATAGAAGGAGCAAACACCTCATTTCTGCTGCCATAAGTCCTGAGCGCTTTGAAGTCCTTAAGACGTACTTAAGCCCGCTTGGCGTCACAATAGTTCCCCTTAATTATGAGAGGGAAACGGGCTTTTTGGACCTAGATGACCTTGAGAAGAAAATAGATGATGAAACGTGCATGGTTTACGTCGAAAACCCGAACTTCTTCGGAGTAATAGATGAAAACGTGGTTAAGCTGGCCGATGTAGTCCATAAAAAGGGTGCTATATTTGTTATTGGAGTTAATACAATATCTCTTGGTGCTCTAAAGCCTCCTGGAGAATATGGAGCTGACATAGTCGTTGGAGATGGTCAGCAGCTTGGAATATATCCAAGCTTTGGAGGGCCCTTGTTAGGAATAATTGCAACTAGGTTCGACAGAAGATTCGTAAGACAGATGCCTGGCAGGCTAGTAGGGATGACTTGGAGCAAAAGGGGGGTTAGGGGATACGTAATAACCCTTCAAACTAGGGAACAGCACATCAGGAGAGAGAGGGCTACATCCAACATAACAACTAACGAGTCTCTTATGGCGATAAGAGCGGCTGTTTACTTGTCTTTGCTCGGAAAAGATGGAATTAAGAGTCTCTGCGAGAAAATGCTTGTTAACACGGCTTACCTCATGTCAAGGCTTGGTTCAATTGAAGGACTAGAGGTCCCCATTTTCAACTCAAAACACTTTCAGGAATTTCTAGTTAAGAGTCGGGCGAAAAAATGGTCAGAAATCCAGCAATCTTTGTTAAGAAAGGGAATTTTTGCAGGGATAGATCTAAACAAAAGATTTCCAGGATTCTTTAGCGAGCTAGGTGAGGTAGCTCTTCTAGCTACTACCGAAATTCACACAAAGGCGGATCTAGATAGGCTTGTAAGGGAGATTGAGGAGGTGATGAGATGACAAGCTACTTTAGACAGTCCAGATGGCAGAGGAAAAAGGAGCTAATTGAACCGACGATTTTCGAGCTTTCAAAGGGAAGAAAGAGGGGCTATTATAGGTTTTCGATAGAAGAGGAGATGTTGAAGGCGGTGGGAGGAGTTCAAAAGCTTATCCCTGAGGAATTAAGGAGGGATGAGCTTAACCTTCCAAACCTTTCCGAGCCTGAAGTTGTTAGACACTTTTCCAGGCTTGCAGAGATGAATTATGGCATTGACAGCGGTCCCTACTGGCTGGGCTCATGTACTATGAAGTATAACCCAAAGATCAATGAGAAAATTGCAGGAAGCTCGAAGGTAAGAAGGTTGCACCCATATCAACCTGAAGAAACTGTTCAAGGCGCCTTAAAGATAATGTATGAGTTAGGGGAGATGCTTGGAAAGATCACTGGCCTTAGGCATTGGACATTTCAAACATCCGCAGGGGCCCACGGGGAGTACCTTGGGTGTTCTATCATAAGGGCCTATCATCTTGATAGGGGAGAAAAGCAAAGGGATGAGATGCTTATCCCTCTCTCTGCGCATGGATCCAACTTTGCTAGTGCGGCCATGGCTGGTTTCAAGGTTGTCAGGATACCAATAAATGAAAATGGGTGCACGGATCTGGCCGCTCTTAGGGCAGCAATAGGGGATAGAACTGCTGGAATGATGATAACAAATCCAAATACTCTTGGAATCTTTGAGGAGGAAGTACAAGAGATAGCTGAGCTCATACATGGTGCTGGAGGACTGTTGTATTACGATGGGGCCAATCTGAACGCTCTTCTGGGGAAGGTCCTCCTGTCAGCGATGGGGGTGGACTTGGCTCATCTCAACCTTCATAAGACATTTTCAACGCCTCATGGGACAGGAGGACCTGGGGCTGGGGCAGTTTTAGTTAGGGACGGCCTTGAAGATTTTCTGCCAATCCCAGTCCTAAGAGAGAGGGATGGGCGCTATTACTTCGATTACAAAGTGCCTAAGACCGTTGGAAGGGTAAAGGCTTTTTATGGAAATTTCGAGGTTCTAGTGAAGGCATGGGCCTATCTGAAGACCTTAGGGACTGATGGTTTGAGGGAAGTTTCTGAGATAGCTGTGCTCAACGCAAACTATGCGCTTGCAAAATTAAGAGGTCTTAAGTGGGTCTCTGTAGAGTATGGAGGGGATAGGCCAAGGAAACACGAGTTCGTAATAAGCTTAAAGGACGCAAGGTCCAAGATCGATGCACCCGCTCTTCACATTGCAAAGAGACTCCTAGATTATGGGCTTCATCCCCCAACCATCTACTTCCCTCCGGTCGTTGAAGAGGCATTCATGATGGAACCAACAGAAACTGATAGCAAGGAGGACATAGATCGCTATGTTGAAGTAATGCGCAGGATTTTGGAGGAGGAACTCGAGGAGAACCCTGAGCTGATATTGAATGCGCCTCATAACTCTTCAATAGACCGCTTGGATGAGGTTAGAGCAGCCAGAGAGCCGATATTATCATGGAAAATATATGAACGTTATTATAAGAGAGAAAAGGCCTAAGATGGCTTCAATAAGGTAGATGTATAGGACTAGCTCAGGCTCTTTCATCCTCTTAAGCCTTAGAAGGAATTCTATCAGTGAAAGATGTGGCGGAGGAACTAAGAAGCCATTTTCATCTATTGTGGTCGGCCTCTTTTCCTTCATTCTCCTCCAAGATAGAAGTTTGAGAAGAAAATCAAGAGCATGAGGCAGCATCAATATCAAAAAAGGGGTAATTAGTCCCCCAACTATGGAAACGGAAGCCAAGAATGATCCCATTTGAAAGGTAGAACAGTTACCTGGGAAGGCCCTTGCTGGGTAAAAGTTAAAGATTAGGAAAGCGAGGTAGCAGGCTGAAAAGGTAGCTAGCAGAAGCATCTCCGCCCTATTACCCTTTAAATAGGCAAATAGGGAGAGAACTGAGCTTATTATAACCGAGAGGCCTGCTTCTAGGCCATTGAAACCTGCCAAAGTATTTGTAGCGTTGGATGAAAAAGTTCCTAGCAAAATGACGAGTGCTGGCACCAAATATCCCCTGAAGGAAAGTCCAAAAACTTCAATGCTATCCAAATAGAAGCCCAAGGGGATGAAGGAAGCGGCTGGTAGGAGGACTTTCTCTAAATCACTGAGAGATATTGAATCATCTAATAGGCCAATGAGAATCGCGGTTAACGAGGTTAAAAGGATTAATTCCCCATATATGCTCCCAAATTCTAAGAAAAAGACAGCGAAGGTAGAAATGAGGGCAGGAGGAAGGCCACCTATTCTAGGAACAACCCTTCTGACCTTCTTATGAATGTCCCTAGAAACAAGCTTTCGTTCTTCGCACATGTTTAGCCACTTCTTGGTTGCGATGTAGCTGAGGATAAAGCAAAGCAAAGGAAGGCTTTCAGATAAGGACAACTTCCAACCCTTATGCCCTTTCAATAACCGTTATTGCTTGAGTGGGACAAGATACCTCGCAGGCCCTACAAACAAAGCAGTAAGGGAGCCTCTCTTCTTTTACCTTGGCCTTTCCTGACTCCACCCTATATATGTTGGCTGGACACAGTTCCTCACACAAACCGCAGCCAACGCACTTTTCTTCATCTAGAACGATTGATACACCATGCTCCTCTTGAATGCTCATAGGTCGATCACTTAGCCCTCAATCATCGAATTTTATTAATTCATCCCTGGTGGCAAGATTGGTCAGATGAATCTAATTATCGTTTTAGGGGCCGTCTTCATAATAGGCTATGTCTTCACAGACCTCTTACTTCGTTCGCTGATACCCAGGCTGAAATCGGCTGGGATATTGGGAGTAGACGTTCACAAGCCGAATAGACCGAAGATAGCTGAGAGAGGCGGTTATGCATTAGTTCTAGGCATAATGATATCTCAAATTGCTGTTTCAATAGCTATAAGGAAAGTTCACGGTTATTCGCTTACTCTTCTCTGCTCAACCCTTATTGCAGCCGTAATAGGATCCCTGGACGATATGATAGACCTTGGAGGAAAGTTGAAGCCCGCCTTATCTCTCCTCTCAGGATTTCCTCTCATCACCTCAGGTTTGCTATATCCTAGGCCCATCTTACCCCTTATAGGAAGGGCAAGGCTACATTATGTCTACCCTATAGCTGCCTTTCTCCTTCCAGGAGTATTTTCAAATGCTATAAACATGATAGATGTCCTAAACGGCATGATGGCCTCAAATAGCATAATTATCTTGCTCTTCCTATCGATCATCTCAATTATTTCAGGCAACTACGTGGGAATCATTTTGACAGCCTCGTTATTGGGTCCATTGATGGCCTTTTACAGGTATAACAAGTATCCAGCTAAAGTATTTGCAGGAAACGTTGGATCCCTCTCCTTAGGCTCATGTTTAGCTTCTACAGCTATCCTAGCTAGGTTAGAGGCATCCTTTGCCATTACAAGTATTCCCCTCCTCATAACTGGATTCATGATAATAGCAAGCGTTGGAGGGTTTAAGGAAAAAAAGGAAATGGTGCTAAGGCCAGTAGAAGTTGATGGTAGCATTATAAAGGCCAATCCCGATCCAAGAGCCCCGATAACCCTTGTTTCCATCCTAACCCTCGATGTAGGGAAAGAGGAACCGAGGATAGTCCTAGAATCGAACCTGCTTTTCATAATCTCAGGCTTTCTGGCAGTTATTACCTATCTACTACTAACTTAGGGGGATCTTATGGATAGAGGCCTTGCACTTTCCCTCTTGCTGATCTTAACCGCATGGTCCCTCGTCATCTTAGGCTTATACCTAATTGCTGAAGCCTTAATTCCTTTAGGGGCTCAGGGCGGATTATCAGCAAAAATAGCTGGCATATTAAAGGTGGTAGGAGCATTCATACTCCTTGGAGCCCTGCTTTACGCTTGGTTCCTCCTGACCAAATACCTTGTCGTTAAGCTAAAGGCTAAGAGCTAAGTTTCCTTATTTCTTCCCATAAAACCTCTGCAGGATCTTCGCAGGAATATAGGAAGGACCTAGCCCTCTTTCTAAGGTCTTTCCTGGCTGATTCATCCTCCATATAATTGATTATCAAATTAGCTACGTCTTCAGGATCAGTAAGCCTTCTTACAAGGCCTTTTTCTACGAGAAGTTGGGTAACGCAAGGTTCTCTTGTGCCTGGAAACATAGAAATTGAGGGAACTCCAAGAAGGGCGGCCTCCCTCGTCATAGTACCGCTCGCTCCTATGAAAGCCGTTGCTCCATCCATGAGCGCCAAAGAGTCCTTCGGATCCCTAACCAATATAACATGCTTCCCTAATCTCCCATTTGAGAGGAGTTCTCTTCCCCTGGGGAAGAGATATATCTTTAGATTTGGCACTTTTCGCGCCAAGATCAGGAGGGTTTCCTCAAACAAAGGTGGTCCAGTCTCTTTATAGAGGTAGGATGCTCCGAAAGGCGCTGACCTTGCAACAACGTAAGGCTTCCCTTGCCCTTCGATTTCAGCTGAACGTTGTCCCTCCAAGTAATCTAGAACGTGAGCAACTTCTGTTACCCCTTTAAATCTTCTTACTCTCCCAAGTGCTCCACTGCTTGTAAGCACTTCCTCTGGAAAGACTTCTGGAACCACTATTGTCTGACTTAAGGGAAAAACCAGCTTATTCACATGAAAGCTCAGGTCGTTGTCGTTTAAGTTGATAGAAGGAATTCCAAGACCAAACGCAACTCTTGCAAGCTCTGGAGAAGCTTTTGATGAGGCAACATTTGGAGAGAATTCAGCAACAATATTTGCAAGAGAAGAAACCCTCTCCAGGTGTTTTGAAAGTTTTTCAACTAGGGAGGTGCCATGAGATCCTATTACCCTTATTTTTTCCGAATATTTAGCTAGAAAAAAACCAACGAGTTCAGGAAGGTTATCTAAACGTCTACAACTTATTAAAAGGTCATCTATCTCTTTTGAATGCTTTTTCAGTAGTCTCAAAAAGAGTCTCACGTGTGGTAGATTAACTAAATCAATCCAAAGCCTCATTCCTGGCCACCAAATGAATATATGGGCCCGGCGGGACTTGAACCCGCGACCTCCGGCTTTCTTAGGCTTCTTGGCTTCCCTAGATTGTCCGGAGCGCAGCCATATAAGGCTTACGCGTTGGCTCATAGGAGCCGAACTCGGCGCTCCATCCAGGCTGAGCTACGGGCCCACCCTCTTGTGATGTCGGGTGCTATATTAAAAGTTTCCATACTAATGATCTCTTAACAACAATGTCTCGTTCTTACGGACCCGCGGTGAGAGTTAGAATAGAAGATATACTCAAAGGAGAGTTTGAAGAGACTACTTTAGATGCAGCCAGGTTCCTAAGATTGCCGTCCATTCTCGGTGTTTCAAGTCTGGTCAGTCGAGTGAGGGTTCTGGGGATAGTCACCTACTCCACAGTAAGCGAGGATCGTAGGTATGGTAAAATAATCTTAGAGGATGGTACGGGAAGAATATCGCTCAGAGTATGGGAAGAGGACGTTGATCTAATATTAGATCCTGATACAGGTGATCCATATGGTGTAGGTACGATTCTTGATGTAATAGCGAAGATAAGAGCGTATAAGGGGGAGAAATATCTTTACCCAACCTTAATCGTCAAACTTGAGGACCCCAATTGGCTCATAGTTAGCAACCTAGAATTGATGAGACGCCGTCTAAAGTTTATAATAACGTTTTTGAGATCTTCTTCTGAAAAATTCAAGGCTACAGGGCTTGAAGAGGGCCAGAAACCCTGAATTAGGCGTTAAAATTCTGGAGGTATTTCGGAACCTTTTTAGACCTCCTTCGTTAGATGCAAAGGGATAGTCCGAATGTCTTCGAGGGAAGAATATCTCAAAATGCTGGCTCATGCTAGGAAGAAGTTGCCTAAGATACTAATAACAGGGGAGAGATTCCACCCTCCCGATCCAGAGGTCATAATTGAAGGAGGTCAGACCCACATAGTCAACTTCAGGGAGATCGGTGAAACTCTTAGAAGGGACCTAAAGCTCATAGCTACCTTCTTATCCAAAAAACTGGGAACTCCTTACATGATAACTGAAAAGGAAAAGAAACTCGTTCTGACAGGAAGGGTAAGGCCTGAGCTGATAAAATCTAGGCTAGAAAGCTTCGTAAACACTTATGTCATATGTCCGGTCTGTCATAGACCAGACACGACACTAATAAAGTACAAGAGGAGCCTAATTCTAAAGTGTAATGCATGTGGTGCGGAGACTCCTGTTCCAAAGATCTGAAGGGAGGATAGTAGATGAACTCGGAGGAAGAGGACTTTGAGGCAGAGATGGAGCAGCTACTTCCTGCTGATGAGGAGCTTGAGGTCTTTGCAAGGGTTATTGAGCCGCTAGGAAAAAGATGGTTCAGAGTGGAGTGCTCGGACGGAGTTGTCAGGATGGCCAGGGTTCGTGGGAAGCTGAGATCTAGAAGGCATTGGATAAAGAGGGGAGACATAGTGCTAATTAGCATCTGGCCATTTAAGAGAGACAGAGGAGACATAGCTGTTAGGTACAACCACCAACAGATAGCCTGGCTCATAAAGAAGGGCTTCATAGACAAGGATTGGGTGGCGGGAGAAGAGATGGCCTGATGAACAGAGAGCTAGACATAGATGAACTTGAGGAAAAAATGCACGAGCTTCTAGAAGAGCCTGAAAAAAAGAAAAGGGTAAAGGATTCTGAATATAGAAAAGTTAGACAACTAGTATTCGATGAAATGACTGTTAGAATTCTTGTTAAGCTATTTAACAAGGGAGTTATAGAGGATTTCACTTGGATAGTTAGTACTGGAAAGGAGGCAGTCGTTTTGGCAGGAAAGGGTCCTGAAGGAGAGATTGCCCTAAAGATATACAAGATAGCGACGGCTAATTTCAAGAAATACCTCGAGTATATATCTTTTGATCATAGGTTCGTTCCAACAGGGGATAAGGCTAGGATAGTGCGAATATGGGCACAAAGGGAGTTTAGAAACCTAGCAAGAATGCACCAAGCTGGTGTTAGAGTTCCAAAACCAATAGAGGTTCAAGGAAACATTCTTGTAATGGAGTTTATAGGAGAGGGAGGGGAGCCCGCCCCTCTCCTAAGGGATGTCTATGATATGGATGATCCTGAGCTCTTCCTCTCTGAGATCTTGTCGGATGTTAGGAAGATATATTTGGAAGCAGAACTAGTTCACGGGGACCTTAGCGAGTATAACGTGATGTACTGGAAGTCAAAGCCTTGGATAATAGATGTTTCTCAAGCAGTTCCCTTAAATCATCCCCTTGCCCTAAGCATGCTGCGAAGGGATGTTGAAAACGTGACGTCCTTCTTTAAAAAAAGATTTGGTGTAAAGGTTCCTGATCCATATGAGTTTGTAGATGAACTTGTTTACGCTTCTCAAACTTGAAAGGAGGTCTTATCATGATAAGGATCCGCATCCCCAAAGAGAGGGTTGGAGCGCTCATTGGAAAGGAGGGATCGATAAAGAGCAGGATAGAAAGGCTGACAGGAGCTTCTCTAAAGATCGATAGCAAGACAGGAGAGATTGAAGTCTCATTTCCGAAGGGGGCTGAGGATCCATTAATCCCGATGAAGGTTGAAAGAGTGATTAGAGCTATAGGAAGGGGATTTAGCCCTGAGAAAGCCCTAGACTTGTTGTCTGATGATTACGTTCTTGAAATAATAGATTTAAGGGCTATATTTGGGGATAACAAGAACGCCATAAGGAGAATAAAGGGAAGGATCATAGGTGGGAGTGGAAAGGCGAGGCTTTACATAGAGAGAAGAACCGGGGCAAAGATATCTGTCTATGGCCACACCGTTGCAATAATAGGGAGGTATTACAATGTGATCCCTGCAAAGGAGGCAATTATGGCTCTTATAGAAGGGAAGAGCCATGCTGCTGCCTATAGAAGGATGGAAAAGGAGATTTCACAGCTGAAGGAGGCTCAGTTTGCCGAAAAGAGGTTGTTAGGTGAGTGATGAGGTGAAGGGAAAAATAACATCTGTTGATAGGGAGGAGCTAGAGGAGATAAGTCCAGCTGATTTCTTTTATAGGAACAAAGCTCTCGCAGGGTTCGATAATCCGGTTAAGGCAACTTACACGATAATTAGAGAGCTAGTTGAAAACGCTTTAGATGCTTGTGAGGAGGCAAGAAGATTACCAGAGGTATTGATAGTGCTGGAGAGGATCCAAGAGAAGGATTCATCCTCAAACGTCGAATCAGAAGTTCCAACAGAGCTCTATTCGCTTTCAGTGAGGGATAATGGAACAGGTTTATCCCCTGAGGAGATACCAAGGGCATTTGGCCAAGTTTTGGTGAGTTCTAAATACAAGCTGATACAGAGCAGAGGGACATTCGGGCTTGGAGGAACAATGGCCCTCCTCTATGGCCAGATCACTACTAATATGCCCTTTGAGATCACATCATCGACTGGCGGAAGGATCCACAAGATCACAATGAAAATAGACATACAAGCTAACAGACCAATAGTCCTAGGTGAACAGATCTTAGGAGCAAGTATTGAGCCATTTACAGAGGTAAAATTGCACTTCAGAGGGAGCTACTCGAGGGCAAAGCCGAAGATAATGGATTACCTGAAGCAAACCGCGATGATAACCCCATATGCCAACATAGAATTCAGGGATCCAGACGGGTCCTTCTACTTATTTGAAAGAAATGCCAGAGAACTCCCCTCATTACCAAAGGAATCCCTTCCACACCCAAAGGGAATAGATTTGGAGCTTCTACAGAGGATACTCAAGGGGACGAAGGCAAGAAGGCTTGCATCATTCCTTCAAACCGAGTTTCAGAAGGTTGGAAGGAAGACCGCCCTTGAGATACTGCAAAGGGCAAACCTTGATCCAACCTTAAAACCAAAGAAGCTAACTCAAGAACAGATTTCAGCTCTGTTTAGGGCCATGACAAGCTATGAGAGGTTCCTTCCTCCAGATCCAAGCATACTTTCCCCTTTGGGCGAGAAGCTTCTCATGGCTGGTATAAAGAAGGAACTAAACCCAGAATTTGTCTGGGCAGTTAAAAGGCCTCCTTCTTCTGTTTGGGGTCATCCATTCCTTGTAGAAACAGCTATAGCCTATGGAGGGGACATAACGCCTACCGGAAAGGTCCAACTTTACAGGTTTGCCAACAGGATCCCCCTACTTTACGATGCATCCAGCGACGTCTCATATCTCGTTGCGAAAAGAATTAGCTGGGACGTATATGGCATTAAGTCCCTTGAGGAGGAGCCAATTGCCTTGTTCGTCCACGTAGTCTCAACCAAGATCCCATTCAAGACGGTTGGTAAGGAGTTTATAGCAAACGAACCTGTTCTGGCAAAAGAAATTGAATTGGGCTGGAGGGAGTGCGGAAGAAGGCTTAAGGCTTATCTTTCCGGGAAAAACAGGGTTAAGAGGGCAATTAGCAGATATATCGCGTTTAAGAGGTACTATGATGTCATAGCCTCTTCTATCGAAGAGCTAACCGGAAAGAGGCCAGCTGTTGAGGAGCTGCTTCGGAAATTAACTCCTGCAACTGTAGAGGAGGGGAGGTGTTGAGAGTTGACGTATAAGAGACTTGAAGTTGAGAAGAAGATTCTAAAGATAGCTTCCAAGATAAACCAAGATGTAGAACTCGGTAAGTTTCCCAAGCTGGAGTTTCCACCAAACTCAGCTTCAAACATAGCCTTTGAGGAAGACGTAGGGTATCTGTTCAAGCCAACATACTACACAAGGGTTGACGGCAGCCACATAAAGAGCGTAAAGACGCTTGCAGGGTTGCTATATGGAATGAGTAGGGTCGTTGACCACCTGAAAAGCGGCCTCACAATGACAAAGAGGGATTTCTATTACATGCATAAGGTTGAGAAGCTAAAGAACACCTTGTTCCCGAAGGATCAAGCTGAAACTGACTCTAGAATAGTTCAAATGGAGCTTCTCCTTGGAATGCCCAGAGAAGCCTTCTCCATAATAAGCGATCCAAGAGGGTGGATTTACGGAGACATTGAGCTTGTTGATGCGTCAGGCTACACTATAAGAGCCAATAGAATAGGAGAAATGGGATATTCCATTCCTCCAGACCCTGAGAACATAGAATTCAAGAGAATAGGCATTAAGGCAGTAGTAGCCATAGAGAAAGTTGGTCCTGCCAAAAACATGATTGAATTGAAGATTCCTGAGGAATACGGCTTAGGGATTGCAATTCTAAAGGGACAACCCTCAAGGAGCATGAGGAGGTTTCTTAGGATGCTATCTGAGCAGGGAGTGCCCATCGGAATACTAACGGACCTCTCACCTTGGTCAATAAGGATAGCAGCTACAGTCATATATAACAGCATTAGTTCAGCTCACATTCCAGGGCTCGCAGTGCCAAACGCAGCGTTCCTCGGAATTGAGACTAGGGACATAGAGGAGGGGTTCTTCAAAGATTACCAGCTTGCTCTTGAGGATCTTACCCCTCTCGACATAAAGGCAGCAAAGGACAACCTGAAACTCCCCAGTTTGCAGGGAGAATTCTGGCAAAGGGAGAACGAATGGTTCCTTAAGAGGAAGAAGAAGGCTGAATTGGAGATATTTAAGGCAATGTCTCCATCGGCCAAGCAGCTTAAGGAGCTTTTCGTCAAGTACCTTAGGGAGAAGATAGAGGAGAAGCTAAAGGTAACGATATGAAATCCCTCTTTTCATAGGCTTCCTTCTCTCATTCCTACTGCACTCCTTCCATATGAAGGAACAAGCGCTGTTTTACGTAAAGGGACCACAAATGCTAGATTTGTGCGAAACACACCCCTTTGAAAATGCTTATATACTGCCTAAATCAAGCTAATGTTGCTCCGGTGGTGTAGTCCGGTCAAGCATAGGGGCCTTTCGAGCCCCAGACCCGGGTTCAAATCCCGGCCGGAGCACCAATTTTAATTAGGGTAAGAGGGTCTAAAGTTGTGCGGGGGTAGCCAAGCTAGGTCCAAATCTTTGGGATTCCCCTCAAAGATGACCAAAGGCGCTCGGTTCAGGGCCGAGTGGGCGTAGGCCCGCGCGGGTTCAAATCCCGCCCCCCGCACCATAACCTTCATAAATTAGATCTAACAAAAGGGTTATGAAGCCGCATAGGTTATTTCTAGTAGCCCCGTGGTGTAGCGGCCAAGCACGCCGGGCTTTGGACCCGGCGACCCCGGT
>CAZUBM010000027.1:0-20800 GCA_964618805.1 uncultured Nitrososphaerota archaeon
CCTGCGGCACTGAAACGGCTCGTAGCCGTTCCAACACCTAGCCTGCATCGTTTACGGCTGGGACTACCCGGGTATCTAATCCGGTTCGCTCCCCCAGCTTTCGTCCCTCACCGTCGGACCCGTTCCAGCCGAGCGCCTTCGCCACTGGTGGTCCTCCCGGGATCTACGGATTTTACCCCTCCCCCGGGAATACCCTCGGCCCCTCCCGGTCCCTAGCCCCGCAGTATCCCCGGCAGTCCACTGGTCTTCCAGTGGATTTAACCGAGGACTTACGGGGCCGGCTACGGACGCTTTAGGCCCAGTATACGTGGGAACCCCTCGGGGAGCTGGTTTTACCGCGGCGGCTGGCACCAGCCTTACCCTCCCCTTCCTATCCCGAGCTGTTTAGGCTCGGGGACAGCCTCCCTATTAGGGAGGCACTCGGGCTCGCCCCGTCGCAGTTTCCCGCATTGCGGAGTTTTCGCGTCTGCTGCGCCCCGTAGGGCCTGGCCCCTTGTCTCAGTGGCCATCTCCGGGCTCCGGCTCTCACCGCCCGTACCCGTCTTCGGCTAGGTGGGCCGTTACCCCACCTACTACCTGATGGGCCGCGGTCCCATCCTGGGGCCTGGGCGGAGCCATAACCCCTCCGCCTACTTTCGGGGCGAAGGCATCTCAGCACTTCGCCCCTATGGGGGATTAGCCTCGGTTTCCAGAGGTTATCCCCCTCCCCAGGGTAGGTTGACCGCGTATTACGGAGCCGTTCGCCGCCGAAGGCAGGGGCCTTCGGCCGACTTGCATGACTTAGTCCGAGCCCGATAGGGGTTCCCTCCGGCAGGATCAACCGGTCTCTGAGCCGCAAGGCCCTACCTTCTTTGCACGGAGGATTTTCGGGCTCTTTCAAGCGTGAGGGTGCCCCCCATTATGGGGGTTTTCCTCACGCCCACATTAAACGTGTTGCCACGATTGGAAAACGGGTTTCATCCAGTCGGGATTTTCCTTCATCCCGATCGGACCCGTTACCGGGACATCGTGGCAGTACCATATAGTGTTCTACGGTGTATATAAATATTAACGATCGGCTAGGCGACCAAAATAGCTTCAAAAATGGCTTTTGCAGTGTGCAGCCTATTCTCAGCCTGCTCAAATGCTACTGAATGTGGCCCATATGCAACCCCTTCTGTAATCTCTTGTCCCAAAAACCAAGGCTGACAGTGCATTACTATTACATCTCCCTTAGCTAGGCTAACAAGGGCCTCATTGACTTGATAGGGAGGGAATACCTTCATCCTCCTCTCCACATCAGGAACCCCCATAGACACCCATGTATCGGTGTAAATCACATCCGCTTCCCTAACGGCTTCTTTTGGGTCCTCAACTACCTCAATTAGACCTCCAGTCTTTGATGCTATCTCCCTTGCCCTTTCTAATATTAAGGGGTCCGGTTGATATGCTAAAGGGCATGCAACAATGTGGTGGTGTCCTTGAAGAGCTGATGCCAACATCAAGCTGTGGCTTGTGTTTGCACCACCGTCTCCTACGAAGGCGACCTTCAATCTTCTATCACCAAACCTCTCTTTCATAGTCATTGCATCCGCAAGAGCCTGCATTGGATGATATCTATCGCTTAGCATGTTAACAACGGGAACATCGGCCCACTTTGCGAGTTCTAGAAGGGTTTCGTGCTTCTTCACGCGGGCTGCAATTGCATGAACGTATCTGCTTAAGACTAAAGCAGTGTCCCTTATCGTCTCCCCTCTAGAGATTTGAAGCGCAGCTGTAGGGAGTTCAAGGGGATAACCACCTAGTTCTCTTATGGCAACTGAGGTAGATACTCTAGTTCTTGTGGAAGGTTTTTCGAATATCAGCGCAACCGTCTTCCCTTTCAGGGGTTCGCCTGAGATCCTTCCTCTTTTATAATCCATTGAGAGTTCTATTAGATAGTTGAATTCCTCTGGAGAATAATCCAATAAACTCAAGAGATTTCGACCTAAGAGAGATCTCCTCAGACTTCTTGACAAGGTACTTCACCCACAACTTCATCATTCAACTTATGAAGAACTCTTTGTTTTCGCCCCTTTTTGGGCTTTTTTCATTGCTAAGTTTATCCTTTCCTCTATTTGACTAATTTGTGATTGAATTGATGCTAGAGCTTTCTGTCCTTGTTCTATCCTTGAATCCAGCTCCTCAATAGCTCTTTCAAGCGACATCTCAGCGTAAACATTTGAGCCTAGAAGAACTAGTACCTTTTCTGGGTTTACGTTGTCAACTAACAGGCCAATAAAGTTGCCTGCAGGAACTATCATCCTATCCACGCCCTCTTTCCTGTCTCTAAGAGATTTCAAAGAGCGAAGCGTCTCTTTGCTCCTAACTAAGTCGTTTATTATCATGTTGAGACGATTTGCCTCATCAACTAAAGCCCTATAGATAGCACTTAGCGTTTCAAGATCCTCTGCTCCTCCTCCTGAAGACGACAATCCTTTTTCCTCCCACCCTAGATATTCCATCAAATAAGTTAAGTTTAAGTTATACCTCACTCGAGACCGAAGGCCTCAATTATAGTTTCAAGCTCCCAAGGGGTAGTAAGTTCTCCAACCAAAGCTCCTTTATCATTTGCAACTATACCTAATTTTAGGTATCTAACTCCCCTATTCACTGTTCCTTTAAGGATATCAACTTCGAATAATTCCTTTAGTTTCTTAATCTCCTCATCCGATGTTTGAGGCGGGACTAAGCCGCCTTTATTTGTAACAACAGCTATGGATCCAGGTACTGGATAACCTGCAATCGTCCCCTTCATAATTTCCACCTTCAGCAGTTGCTTTATTCTCTCAGCCTCTCCTTCTTTGAACCAAGGGCTGATCAAAGCTCCATAATCGTTCGTAAGTATGACGTTTCCGAAGGCATTTATCGCAAAATCTAAGGGATATAGAGGAATTTCTAAGCTATTCTGAAGCAGTTCAAACTCCTCCTTTGTTATGAGATAAGGCACTAAAATACCATTTCTATTTCCAGAGAGGAATATTCCCAGCAATTGGCTTTGGTAGATCAAAGTTTCTATTGGACTTACCCCGAAGCACTCGATTACTTTTTCCTTAAAGGATGATGGGGTGTGCTGGGGGACAAACACCTGGTCTCCTATCGTTTTTACAAAAACCCCTATGTTCTCGTTACCCTGAAATTTAGTTTTCAAAACAGGCAAGCATGACACCGTTACTCATGAGCTGGCAGGATCTTAACCAGCCCTTCCTCGTCATCATACTCTGCTCTAACTTTTATCGTTCGAGGGGGATTCTCTGCACCTTTACTCCAGATTAATGCGTTGAGTTCTGGGTGCATGATTATTTTTACATCTTTCTCAAGCTTCATTTGCTTTCTCACCCTCTCTTTTATTATTTTAGCCGTTCTAGCAGCCCTTTTCTTTCTGGGATACTTCTCTCTTACGATCGTACCAATTCTGAACACGAATTCCTTCACTATCTTTGCCATAAGGAACACCCTTATAGCTGAAGCCTGCTCCTTCTCCAGTTTCTAGTAGGTCCAGGCCTTACTTTTCGACCAGTCTTAAGGTAAACCCACAGGGGCATCCTTTTGTTCTCATTGATGGCCCTTGCATACCTAAGCTTGCTACCAAGAGATCTGTTTCTAGCCATAAAACATCCCTCAAATGACTCTTATGGTGAAATCCCTCTTTCCACTCTGACTTAATCTTGCAAGCAGAGTCTTTAACTCAGAATCTGATAGCCTTCTGTTGAGTTTCCCTGCAGAGTAAAGTTGGAGGAGATATATCTTGGCGTTCCTAGCCAATGTTGGTTTCACAAGCTCAACCCTTCTTAGCCTTGCCCAAGCTTCAGAGGTTAGGAGCTGTCTAACTATCATGTTTAGCTCCTGTTCTTTCCTTAACCTTTCAGCCTCCTCGCTATCTTGGGAATCTGGTATGTAGCTCATATGATCTCTATCACCCCCGGTTCTCTTCCTATTTCGGATAAGATCTCTCCTGCTAATTTATCTAGCAATGACTGCCCTTTAGGAGTTATCTTTCTTCCTTTTCTCTCCACCTTCTCCAGCAATCCTGCTTGTTCCAGTTGTTGCATTATCTTTCTAATAACATGTCCGCTAGCCTTTCTAAAGTGTTCGGGTCTGACTCCTCTATCCTTCCTTCCTCCATATTTCGTCCTAAGCTTCTCAACCCCGATCGGACCTCTCAAGTAAATGGAGCGTAAAATTGAAGCCGCTCTTATGTACCACCAATCCTCCTGTTGTGGCGGCCTCTCCCTATGACTCCCCGTTTTTACATATTTAGCCCATTCTGGAGGCTGGATCTCTGGTATTTCCTTGAGTTTTTCCTTCAATCTTTCTATAAGCAAATCTGCAGGAACATCTCTAGCAGTTGGCAACAGCACACCCCCTAACCGAACACGTCATAGCCTCATCTTGATGCTAATATCCTAGTCGAAAAGCATGATATGTCAGCGTTTTAAACCTTCACGTAACTTCCTCTTCTCTCTGATGTAAGGTCGTCTATTTATACTACCACATTTTAGACACCTTATCGTTAAATGAGGGTAATTCTCTGATCTAGTCCTTACAACTGCAGTAACTCCTGGGAATAACAAGGTCTTGCAGGACCTGCAGAACCTCCACTTCCACTCTGAAGGGATCGGTACCCTACATCTTATTGATATTTTCCTAGCAAGTTCTCCATATCTCTCTGCAAGCGAGATATCCTCTTTTGACACTTTATCAGCAAGTTTAAGCAATATCCTTATCCTTTGTCTTGCTATCCTCTTAGCCCTAAGCTTTCTCTCCTTAAATCTTTTCTTTCTCAAGGAGACCACCTTAGCGCATAGAAGAGATATGAAAGTAGCATGCAAATAGCTGCAGAAGCTGAAATTACTTCTTCACAGAGGCTGATTTTCTCATCAATGATCTCCCTAACCTTCTCTGAATAATCCCCGTGAGGAAAGCCGCCAACGATTATGACAGTATCTTGATTCAAAGCTTCCTTTGCCACTTTTATTGGATCTTCCAACTTTCCTCTATCACTTAGTGCTATTTTGCGCTTGGGAGAAAGAATTTTGATGAGAGATTTTAGGTCTAAATTAGTTTCTTTTATGAGAGGTTTGTCCCTAGGACCTACACTCCCCTTTATGAGGAGCTGTTCCATTAGGCCAAGGAACCTGAGGTAGTTCCTGGGCAACCTTGTAGCTGGATCTACCTCAAATATCCTTCCTTCGTATGTGTGTAGGTATAATTTCATGGGAAAACTCAGTTTAAGCGGAGAATCCAAAATTGCAAGCAAAACTCTATGCACTACATCTGGCCTACCTCTCTTCTCTTGGTCCGGAATGATCACTTCCTTTAAAGGAAGGAGGGATGAAATGTCAAAAACTATCTCTTTTGGTTTCTTGCCCCTGGATTTGGCCATCATCTTAATGGGTTGAAAAGAAGCCATCCTCTTTGGAACCAGTTCCAGAGAAGCATCAGCTACGATTATGGAGAGCACGATGTAAATTTCCTCTCATTATATTAAAGCGGTTATTGAACGACAGTTTTTTAAGCGATTTAGGAACTCGTTAAAAAGCAGAGCGGCCGTAGTCTAGCCTGGCAGGATGGGGGCCTGCCACGCCCCAGCGAGGTATTCAAGCCTCGGGGAAACCCGGGTTCGAATCCCGGCGGCCGCACCACTTGCATGTAAGTGTTATAAGCCTGTGAGTGGCCGCGGTGGCGTAGCGGTAGCGTGGGGGCCTGTGGAGCCCCTGGCCCGGGTTCGAATCCCGGCCGCGGCCCTTCTTTCAGTAACAATCCTTTTCACGTTGTTCATCAGAAGGAAAGATGTCAGAGCAATTATGCTATGCTGTTAGTTCCGAACAACTAATCGAATACACATTTATTTCCCCTTAAAGCAAGAATCAAAGGTTTGATATGAGGCGAATGTCTTCAGATCTAGAGGAAGCTTTAGCAATTCTCACAAAAGCCAAGGATAACATAAGGAGGAGGATAAAGGACATCGCTAAGATTGGAAAGGATCCTAGAGGTGGAGTAACAAGGCTAGCTTACACTTTGGAGGAGAACAAAGCATTTGAATACATTAAAGAGGTTGGAATCAGCTATGGGCTGGTTGCAAGGGAGGATCCTCTTGGAAACCTCTACCTCGAATTGCCGGGACCATCTGAAGAACTCGTGTTGATGGGCTCTCATCTGGACACAGTCCCAAGAGGAGGGGTGTTTGATGGCACTATGGGAATAGTTTGCTCGCTAGAGGTAGCTAATGCCCTTTCACAAGTCGAGTTAAATAAGAGGCTTGTTATAGCTGTTTTTAGGGCAGAGGAATCTTCTAGATTTAAGATCTCTCTCATAGGAAGTAGCATAGCTACGGGTCAATTAAAACCTAATATGTTGAAGATGAGGGATTCTAAGGGAATCAGATTAAAGGAAGCTATTGAAAGCTGTGGTTTTCATCCTGATCGCTTAAAAGAAGCAAAACTCAACCTTGATAGAGTCAAAGCTTATTTGGAGTATCATATAGAGCAGGGACCCGTGCTTGAAGCTTATGGATGTTCAATTGGAGTTGTTACGGCTATAGCAGCACCAATTAGATATAAGATTGGACTAAAAGGAAGATGGGCCCACTCCGGTACTACTCCCATGGATATGAGAAAGGATGCTTTAGTTGCAGCTGCAGAGGTTATATTGACCGTAAAAGATGTTTGTTCAAGAAAAAGTGATGTTGTTGGCACAGTCGGAGATCTTGAGGTTCCTGGAGGCTCTATAAATAAAGTACCCGGGGAGGTCGTCCTCTATCTAGACATAAGGAGCGTTGATGAAGAGGAAAGGAGGAATGCCCTACAAGAGATAATAAGGTCAGCTAAAAGGAAGACAGAAGCGCAAGGGGTTCTTCTAAATGCTAGGAAGATCGAAGAAAAACTTCCTCAAAGGCTTTCTAGCGAAATAATTGGGGTTCTAGAATCTGCATGCGATTCGATAGGTGCTGAATACTTGTTAATGCCTAGCGGAGCCAGCCATGATGCATTGAGCTTCTCTAGGGTTGGAATTCCAACTGGAATGTTGTTTTGTCAAAGTAAAGGGGGGATTAGCCATTCTCCAAAGGAGTTTAGCAGTCTAGAGCATATCATGACTGGAGCTAAGGCTCTTCTAATAGCGGCATATGCATTAGCCTCAGACCATCATTTGCTTGATGATCGCAATCAAGGAAATTCCTTGAAGACAGAAATTTAGTATAACATCATCGGGTTCGCGGAAATCATAAAAAAGGAGTGGACCGGGCGGGATTCGAACCCGCGGCCTCTGGCTTGCAAAGCCAGCGCTCTACCACTGAGCTACCGGCCCTTCTCTATATGAAAAATGGCGTTAAAAAACCTTGCCTTATTAAGTGATATAACGTAGGTGCGACAAGTGGGAAGTATGTATTTTAAATAGCCAGCGAGAGCCTATCCTGTGCTACGGGAGGGTAGGGTATATTGAAATCATTGGCTAACAACGCCATTGAGGGTTTCCGGGGGCAAACTAAAGGTCCAAAGAAGATCATACCCGATGATAAATCTCTTCTAGAATTTGCACAGACAATACAGCCCCGAATTGTCATCATTGGTGTTGGTGGCGCTGGTTGTAACACAATCACTAGGTTGAACGGAATTGGTATAGAGGGCGTTGAGACAGTAGCTGCTAATACAGACGTTCAACATCTTCTAAGAACCGTTGCGTCGAGAAAGGTCTTGCTTGGAAAGCAACTATGCGGCGGATATGGTGCAGGAGCTGATTATAGGATTGGAGAAGAGGCAGCTAAGGAGAGCGCTGAAGAGATAAGGAAGATTGTGGAGAAGGCTGATATCGTGTTTGTAACCGCAGGTCTTGGTGGAGGTACTGGAACCGGCGGAGCTCCGGTCATAGCTGAAGTTGCTAGGGATATGGGAGCTGTTGTTGTGGGAATTGTAACGCTTCCATTTGAAGCCGAAGGAGATAGAAGGAGATCTGTGGCTCAATGGGGATTGGAACGTCTGTCCAAAAACGTTGATACATTGGTTGTAATCAGGAATGACAGGATTTTGGAGATAACTGGAGAACTTCCAATGCATCAAGCTTTCTTGGTTGCAGATGAGCTGATGGCAAGGGCTATTAAGGCAATATCAGATGTTGCCCAAAAACCAGCTTTAATAAACGTTGATCTAGCCGATCTGAGGACTATCTTGGAGAATGGTGGCCTAGCTTTAATGGGTGTGGGAGAGAGCGATTCTGAAAACAGGGCAATGAAGGCCTTGCAAGAAGCATTAGAAAATCCTTTGTTTGAGGGAGACATATCTGGAGCAACGGGTGCAATAGTTCACATATCTTGTGGTTCTGATTTTTCATTGGATGAGATGGGAGAGGTTCTTGAAGCGGTTGCAGGGATTCTTTCCCCTGAAGCAAACCTCATTTGGGGAGTTGGCCTTGAAGAGTCCTTGAAGTCCGCTGTAAGGGTGTTAGTAATAATAGTTGGGGTTAAATCTCCTATATTTGAGAAGATCGCTAGAGCAAGAGAGCTTAAGGCAATTACTCCTACTGATTTAATAAGAGGATCTCGCAAAGTTCCAGGAGAAGAAAAAATTAAGGAATTAACTGATCAATTAGAAATAGAGCGTATATAAGGTGAATTACATTGTCAAGCAAGCGATCGCTGAGAGATAAGATAGAAAAGACCCTAAAAGTAGCAGAAAAGCCTGATTGGAACGAGATTTGGACTATGTTAAAGATAACCTTGTTAGGCTTCGGTCTTGTTGGGGCAATAGGTTTTATAATTCAGTACATCTGGACCTTCCTAAGGCTTCCATAAAGCTTAGGTTAGGTATTAGGAGCTGAGATCCATGAAACAACCGGCCCAGAAGAATGTAATATTCTTTGTAATTAGAGCTATAGCTGGACAAGAGGCTAAAGTTGCCTGGCTTCTTTACAAGAGAGCTGAATCGAGGGGCATAAGAGTTAAGTCGATTTTGGCTCTTCCCTCCCTGCGAGGCTACCTTTTCGTTGAGGCTGATAGGGAATATGATGTGAGAAGACTCGTTAGAGGGCTTCAGAAAGCCAAGATGATGAGGGCAAATCCCGTTACCATTGAAGAGATAGATTCCATGATCTCAAAGGAACCTGAGAAAATAGAAGTAAAGCCCGGAGACGTAGTCAAGATAATAAAAGGGAACTTCAAGGGCTTCAGAGCTAGGGTTATATCGGCACCAGAGCCTGGCGTAGAATCTAAGGAGAAGAGGTTCATAATAGCTACGCTCTTGGATGTTGGGAAGGACTGGGAGATAAGAATACCCCTAGAAAATGTGAAAATCCTCAGAGAAGAAAGCTAGGTGATCGTTCATGCCAACTAAGGTTGTGAAAGTGCTAGTTGAGGGAGGAAAGGCTACTCCTGGACCTCCTCTTGGTCCAGCAATCGGTGGGCTGGGCCTTAACATAGGAGAGATAGTGAAAGAGATCAATCAAAGGACGAAGGAATACCAAGGCATGAAAGTTCCAGTAGAAATCAAGGTAGATCTAGATACAAAGAAATTTGAAATTGAGGTTGGAATCCCAGCAACTTCCATGCTAATTTTAAGAGAACTTGGGGTTGAGAAAGGCTCTGGTCAAACTGGGACTCAGCAGGTTGGGGATTTGAAGTTCGAATCTATCTTAAAGATAGCTAAGATAAAGCTGCCAGACGCCAACACAAACTCCTTAAAAAGCATGGTAAAGATGGTGTTGGGTACAGCAGTTAGTATGGGCGTGACTGTTGAGGGAAAGGATCCAAAGGAACTAATAAAAGAAGTAGAGGAGGGGAAGTGGGACCACCTATTGGAGGGTTGAAATATGGGAAGTGAAAGCCAGCTAGAAGCTGCTTTAAAGAAAGTGATTGAGAACAGCCCTGAGAGGAAGTTCATAGAGTCGGTGGACATGACAGTCGTATTAAAGGGTATAGACCTAAAGAGGGATCCAAAGTCAAGGTTCTCAGAGATAATAGAGCTTGCACACCCGCCAAAGAACAGGACTTCAAAGATTGCGGTTATTGGGACCGGAGATTTCGCATTTAAAGCAAAAGAGGCCGGAGCTGACGCGGTTTTTGATCCTAGCGATATAATTGGCAAGAAAAAGAAGGATCTTAAGAAGTTGGTAAGCGAATATGATTTCTTCATAGCTCAAGCCGACGTTCTACCAAAGATAGTTCCAACTATCGGGCCTGTTTTTGGACCAAGGAATAAGATGCCGATTCCACTCCCAGTAACGAGGTCAGAAGACCTTCCTAACTTGATTGAGCGTTTAAGGCGGTCTGTTGTGGCAAGGATGATGAAAGATCAGCCAGTATTTCATGTGAAAATAGGCTCGAGAGATATGGATGTAAAAGAGTTGGTTGAAAACGCTGAACGTGTAATTGAAGCCCTTAAGAGAAAGTATGGCTCGCTTGATAGGTACCTTAAGACCATTTACTTCAAAACGACTATGGGGCCGGCAGAGAGGGTTGTGCTCGAGGGTGTAGCTAGATGAAAGTCGTAAGCAAGAGAGCCGAGAAGGCAAAGCAGATGGAAAGAATAAAGAGGCTTGCTAAGGAGTATCCAGTGATCTTATTTGCAGATTTTGCTAGGGTGCCTGCCAACGCGTTTCAGAGGCTGAGGAAAGAACTTGCTCCTAAGACCAAACTCGTTGTTATTAAGAAGAAGCTTGTACCCATAGCCTTCAAGGATTTAAATCGCCCAGGATTGCAGGAATTGCTTAATCACATGCCAAATAACCTGGTCATAGTATTCTCTAAGGAGAGCCCAACAAAGATCTACAAGCGCCTAATAGAAAGCAAGATTAACGTCTTTGTTAAGCCTAATGACGTCGCTCAGAAGGACATAGTGATTCCTGAAGGGCCCACAGATCTAATGCCTGGCCCCATTCTCACAGATCTACGAGCTTTGGGGGTAAAAACGAGGATAAGAGGGAGTAAGATATGGATAGGCTCTGAAAAGCTTTTGGTCAAAGCTGGTGAGAGGATCGACGCAACCATAGCTGATGTATTGCATAAACTTGGAATAAAGGCGATGGAGGTGTACATAAAGCCATCTGCGGCCATCGATGCTGAAGGGGTGCTCTACCTTCCCGAAGTACTTTCTATGACATCTGATAGAATAGAACAGATGATGAGAGAGGCTTTCCAAAACGCGTTTAAGCTAGCCATTGAGGTAGGTGAAATAGACAAGACCACGGTGGGTGTTCTCATACAAAGGGCTTATGTAAATGCTCTTTCTCTTGCAACAGAAACTGGTTGGGTCAGCAAGGAAACCTTACCTGAGCTCTTAAGAAGGGCATACATTCGGGCTAAATTGCTTCAAGAAAGGGCGGAGAAAGCATCGTAGTTTAATTTCAGTTCGATCATAGATCAATGCACTCCAAAACAGCCCGAGGAATATATTTTAGTAGGTCTGTCGCAACTAAGGAATACCCTAGATCTTTACATGCCAGATCTCCAGCCCTACCCGCTATATAGGCTGCAGCAGAGGAAGCCCTGAGAGGATCTTTGTGAACTGCAAAAAATGCCGATACCACCCCTGAAAGAACGTCTCCTGTGCCGCCAACAGTCATACCTGGATTTCCAGTTACATTGATTTTGAACTTCTCCCCAAGAGAAGCTACGACGTCAACATGGCCCTTTAGTAGTACTGTTCCATTTAATTGACGGGAACCGAATAAAGCCAATTTTATCCTACCCTTTACGTCAAGTGGTGGCTTTTTCCCAAAAATATTTGAAAACTCTGAAGAGTGCGGCGTTATTATTAGCTTTGGCCACCCCATTTCCGGCTTTATGAATTTTAACGCATCAGCATCTAACACAACCTTCTTATCATTTTCTTTCAAGATCTCTAGCAACATGATTGCTGCTTCTCTCGTCTCAGGATATCTGCCAAGACCTGGACCTACCAAAATCACATCGCTCTTATTTGCTTCCTCTAAAATCGTTTTGACATCATTTTGCATGAGTTTATCCCTAGATTTCAGGGGAACTGCTATGAGATTCGGATTCATGCTTTTTATGGGAATAATAGCTTTTTCAGGACCCATTATCAGCACTAGATCTGCTCCGCTCCTAAGAGCAGCTAAACCTGCTAAAGCAGGGGCTCCTGAGTACTTTGAGGAGCCCCCAACTATAAGTATCCTTCCAAAATCGCCCTTATGGCTCCAAGGTTCCCTCTTCCTTATGACAACTTTAACGTCGCCAGGACCACAAAGTATGAGAGATTCAGGTGGTGCACCTATCTTTTCAACAATCACTTCTCCACAAATTCCCTCCCTGAGCCCTGGTTTCAGCGAATGAAAGGTTACAGTTACATTCGCCTTCACGCATGCACCAGCTGCTTCACCGGTAAATGGATCCAATCCAGAGGGAGTATCTATGCTTAGAATTGGCGTATTTAAAGAATTAATTAGATCTATGGCATCTGCAATAAGTCCTCTTGGAGCTCCTCTCGTACCAGTGCCAAGAAGGGCATCAATTATTAGGTCCCCATCTTTTACGCCTATAAGTTGCTCCTTTGAACTTATAACTTGAATTTCAACAGAGAGACCACATTTCTTTAGGATCTGGTAGTTGTACTTTGCTTCCTTGGCTTTTGGCTCGCCTCCTATGAGCAGGACCTTTACATTTGCTCCTAAGCTTGCTAAGTGTCTGGCTGCAACGATGCCATCTCCTCCGTTGTTCCCTCTGCCACAGAACACCAAAATTCTCTTTCCTTTCGGAGAATTCAGTATTTTCAGAGCATTTCTTGCAATTGCAGCCCCTGCGTTCTCCATTAATAGGAGCTTAGTTACTCCAAGCCATTCAGAATTCTCCTCTAGCACGATGTAATCTTCTCTGGTTGTGGGCTCAATTACGCGATTTATGACTTTATTCAAATTCAGCTCTTTCAATGAAACATCCCTCTAACGATCTGGGGCCTCAGAGCAGATCAGTTCTATCATGAGTCAATGCCGTCGCTAGTCTTCATCGGCCCCAAGCTTCTTCAGGCTTTTAAGAATTTAAATGGTTTGCAATTTCGTCTCTCCTCTTTTTAGCCTGAATCAGAGTTTTCAACATTTTAAGGTAATGAGAGCCAAGCCAATAGGCCTTATTACACTTCTTACAAAGGTATATCCAAAGATGCCTCTTTAGAATCTCTTCAGGAATTCCTTCCACCTGATCCGTAGAAACCTCAACTAGCTTTGTGTTGCAATCAGGACACCTAGTTTCATGGAGATCTATCCTTAATGGTATCGATTCAATCTTGGATAAAAGAGCTAGGGCATCGATCACGTTAGCGCTTGCAATATACCTAGTCTTGATCCCCCCTCTCCAAGCCCTCTGAAAGAGAGATTGATCTCCAGTTATGAGGATTCTTTTCTCAGATTTAGCTACTTTCAAGAGGTCTTCGTCACTATCTCCTACCTCTGAAACGCTCAATACATCACATCCAAGTATTCTTAGCCACTTAACAAGTTTTCCTAGCATTGCATCGATTACAAATGCTAATTTTTCCATTCAGAAGACCTTGTTTCTTATTAACGGAGTGAGCCTTGAGGATCCTCAGATTTTGTCTATAAAAGATTTCCGATATAAAATTCTGTTTAACAATTTCTTGGTTCAAAAGAAATCTCTAAAGCGAAATTAGAGTGAGATAGCCCCGGCCGGATTCGAACCGGCGTCGCCGGGTCCAGAGCCCGGCGTGCTTGGCCGCTACACCACGGGGCTTCCCTTTGATTTGTAGAGAACCTAATCATAAATCTTTCGAAGCTTCTTTTAACACCGTAGAGATGGCCCTTATTTCGCTTCTTATGCCCTTACTCTCTTCTATCTTCGTACCTATAACCACTATGTTTGCTCCAGCTTTTGCTCTCTCAGAAATTTGTTCATGAGTCCGCAGTCCCCCTCCGACAATTAGACCCAAGTTGGTTAAACTCGCGATCGATCTAATCACCTCGGTTGGCACAGGTTTTTCAGCTCCACTTCCTGCTTCCAAGTATATCCATCTCATTCCAAGCATTTCAGCGGCAAGCGCGTATGCTATGGCTATTTCGGGCTTTCTCCTTGGTATAGGATTGACCCATCCAACCCATCCAGCAGCAGTGGCATGTCCAGGCTCGAATATCAAGTAAGCTGTGGGTATTGGCTCTATTCCTAGCTTCTTAACCTTTGGAGCTGCAAGAGCTTGAGCCTGAATGATCCAGTATGGATTTCCTGAGTTTAAAAGAGACATGAACAGTATTGCATCTGCTCCAGGAACCACCCCATCTACGTTCCCTGGAAAAAGTACGACAGGTATTGTGGTTTTAGATTTTATCGCTAAGATCTTCCTCTCTAGATCGGCTCCTGCAGCTATGGATCCTCCGACTAGAATCAAATCCGCTCCTCCTTCTTCTAAATCAGATGCAAGGTTGCCCAAATAATCTATGCTGACGTTGGCGGGGTCTATAAGGGTTGCCAGCAGAGTCCTTTCCATGCTCCTATCTTTCAAATACTTTTCAACGTTCTTCATGTGGATCACCCTCAATTTCCAATTGATATTTTTAATGAATTTCCATGGGACTTTCTTGAAATGAAGGAAGGCCTAAGACTGCTGGCTATAGATGATTCCCCATTTAAGAGGGAATACGATGAAAAAACGTATTTAGTAGGCCTTACTTTCCGAGGCATGACGTTGGAAAGAGCTGATAAAGTTCAGATCACGATCGACGGTGATGATGCACATGGAGGGATCGTAAAACTATATGAAATGGGGGGTAGGGAAGCTCAAATCATCCTGCTGCATGGAACTACTTTTGGAGGGTTTAACATAGTAAACATTTTATCGCTATGGAAGCAGATCAACGTGCCGATTGCTGCTTTTTTGGAGAAACCTCCTCGAGAGCAAATAATTGTGAAAACGCTTGAACGGCTTTTTCCAACAAAAATTCATGTTTTCCTATCCAATCCCGGATATGAGGAGTTTAACACCCCTAAGGGCACTTTATATTGTGCTCATGCTGGTATTTCAGAAAGCGACGTTCGAGAGTTGATCTCAATATACTCAATCGAATCAAAGCTTCCAGAGCCCATACGCATGGCTCATATAATTGCAGGGCTTCTAGGTAGATAATGATCTAGTGGGATTTGGAAAAACGTTTTCTGATGCTTATTGGACAGTCTCTTTTAGCCAATTATTTTTTAGCAACATATCCTACTGAGCAAAAGATTGGGCTATGAGAGGGATTTTCCTAGGGGGGTGTCATTATACCATCATATGAGCCAAAGCTTAAGGAGAAACATTGGGTTCCTGAGATGGAACTGGAAATACAAAAGCTTTGGGAGGAAGAAGGGCTCTTCAAATTCAATGCTGACTCACCAAAGCCGAAGTTCTCGATAGATACACCTCCTCCCTATGCTAGCGGTAGATGGCACATGGGAGCCGCGATCCATTACTCACAAATAGACATGGTCGCAAGAACAATGAGAATGAAGGGCTATGAGACCTTTTTCCCCTTTGGAATCGATAGAAATGGATTACCTGTTGAAGTTCAAGCTGAAAGGCACTATGGAGTGAACATGTTCGATGTACCAAGGGAAAAGTTCATTGAGATGTGCAAGACCTTTCTTGATGAGGCAGAAAATGATATACTATCGGTAGCAAAAAGACTAGGCTTAAGTGCTGATTTTAATAATCTATACAGGACTGATAGCGATCTTTGGAGGGCTGTAACTCAAAAGACATTTATCGATGCATGGAATGCTGGATTAGTATATGAGGATTACAAACCCAACAACTACTGTCCCAGATGTAGAACAACATTAGCGGACGCAGAAGTCGAATATGAGGAAAGATCTACCCTACTCGTTTATCTTAAATTCCGTATTGAGGATGGAGAAGAGGTTATAATCGCAACAACTCGTCCCGAGCTTTTACCAGCTTGCGAAGCTCTGATATTCAACCCTAATGATGATAGATATACCTATCTAGAAGGGAAGTACGCAATTACTCCGCTAGGTAAGAGAGTTCCCATATACAAGCATCATTATGCAAGGCCAGAATTTGGAACTGGAATCGTGATGGTATGTTCCTACGGAGACAGGGCTGACGTTGAAGTGTTTAGAGATTTGGGTTTGCACCCAACGGTCATAATAGATGAGGATGGAAGAATGACAGAAAAAGCCGGTAAATACAAGGGAATGACTGTTCAGGAAGCAAAAGAAGCCATGATAAAGGACCTAGAGAAGGAAGGATATGTTGTGAAGAAGGAAGAAATACTTCAAAGAGTTCCAAAGTGCTGGCGATGTGGCACTACCATAGAAATTATAGCAATGAAGGAATATTATCTAAAGCAGAAGGAATTCGTAGAACATATAAGAAAACTGGCTAGTCAAATAAAATTCCATCCTGAGTGGTCCATTCAGTACCTTGAGAACTGGCTTAATTCCATCAAAACCGATTGGCCAATCTCACGTAGGAGATACTATGGAACAGAAGTGCCAATCTGGTACTGTAAGTCTTGCGGTAAACCAGTCTTGCCTCCGGGTGATAGGTACTACAAACCTTGGAAGGAAAAAGCTCCATTTGAGAAATGTCCCTACTGCGGGTCAAACGAAGGTTTTGAGGGAGAGATTAGAGTCTTTGATACGTGGATGGATTCAAGCATTTCTCCGCTCGTATACAACGGGTATGGATGGAACGAAGATCTATTTCAGAAGCTCGGACCCTCATCGCTGAGGCCCCAAGGGAAGGACATAGTTAGGACTTGGCTTTTCTATACCCTGCTTAGAGTTTATCAAATCTTAAAGAAACCCGCTTTCGAACATATCTGGCTCTCAGGTCTTGGGTTAGACCCAACAGGGCGTGCCATGCACAGGCATTTAGGCAACGTGATTTATCCTTGGCCTTTCTTGAAGAAGTATGGGGCAGATGCAGTGAGGATGTTTGGGGCTATGGAAGCGCACCACGGTTCAGATTATAGAATAAGCGAAGAAAGGATTGAAGGAGCTTTCAAATTCCTCCAAAAGCTGTGGAATGTTGCAAGGTTCATTTCAGCATTTCCTATTCCAGAAAGAAAACCATCCTTAACTCCAACTGATTTATGGATTTTGGGAGAAGCTAACAATCTGATAAAGACGGCCCTAGAGGGTTACGATAAATTTGACTTCTTCGACCCAGCAGTAGGGATTAGACATTTCGTATGGGAGATCTTCGCCCCCCATTACCTTGAAATGATAAAGTACAGGGCTTACGGCGGGAACGTCCCAAAGGAACTACAGCTTGCAGCTTGGTGGACGCTTCATCAAGTTCTTAGGGTAATCCTCAGGCTTGCAGCTCCAATAATCCCTCACATAACTGATTTCATCTGGAGAAAGATATATGGAGGAAGTGTTCACAAACAGCTATTTCCAAAACCTAATCCTGAATGGGAAACCGAATACGTTAAGTACGGGGAATCCATCATGAGCTTCAACAGCCGCATATGGAAGGAGAAGAAGATGAGAAATCTTCCATTGACTGCACCCATAAGCGTTCAGATTCCAGAAGAGCTAAATTCCTTCAAAGATGACCTGATAAATCTTCACAACATCACTACAGAGGATTAATTAACTCATCTCAGAGAGATACAGGGATCCAACCCTTATAGCTAGCTTGGCAGCATCAATTGCTGTTTCTGCAAAGAGATAGAGGGTGGGTTCTATGCCAAAGGCCCCAGGATCGATTATCGCATCAGAATCAGGATATTCCAAGAAAACCTTCTCAACTTCTTCAAAAAGCTCGCTATCCCTTGATTCAACCGGTAGGCCTTCTCTCCTCTTTATCTTTTCATATTTTAGTGCTAGCTCAGTGAGCACTGATTCTACGCCTCTAACGTATTTTATGTTAATTACGGCTGCTTTGGTGCTGTTTGCCCTTCTAACGGCCCTTAAGATCTCCCCATTGTGGGATGAACCGCCGAGCTCGGGAGAGGAAAATGCCTTTAATCTACCGTGATATCGCACTATTCTTCCAGGAATTCCTATGATTTTCTCGGAAGTTTCATCAGCTATCCTAGCTATATTAATGCCTACTTGAGGATAAAGATGAATCAGTTTTTCTGATTGATTTTCTATTATGTGAACAGCATCTTTTACATCATTGACTACGTCGGGAGTTATCATTCCAGACTCCAGCCACATGCATATGCTACAGCCCTTCCCTAAAGATGGCAGCGCGTTATAGTGAACTTGACAGAACTTTCCTTTCAGCTTCATGTCTTTGCAATACTGACAAATCAGCTCAACAGCAGTTTTTGCGTCCCAATTCGTCTTTAAACGCTTAACAATCTCCTGTGCAAGCCTCTCTGCTTCCCTTCCAAACCAAGTTGATTTAGGTTCTGCTCTTACAAGTTCACTTACGACTGGTTGAGTAACTCCAAAGAGTTCCGCGATATCCCTTTGCCTATATCCGGCTTCCCATAGCTTCTTTGCAACTCTAATCTTTAGATCTACAAGAAAGTAGCGCTCAATTATCTCACAAGGAGTTCTCAACATAATTCACCTACAATCCCTAAGATGTGTGGTCTATTCTGTATAAATTACAATTTCAATTGATATGGCGCCGGGGGTGGGATTCGAACCCACGCGGCCCGAATGGGCCACCGGATCTCGAGTCCGGCCCCCTTCTTAGCCGGATTGAGCCTCTGGCTAGGGTACCCCGGCCCATTTATCAAATTCTTGAACGTATATAATTACTTTCTGCTAAGCCAAAACCATGCAGGTGCCATAGCTCTAAATAACTCTATAAATTCAAGAGATAAAGAAGTGTTGGGCATGGAAAATAGGGATATAGGGAACATTGTCAAGGAATTCGCTGAAAAGGGGGTAATTATATCGCCTGAAGCCCTAAATCTCTTAAAGAAAGTTGATTATAGGGTATATTTGGACAATTTACACTTATTAGGGGAAGATGTTGCGATCATTCTCCCTAGCCACCTTGAGGCAATCAAAAGGGCATTAGAAATAAAGGCCAAGGAAACGAGAATAACAAAGCCCGTACAAGAGGTAATGTTAGAGTCGGCTGTTGAAATTGAGGAAATACCTGAAATAAAGCCAGTAAAAGGGGAGCTTGAGGAATTCATAGAGTACTTTCTCTCCAGATACGAGAGAATTTCAAAGCTATTTGGGGAGAACTTTTGCAGCCGGGCCAAGACCATTGCCGAGGCTAAGGTCGCAAAAAGGGGTGAGAAGGCTCTAGTAATTGGATTAATCCGCCAGAAAGTTGAGAGCAGGGATAAGAGGTTTTTAATCATAACTATAGAAGATAAAACTGGTTCAATGCCAGCTTTTCTACCACCTGAATACAAGAGGATTGGTGAAAGGATTACCCTGGATCAGGTGGTAGCTCTCAGGGGGACCACTACTGGTAATGGAGGGCTGAGTGTTGAAAGGATTATTCAGCCAGATATTCAAGAGCATGAGCCAAACAGAGCTGAAAAGAACGTAAAAGCGGTTTTAATTTCAGATCTTCATATTGGAAGCATGTATTTCAATGAAAAGGCCTTTAACTCATTTATCAAATGGTTACATACACCTGAAGCTAGATTAGTGAAATATTTGGTAATAGCAGGAGATTTGGTTGATGGGATCGGGGTCTACCCCAATCAAGAAGAAGAACTCTTGGTAACAGACATTTTTGAACAGTTTAAGATAGCAGCCGAGCTGCTATCTCAAATACCAAGTCATATAGTGGTGATATACATACCTGGGAATCATGAGCCGGTAAGGCAAGCTGAGCCGCAGCCAAAGGTCCCTGAAAATTATGCATCCCCTTTATTGAGAATAGGTAGAGAGATCTTGCTCCTGCCAAACCCTTGTTACATTAAGTTGCATGGAGTTAGGTTCTTGATATATCACGGGCGAAGTTTAAATGCAATATTTAAGCACGTCCCGGGGCTTCAGCCAATATCACCAAGTACAGTCCCTCAAGCAATGAAGGAACTGCTAAAGGCAAGATCCTTAGTCCCCGTGTATGGAGAAAGTCCAATTGCGCCACAGCCTTTTGATTGGCTCGTAATAGATAGGGTTCCTGATGTGTTTCACACGGGACACATTCATGTCTACGGTTTAGATGAGTATAAGAGGGTAAAGATAGTTAATACCGGCACATTTCAGAACCAAACTCCTTATCTAAAGAGCATGGAGATAACACCCACTACGGGAACAGCAGCTGTCATCAACCTTAGAACCCTTGACATGAAGATCATGCATTTTTCCTAACAATCACCTTAAAGCAATGGATCCTAAGAGTTTCAGAGCCCTTTTAGGAGATACTATCATCGAAGTCACAACTTTCGTATTTCCATAGGCTCCTCCATAACTCATTTTAGTTTCTATTAAGCCCTGAGAGGTAAGCTCATTTATAATACCGCTTACTCTCCTCATCGTCAAGGGTTCAGCCATATTCATCCTTGTTATAGTAAGATAGCTCCTGTATATCTTTCCTGTTCCAGGTCTTTCGTCTCCTGAGGCTAGAAGTTTTGCTATGGCTAGAAGAACGAACCTGTGATGTAAGGGCAAGGACCTTATGGCTAATCCTAGCTCCTGTTCGTTAACAGCATCTATCGCTTTTTTTGCATGATCTACAGTAAGTTTTATGCTATTTTCCTTCTCTGCTATTTCTGCAGCCATTCTTAATACATCTATTGCACGTCTTGCGTCCCCACTTTCCCTTGCTATCTTAGCGGCGATGTAGTTTATGGCCCCCTCCTCCCAAGTACCATCCCTAAGACCTAACCTGGCCCGCTGAAGTAAGATTGCTTTAAGCTCATCTGCATTATATGGGGGGAAATATATCAC
>CAZUBM010000028.1:0-20226 GCA_964618805.1 uncultured Nitrososphaerota archaeon
GGCGCCGGGGGTGGGATTTGAACCCACGCGGCCCGAATGGGCCACCGGCTCTCAAGGCCGGCGCCTTAGTCCTGACTTGGCTACCCCGGCCCATGTTGCCTAATGTTAGCTCTAAATAAATTATGTGTTATCAGGGAAATAGAACAGTTTCTTTTTGTAGCTTTCTCCTGCATGGAGCACATCTCAGAGAACATCAACCAACTCAAAAAGATAGGTGCTATCACTTAAGGGGCACATATTTCGATGACCTTGTTGCTCCCTTTCCTGGAGAGCCGTGACGTACAACCTTGTTAGTCATGGCAAACTCTCCCAAGTAATGTCCGATCATCTCAGGCTTTATTTCAACCTCTACAAAATTCTTTCCGTCATGTACTGCTACCCTCATGCCTACCATCTCTGGAAGGACTGGAAAGTCCCTTCTGTGAGTTCTTATTACTTTCTTAACTCCCATCTTTTTATATTTCCTTATTTTCTCTAAGAGCTTCTTATTTTCTAAAGAAAGCCCTCTTCTCAAAGTTCTTCTGATTCTAGCAGGCATAAGCTCTGATAACTCCTCTATTGATAAGTTTTGGAGCTCTTCAAGTGTTCGACCGCGATAGGTGAATTCTCTAGGCATGATCTATCACATCAAGAGAGGATGATAGTGGTTTTTATTTCTTTCTCTTCTACCTCCTCCTTGTGCCTCTCCTCTTCTTAGCACGCCCGGTCTTACGAGCTGCTATGTGACCGACTTTGGCTCCAGGAGGAGCTCCTCTGCTGACTGAAGTAGGAGCACCTGGCCTAGCGTGGGATCCACCTCCATGAGGATGGCTTACAGGGTTCATGGCAACGCCTCTAACCTTAGGCCATCGCTTAGGATGAACTCTTTCCTTATAATAAGCAGCCGCCGCCTTCAAAAGCGGTTTTTCAGGCCTTCCCCCTCCAGCAATTATTCCAACCGTCGCTCGACATTTCTCATCAACTACTTTTGTTTTACCTGATGGTAGCCTTAGGATGATCTTTCCCCTCTCCTTTGAGAATATAGTAGCAAAGGTGCCACTTCTCCTCGCTATTTTGCCTCCGTCACCATATCTAAGTTCTATATTACATACTGGAGTTCCTTCTGGGATTTCATAAAGAGGAAGCACGTTTCCAGGCTCTAATGAAGCTCCTGGACCTATTTCAATCGTTTTTCCAAGATAGACGCCTTCTGGAGGAACGTAGATGAACTCCTCTCCAGTTTCAAGCTGTATTTTTGCTAAGGGGGTCCATCTACCTGGCTCATGGATGAATTCCTTTATGACACCCCTAATTGTTTGATCTAAGCTTAAAACAGGATATTTGGCGGGCCCTACCTTTAGATGATCTCTAGCTCTAAATTGTATTCCTCCCCTTCCCTTCCTCTGTACAAGTATTCTCTTGCCCATTTAAATCACCTCACAGGATTCCCAACCTTGCAGCAATATCGCTGGCCTTGAACTCCGGTTTAAGCCTGACATACGCTTTTTTCAGGCCTTGGGGTGTTATTAACGTTTTTACACTTTGTACTTTAACATCAAAGGCCTCTTCTACGGCTCTCTTTATCATATGTTTGTTTGCCCTCCTATGAACAATGAACACAAGCTTATTCTCCCTTTCAATCATAGCTACTGCCTTCTCTGAAGCGATGGGCCTTATTAATATCGAATAAGGATCAAAGCTCATGGAGACTCACCTCCAAATCTCTCCTTTATGGCCTTCAACGCTGGCTCAGACCAAATTACAAGCCTTCCTGGAACTCCACCAGGTGCAAGGTGGATGATGCTAAGGTTATTGACGTGTACGACATCTACTCCGGGGATATTCCTCGCTGCAAGGAATATTGCTGGGTTTTCCTTGTAAATCACTAGGGGACCCTTTGCTCTAACCCTCTTTCTTCCCCTCATTTTACCCTTTCCGCTCCTTATCTTTCGGAATCTTGCCTTTGTCCTCTCTAGTTCTTCCTTTAGCCCAAGCTTTAGCAGGAAATCATACAGGCTCTTTGTCTTAGATATATCCTCTAAATCCCTTACCACAATTATTGGCGCTGCTCTTATTCCATTAACCCTATGTCTGGCTGTTATAAGGTCTATCGATGCTGTTGCCGCTATAGCTGACATTATTGCGAGTTTTCTTTCCTTTTTATTTACTCTCTCCCAAATCACCTTCTCTACTTTAGGTGGGTGAGCTGCCCTACCTCCCCTAACAAAGGGGGCTCTTGCTGCCCTTCCAGCAGCTGGATAGAGTCTTCCTTTAATCCTAGGTACCCTGGCAAGATCTAAACCAGTTCCTCTTGACTCCGCTGAAGTTCTCATCCCAGCCCTTCTATCCCTTCCTTGTGGTTGTATTCTAGCAGTTAATTGAGATAAGTAAACTCTTCTGATTATGTCCGGCCTTATATCTGTCTTAAAGACTTCTGGAAGCTCAATCTCTCCTACCATCTCTCCTTCAAGGTTGAATATCGGTCTCCTTAAATCGTCCATATCCCTACTCCCCTCCCACCCGTGCTATGTGTATGATGGTTGGTTTTCCAAGCTCTGTAAGTCTAGGAGGCCTGATAGCATGTCTTATCATTACAAATCGTTTCACAGGTCCAGGAACAGAGCCTTGTAATATTATTGCGTCGCTTTTAATTATCCCATAATTAGTATAGCCTCCTCTTAAGTTGACCTCCTTTGGATAACTCTTAGGTACTCCCTTCTCGTCTATATCTGCTTGTATTATCTTGAGTATTCGTTTGTTGTACTCAGTCCTCTTGTGATATCCCATCTGACCAGGTCTAGGAACTCTCCAGCTTATCCAAGGAGGATGCCTTGATCCAAGGCTTCCAACCTCTCTCCTTCTTTTACCCGCTTTATGAGGCAACAGGGCAACGCCAAACCTCTTAATGACCCCTTGAAATCCTTTTCCTTTTGTTACAGCAGTAACGTCCACGTATTGGCCTTCCTTGAAGACCTCAGATACTCTAATAAGCTTTCCTATCGAAGAAAAGGCAAATTCCAATCTTTCTTCAATATCTCCACCAACAACTGGAATTTCCATTAATTCTGGCCTTTTCTTATGTATTCCTGCGTATCTTGGGATTGTATGGGCTAGAATTCGGACCTCTTCGATTTCATCCTTTCTATCCTCAATTAATCCTCGTTTCTTCTCTAAATTGTCTATTCCGGAGCCTATCGTAAACGTCCTTTTAAGGTCGCTTTCCGACTCTACCCTCATAATTGTCGTCAAGGATTTGAAACCATAGGGTGTCCTAACGTATGGGCGTAAACCGACTACCTTCAAAGGAGGTGCCTCTATTATGGTAACGGCTTTTGACACCTCTTGACCATAAGTTAGAGTTCCTGGTCTATCATCTATCATAATAACATATGTCATTCCGGCCTTGTAGCCAGCAAACGCTGCTACAGTAGGTCTTTCTGCTTTTATCTTGTAAGATCTGAAGACTGCCTTCTGAGTCTTTGCCCTTTTCCTAGGGTAGTAAGCTAACGAACCATGCCTCGGGGCATGTCTTTTGGGCAATTTCTTCCACCTTTATTGGCACTGCTATTTTATCGGATTCAACCGATCTGATGGTCACGATTATTAACCTTTCTCCCTCAGAGGTCCAAAACTACAGTGCCTTCCCAAAAGCCTTCTGACCTTTGTACCTTCAATGAATGATATGTTATAGCTTTTATTTCTGTTTTTGGATTGTGTTTTGATAAATCTAGCCTTTCTCCAAAGGCTTTTCCTTTTAAGAGGTACTGTGAGTCCTCCTTTATTATGTTAACGGAGAAATCCGAGAACACAAGGCGCTTCGTATCGGTGATAAAGAGCAGTTCATCTAACCAGTCGTGAAGTAACAGCGATAGGTCCGAAGCCCGTATCTCCAGCGAGATCTCTTCAACCTTATCAACTTTCTCTACATCTACCATTATGTTGTACATCGCTATGGCTGCTTGATAGAATAGCTCGCTGAGATCCTTCCCTCTAGCGATGAAGCTCACATCTCCACCAAGTTCCTCGTACTGGTAACTCATAGTCATCACCGTAAATTATGGAACCTTCTCAAGCACAAGGTACTCTTCATCGAAACCAATCGTTCTAGAAGTATACAGGACATATTCAAAAGCATAAAGAAAGTTCTCATCAAAGAATATGTAAGATATCGTGTCGCTAAAAGGAGTTTCTGTAAGATTTAAACCCTTTTGTTTCACTTTGATTGGCTCTGTTTCCAATCTTAGATGGTCAGCGAAATAAAGGATATGGACGACATAGGTATAATCTTCTCCCCTTAGTTCTATAGTGGTAGTTTTACCTTCTTCTAAACGTTCCTTAATCCCCTCATTAGAAGCGAACACCTCTGAGTCCTCTTTCGAGAACTCAATGTTCCATCTCGATTTAGGTTGAGTCAATTCTACTAAGTCTATCATTGTAGTTAGTTTAATCGTGTTGCTTTGTTTTAGATAAACTACTTCGCACTTAGATAGCTTAAGGGTTGTTTTCTCGTCGTACTCAGAGTAAACCCCCAACATTACCTTCCAAGTCTTATTCTCACTTCGTTTTATCACATAGATCGCGTTAAATGTAGAATTTAGAGGTTTGAGGGTAGATGGAACGGTTGTTCCGTTAGGAAAGGATATGGGATGGGGGCCAAGCGACGAAGATGCCAAGTAAATTGTCGGCTGACCGAACATTAAGCTCGTTGCTATACTCCAAGTTAAAAGGAAGGCTATAAGTGAGGATCCTACTCCTTCCCTGTAGGTCTTATAGAACCCAAGCTTGGAAATTGCATCCCTCTTAATGGTGATAAGGATGGCAGTCGAGAGGAAAAACGTAAAGATGAAAAAAGCTATTCCCGTTACACCACTTATTCCGATAATACCAGCTAAGAGTCCAGCTATTAGGCTAACAGCAATCTTCGTGTAAAAAATCATAGTTTTTAGGCCCAATCTTCCTCGAATTAGAACCGGTAGACTCAGTCCTTAAAAAACCAAGTGGTAATAAGACTCAGATGAGAGCAAGAGAAAGCATAGCTAGCATCGAGCTCTATTACCTAACTAGAGAATTGAGTCGACTAAGAGGTAGAAGAATCAAAAAGGTCTACCAACTGGGGCCTAATGTCTTTTCCCTAACTATTTGGCCTGAGCTGAACGGCAAAAGAGAACTTATTTTGGCAACTAGAAATTGCATCTTTCTAAGCAAACGTGAGTGGCCCAAACCTAAATATCCATCATCACTGGCTATGGGGCTTAGAAAAAGGCTAGGAAATGCTAGAATCGTGAATGTAGAACAACCAGACATGGAACGGTTACTTATCCTTCATTATCAAGGCATGTATTCAGGTAAACTGATAGTAGAGTTGTTCGGAAAAGGAAACTTGATTTTGACCGACGAAAAGGGTGAGATCCTTCAAGTAGCTAGAAGCCTAAGGGTTAGGGATAGAATATTGAGAAGACACGAAGTGTATAAGCCTCCTCCTAAACTTGCTGAAATTCCATCGATCCTTGAAATCGGAGATGAAGAAAGCTTATTTTTAATCATGAATCAATGCGGTCACCTAGAACTGTGGAGATTTTTACTGGAAATTGGTGTAGGTCCCCCATACATTGATGAAGTTCTGTTAAAGAGCGAATTAACTGCAAATGTAAAGATAGGGGATTTATCAGAGGAACAAAGGCTCTCCTTAAGTAAAGCTGTACTTTGGTTGGCCAGAAAATTGAAGGAAGAGCCCGATCCAGTCATATATCTTTCAGATGGAAACGCAGTGAACTTTTCGGTTTTTCCTTTAGATTCTTTGTCGAGTAAATATGAGTCAAAGCCTATGACCTCTCTTTTGGATCTTCTTGAAGAGTACTTCTCTCCAATAATAACTGAAGCGGCAAAGGACAGATCTTTGCTAGAGGTTGAAAAGAAGATTAGAGCTTTAGAAATAGAACTGGAGAGACAAAAGGGTATTCTTGATAGATATAGGATGGAACTATTGGATCTAAAGCAAAAAGGAGAGTTACTTTTTTCTAACCTTTATGAAGTCCAATCTCTCATTGAAATGGCTCGAAAGGGCATGCTGAATGAAAGAATCCTTAATGTTGATAGATCTAAGCACATTGCAACAATAAAGATAGGGGATATCCCTATAGATGTTGATTTCATGAAGACAGCTTCTGAGAACGCATCCAGCTATTACGATAGAGCTAAAAAACTCGATTTAAAGATAAGTAGAGGCGTTGAAACGCTCAAAAAATTAGAAAGTAGGTTATCTGCTATGAAAAGAGAGGTTGAAACGCTGCAAGTATTGAAAAGGCCGAAGATTAGGAGGAAAAAGAGGTGGTTTGAGAAATTCAGGTGGTTCTTTACAACGGAGGGTTTCTTAGTCGTTGCCGGAAAGGACAAATCCACAAACAGAGAGCTAGTTAGACGATATATGGAGGCAGATGATCTTTTCTTCCACGTAGAGCAACCTGGCGGAGCGGTCGTCCTAGTTAAGACTGAGGGAAAAGTTGTTGGAGATGAAACCATAGCTCAAGCAGCGGATTATGCTGCTTGTTTCTCCAGGGCGTGGAGGGAGGGATTGAGTTATGCCAATGTGTATTATGTTAAAGGAAAACAGGTTCTTAGCCACCCGCCTCCTAGAATGTACATTCCAAAAGGCTCCTTTTACATAAAAGGAAGCAGAAATTATTTGAAAGGTAAATTAGAACTCGCTGTAGGTATTTGGGAGTTGGAAAAGGAGCTCAGACTCACTTCTTCTCCTTTAGAGGCGTCAAATCAGATGAAAGCAAAGGTTCATGTGGTTCCAGGAGATATGGAGAAGCTAGAAACAGCTAGAATGATAAAGGGTGTGCTTGAAAATGAGTTAAAAAAAGTAACGAGTATGTCTTTATATCTTGATCTCGATGAAATCTTGAAGTCCCTTCCCCCAGGAAGGTTTAGAATATTAAGGAGGTGAAGCATATGGCCCTCGTACCTGAGTCTGAGGACGAGCTTGAAGACCTAAAGATAAGAGTATCCGAAGTTATGACCCCAAACATCATTAGTGTAGAGCCTTCCGTCAGTGTCGCTGATGTAGCGGAAGTTATGGATAAACATGGAATTGGCTCGGTTCTTGTAAGATCGAACGAAAAAATTGTTGGGATCATAACAGAAAGAGATATTATCAAGAGATGTGTCGCTAAGATAAGGGACAGACTACCAGAAGACGTAAGTGCTGAGGAGATCATGACTAAGAACCTAATTACAATTAACGGAGATGCTGATATATTTGAAGCTGCTAAAATGATGAGCGAGTACGATATTAGGAGGTTGATTGTGGTTAATAATTCGGGTAAGCCTATAGGAATCGTTTCTATGAAAGATATTTTGAGAGAGGCTCCTCACATTTGGTTCATCCTATCACAGAGATTAAGAATGGCTAGATCCCCAAGAGGGACTTTTAGTCTTATTTAGGGGGAAGGGAGTTGGATAGAGCCAGAGATTACATGGCTACAGAAGTAATCACCATTTATCCAAATGATACAATTTCTCATGCCAAAAATCTCATGTTAGAGAGAGGAGTTAAGAGGTTAGTAGTTGTTAATAAAGAGGGCAAGCTTGTTGGAATTCTCACCCTTCGTGATATAGTTAGGATTCTAACTGGAAGAAGGGCTCCATGGAAGTGGAGATCGCTTGAGAATTCGCTTGTTGGAACCCATATGACGAAAAATCTCATAACAATAACGCCCAATACAAGTCTATATGAGGCAGCTAAGATAATGATAGAGCAGGGAATAAGCGGCCTTCCCGTAATAAGCTCAAATTCTCTGGTAGGTCTATTGACTAAGACCGATTTGGTCAAGTACTTCGCGGATAGAATGAAAGGGCTTTTTAGGGTTGAAGATTTGATGAAAAAGGATTTGATAACGATAAAAGAGAGCGATAACGTTAAAAAAGCAGCTAAGATAATGATGAAGAGAGGAGTTAAGAGGTTAGTGGTTACAGATTCTGCAAAGAAGATCCTAGGAATAGTTACAGAAACAGATCTAGCCTATGTAGGGGTCATTTGGTCTAGAAAGAGGATTGTCATAGATACTTTGGCTGGTAGAGAAGTCAAGGGAATTAAGGCCAAAACCGTGGGAGAAGTAATGAAAAGCCCTGTTATCACCGTTAAACCAAATGATGATGCAGCAAAAGCAGCTCGTATGATGTTGGAGTTTGGATTTAGTGGATTCCCGGTTTCTTCTGACGGAGAGAAGTTGGAAGGTTTAATTACTAAAACAGACATTATAAAAGGGATAATAATTGCCAAAGAAAAGGCTTCTAGTTAAAGACATAATGAGTAAGCCAGGCGTTGCCATAAGCAAGGACGAGATTGTTAGCGTCGCTCTCGATCTTATGGAAAGAAAGGATGTGACCCATCTACTCGTTTTGGATAAAGAGAGAGGGCTTGTTGGCATCTTAACGGCTAGAGAAATAATGGATGGCCTTGGATCCTATAGATTCCAGAAAATCCAGGCAAGAAGAATATATGTAAGTGCTCTAATGACTGAACCACCCATAGTCATAGAGGAGGATGAAGATGTGAGGAAAGCCACAGATACCATGATATCTCAAGGTCTCGAAATGATCCCTGTGACAAGAGGCTCTGATGTAGTTGGAGTAGTTTCAGAGACAGATGTTCTCAAATTACTGAGAGATGGAAATGAAACTACAGCAGATAGCTTGATGAACCCAAAACATCCTAGAATTGATCCTGGGCAGAGAATTGTTCATGCTAGGACCGTTATGCTTGAAACTCAATCTCGACTCCTTCCAGTTTGTAGTGGAGACAAACTTCTAGGTATAGTTACTGAAATGGCCCTTGCAAAGGCCTTTTATCAAGTGAGGGAGAACTTCCCATCAAGGATCATGGATAGCGTCGTAAGAAGGATCATAGTCGAAGATGTAATGCTAGAAAATCCTCCTTCACTTAGGGCCTCTGATAAACTAGGAAAAATCATTCAAACGATAGTTAGCAGCGGACTTCCAGCAATACCTGTTGTAGATTCCAGAATGCATCTTCTCGGCGTTTTAGAGAGGAGATCTCTCTTAAGAAAATTCTTATCGAAACATAAGGTCTAACAACATCCCTAATAGACCTAAAGCCATGGCAATTTTCAGAAGCTTGCTAAGACTGCCTGCTATCTCAGGAGATAAATGATTTGTTTGTAACAAAACGTAAATGAGCATAAGAACTGAAATAATTGAAAATACCAGGTAAATTAGGTTCATCAATCGTAAGAAGAATGGTATGAAAGCTAACAAACAGGTTAGGGCAACTAGGCCTTTTGTAAGGGTTCTCGTCTTTCTAATTCCAAATTTGATCGGTACAGTTGAGAGTCCTGCCTTTTTGTCTCCTGGCAAGTCTTCGACGGTTTTTATTATTTCTCTTGCTAAATTAGCTGTAAAAGCTATCAATGCTAAAGTTATGGGTAGAAGGGAGATCCCTCCCGACGCTGAGATATGGCCAAAGATTATCGTGAAACCAACGCCGGTGCTCACGATGACATTACCAATAAGGCCTTTTGCCTTGAGGGTTCGTGCGTAAAAATACCAAATTATAGCAAATGAAAGAGCTATAATGAATGGAATCCATCCCAATGGCAGAGAAATTGTTACAGCTACAAAAGAAAGGAGTACATAGGACATGAAGGCCTCCTTTCTGCTAATTATTCCTTGAGGTATGGGCCTATATGGTTTATTTATTGCATCTATTTCAAAATCAAAGAAATCGTTTATAGCATTCCCTCCCATCAACACCAGAGGCGGAACGAGCGCTACTATGAGATAATGCACTAAATCACTACGTCCTCCAGCCAGCCATCCTATGGTCGAGCCAATAGCCGACATCACAGCATTTTTGGGTCTAAGCAGCTTTAGATAGCCTGTTACTTTCTTCAATCTACATTCAACGAATCTTAATTGTCTTCTTATATTTCATTTATTGTACCTTGGTAGTCGGAGGCAACCACATTGGCATCAATTAGAACAGGAGTAGTAGGCTGCGGATGGTTTGGGGAGGCCCATGCAAGAGTATATAGGGAAATACCTGGTGTAGAGCTGAAGAGCGTAGCTGATCTTAACATAGAAAGGGCTAAAAGGCTTGCATCCATGTATGGCGCATCAGCCTATGGGTCTGTAGGGGATATGCTGAGAAGAGAAGAGCTAGATCTTGTTAGCATAGCTGTAACTCCTCAATACTTGGCTAAAACAGCAATAGAGGCAGCAGAGTACGGCGTAAACATACTTCTCGAAAAACCATTGGCGACTAAGGCATCAGATTGGAAGAACCTTCTTTCAGCCATTAGAAAAATGGATCTAATCTTCATACCTGGATTTATCGAACTATTTAACCCTGGATACAGGTTAATGAAGGAAATTGTTGATTCTGGAGATCTAGGTAGCTTATTAACTCTCTCTTCTAAGAGAATAGGGAGATTTCCGAAGAGAAGTCTGAAGTGGGAGGTAGGGGTTACCCTAGACCTTGGGCTTCATGAGCTATATGCACAGACTTACCTCGTAGGAAACAAACCGGTTCCAATATCCTGTTTCACCAGCAGAATGCTAAATGATGAGAATGAAGACATATCTATTATGATCCTCAAGTACGGGGACATAGTAGGAATTATTGAATCAAATTGGCTGACCCCGATAGGGATAAGGAGTATCAGAGCTACAGCTTCAAATGGGAGCATCTGGCTCAATTATATGAGTCAGGAAGTTGGTATCGACAGGGGGGAGGAATCTAGGATCAAAAGATCCAGATGGAAGGAACCTCTCCTTGTTGAGCTTGAGTATGCTGTAGAATACGTTAAATTAGGAACTAAACCCGAAATAAACGAAGAATTTGCTGATATAATAATGAATACCTTATTTGAAGCCCTGAGTATGGCTAAGAGGATCCCTTGAGAGGACCCTAACTATATTAAACAACGTTATGAGATATCTTCTTGATGGAAGAGCCGCTGAAAATAATTGGTCATTTAAAAGGAGAGTGGGTCGAAGTATCTGCAGATCAAAGCATATTGGACCAGCTTCAGTTGAAGGGATATGGGTTCATAAATGGCAGTTCCTTTAAGCTAAGTCTAGTTGAGGCAGCTTACTTGGCATGGACTGGGAAATTAGAGCTGTTAGGAAGCGAAGGAGGAGTGGATCCTCTACTGAGAGTACTTAGCGAGAGAAAGCCAGAAGACTTCTTAAAGTTCCTTGTCTTTCAGGATCTTAGAAGGAGGGGTAGATTGGTTAGATATGAGCCAAAGACGCCTTTTCTCCGCCTTTATCCTCCAGGAGCCACGATAGGCTCAAAAGCTGCAAACGTCTTAGTACTGCCCATGTCAGAGGACGAGCTAATCGTGCAAAATGAGGTGCTTAGGGCTGTACTCCATGCTGGGAGACTAAGGAAGAAGTTATTGCTGGCCATAGTTGGAACGGAATCGGACATAACTTATTACTATGCTGAGAACTTCATGCCAAGCAAGATAAGGGATTTTGAGATAGATTTACTCCCAAAGGCAGAAGGGATCCTTATACATGACAGAATCGTCATCTGGGACCCTGAGATCGCTTCAAAATTTTATATCAATGGTTTCTGGGGACATCCAATGGGGGTTAAGAAGCCAAGGCCTGGTAAAGAGTACAGGCTTCCCTTGCAGCTTTCCCTTGTGGAAGCAGCTTATCTTAGCATGAAAGGAACTCTGAAGATAAGAGATTCAAAGGGCAGAGTTCTTTCAGACGAGGAGTTCATGGATATCGTAAGAAAATTCAGGTCAAAGGCTGATGCAAGGCTAGTAACCTACTCGTTCTGGCGAGACTTAGGTTATGTGGTGAAATCCTCTGCTGCTAAGTATGGTGGACATTATTTGATATATGAAAAAGGACCGGGGATAGATCATGCTCCATACCTGTGTGTGGTAAGCTATCCAGAAGAACTCATTGCACCCGTTAACCTATTAAGGGTTGGTAGAGTAGCTACCAGTGTCAATAAAACTCTAGTCATTAGTGTAGTGAAGGATTCCCACATATTGAACTATAAGATGAGGTGGGAACGGGCTCTCAGATGATTTCATATTCTTGTCAGAGGAACGGCCCCTTCTTCTGTTATTAGGAAGGTGTCCTCTTCTTGGGCAACTATTCCTCCCTTTGCCTCTATAAGCACAGGATATGAGGTTAATGCGCCTTTTTTTGTTAGAAAGGAAAGTTCCTCGTAGACCCTGCGACCAATGGGTTTGATCAACCATCTTTCAGCAAAAGGAAGCTTTCTAAACCTACTTTCTGCTAGCATTATTATTTTCTCTTGAATTTTATTTACAGAACGAATTTTCTTCCTTAAAGAGAAGATATATGCCTCTTTTGATGGCTTAGCTAGGCCAGGAAAATCAGGGAATGTCAAAAAAGGTTCTACCGCAAATATGTCTCCAACCTTAAGTTTGTAATCAACTGGAACAGGGACGTTAGGGACTCCAACGCCAGCATGCAGCTTATAACGACCTATTTTATGGCCTGATAGATTAGCTATTGTTTTAAAACCTAATTTCTTTGCCTCATCGTATATCTTTTGTCCAACTTGTTGAAGATCGGTTCCTGGCGTCATAGCTCGTCTTGCAGCCTCTAAGCAGGATCGAGCAGCATCCGCAAGCCTTTGAAGTTCGTCATTAAATACTAAGGTTCTGGCTGCATCAACTATGTAGCCCTCGATCCTTATTCCAACATCTAGTTTAACCAGAGAATTTTCAGGTATTTCTCTGACATCTTCTGGAGGAGATGTGTAATGGGCTGCAATTTCATTGATAGATATGTTAACTGGAAACGCGGGGAAAAAGCCTTGTTCGATTATCTCATTTTCTATCCTCTCACAAATCTCTATCAGCCTATCTCCCGGGCGAATTCTTTTGGATTCTTCTAACAACAAATATCCGAGCGTTTTACCTATCTTAAAATATGGTTCATAATCGTTATCCCTTTTATGTGGCATAACATTCTTTGAGCCTAGGCTTCCAAATTTAATCTTGTCATGGTTGAGGGGACTTGAGAGTACTTGAAATTTTGAAGGTTGGAGTCGCTTATTCGGTTAAAGAGGCTGTTCTAGCCCTTAGATTGGGAGGAGTTATAATCTATCCAACAGATACTGTTTACGGACTAGGGGCTGATGCAGAAAACCCTGAAGCAGTCTTAAGAATTTACAGGCTTAAGAATAGGCCCACTAACAGATTTCTCACAATAGCTGTGTGCGACATAGAGATGGCCAATAAGTATGCCATAACTGAAGGGCTAGAGCGATTGCTAAGGAAATTTTTGCCAGGAGCAGTCACATTCATCCTACCTAAGACAGAAAGGGTGATTCCAGAGGTAAATCCTCACGCAATTGGCATCAGGATTCCAGAATCCTTCATAGCAAGGGAGATTATCAGAAGGTTTGGGAGGGCAATCACGTCTACGAGTGCCAACAAGACATCCAATCCTCCACCACATTCTTGCCTCCATGCAATCAGAGAAATCCCCGAAGCAGATCTCGCTCTTGATTGTGGAACATTGCTCTTTAGGAAACCATCAACAATCGTGGATCTGACGAAGGGTAAACCTAGGCTTGTTCGTGAGGGTCCGGTGAGTTTTAAAGAGATAGTCAAAGTTTATAGAAGCTTGATAGGTCTATGATCGCTTTAGGCATAGAAAGCACCGCCCATACCTTTGGAGTTGGCATAGCAGACGATAGAGGAAGGATCCTAGCTAATGTCAACGAAGTTTTTCGGACAGAAAGGGGTGGTATGAAGCCGATCGAGGTAACAGAACACCATTACCGAGATGCAAAGGATGTCGTGTCGCGCGCCATCGAAGAAAGCGGCATTGATTATGAAAATATCGAGCTAATAGGTTTTTCAAGAGGTCCTGGATTAGGTTCAACGCTCCTTGTGGGAGCCATTGTAGCTAGAACTTTGGCTGAGAGGCTTAGAGTGCCTTTGGTAGGAGTAAATCATGCGATAGCCCATATTGAGATAGGAAGACTTGTAGCTAGAGCTCAAGATCCTCTTATCGTATTTGTATCTGGAGGAAATACCCAGATCATGGTCAACTCTGGCAGAGCATTTAGAATAATTGGGGAGACCTTGGACATAGGCCTAGGAAATGCCCTTGATAAAGTAGGAAGAGGGGTAGGCTTGCCCTTTCCAGCCGGTCAGATTATGGATAGCATAGAGGGTAAATGGATCTCTTTACCCTATACTGTGAAAGGCATGGATCTTGCTTTTAGCGGGATCGTAACTGAGGCATTAAGGAGATATAAAGGAGGCACAAGTGCTGAGGATGTTGTCTGGAGTTTTATGGAAGTTACTTTCTCCATGCTCGTAGAAGCAAGTGAAAGGGCCCTGGCTTACACTAAGAAAGACGAACTTCTCCTTGTAGGAGGAGTTGCTGCTTCTCCTAGGCTTAGAGAGAAGATGCAATTGATGTGTGAGGACAGGGGTGTAAGATTGAGGGTAACCCCACCAGAGTACTCGAGGGATAATGGTGCTATGATCGCATACACTTCAATCCTTTGTTATAAGATTCATGGTCCGCTTAAGCTGGAAGAAAGCGCTATAAAACCAAGGTGGAGAGTGGATGATGTCGATTGGCCTCTTTTGCCACTTCCACAACTAGATGATGCTTAAAAGATTGTTATGTACCTAACAAAAGTGAACTGAAAACCTGAAGACAATGAGACGGAGGGAACATAGTTGAAGATATGTATTTCTGGCTTCACTGGCAGTGGTAAAAGCACTTTAGGCAGAAAACTTGCTAAATATTACAAAATTCCTTATTATTCAGGAGGAGACGCCCTGAAGAGAATAATCGCCGGTAATGAGAGAGCAAAGGATGTTGGTTGGTGGGAAAGGGATGTTGGAGCCATAGCAATGAAAATGAGGAAGAAAGACCCTTCTTTTGATAGAAAGGTCGATGAAGAACTTATAAGAATAGCTAAAGAAGAAGGAGATGTTGTTCTTGACTCATGGACGATGCCTTACTTGCTGAGGGCGGAGGATAAAGTGGCAATCTTTCTAAAGGCTGATGTTAAGGAGAGAGCTCGGAGAGTCATGAGGAGAGATGGAATTCCATATGAGGAAGCTGTTAGAAGGATAAAGTTAAAGGACGATGAGTCGATAGAGATTTATGAATCCATATATGGATTCAAGCTTGGTGAAGATCTATCTCCTTTTCACCTGGTGTTGGACAACACCAGGCTTGAAGCTAAACAGACGTTTGAGATAGTTCTCTCCTTTATTGAGGCATGGTTTGAGAAGAGGGTTCGTAAATAAGGAAGTTAGAGTTTAAGGTAATCCAGTTCCTCGCTTGCATGGTGATGATAGTGAGACTGACTCGCAGTCAGATTGCAAGACTTATAGATCACACGAAGTTAAGCCCACAAACAACGCCAGATGATATCAGAAAGCTAGTAGAAGAGGCGAAGAAGTATAATTTCTATTCAGTTTGTGTAAATCCCTTTTATGTACCTCTGGTGAAGCAGTTGGTTGAGGGCTCCCAGATAAAAGTCTGTACGACGATAGGCTTTCCATTAGGCTCTACTTTTAGGGAAGTTAAGGCATTTGAAGCCGAAATAGCGGGAACAGAAGGGGCTGATGAAGTGGACATGGTAATAAATATCGGAGCCATTAAGGCAGGCGACCAAGACACTGTTAGAGACGATATAAGGGCAGTAGTGGATGCATTTAGATCCGTTAAACCGGATGGAGTGATCAAGGTGATTTTAGAAACGGGCCTTCTCACGAAAGAGGAAATCGTGATGGGATGCAAGCTGGCAGAGGAGGCTGGCGCGAATTTTGTTAAAACTTGCACTGGCTTTGGTCCGAGAGGAGCAACCGTAGAAGATGTAAAGATCATGAAGGAAGCTGTTGGTGACAGGCTTGGAGTGAAGGCAGCTGGAGGAATAAGAACTTATGAGCAGGCTATTGCGATGATTGAGGCAGGAGCAACGCGTATTGGAACTAGTTCCAGCGTAAATATAGTGTTAGAAGCTCCTGAAGGATGAAGGTCGGAATAGCAACTTGAGCCATCTTTATTACCTCCCACATGGAAGTAAGATTGAGGAATCGCACTTGGAAGGGTAGGTATCATGGCTATAGACGATGAAGTACAAGAAATTAAGCAAAGATATGGGATAGTGGGAAGAGATTCTGAAATAAGAAAGGTACTCATGGCTATTAAAGCTGGTAAACACGTCCTACTTGAAGGATCTGTGGGAATAGGCAAGACATTGCTGGCAAGATCGATTGCAGAGTACCTGAAGCGAGGTTTCATTAGGGTAGATGGAGACGAGAGACTTACTGAGGGGAAGCTCATTGGATACTGGGATCCGCCTATGGTCATAAACAAGGGATACGTAAAGGAAGCGTTTATTGAAGGTCCCCTGACAAGAGCTGCATTATCTGGAAGTGTACTGTTCATTAACGAGCTGAATAGGCTCTCTGAATCAGCTCAAAACGCTCTACTTCCGGTCATGGATGAAGGGATTATCTCGATACCCCATTTTGGCACGCTTAAGGCAAAGAAAGAGTTCATCATAATAGCTACTCAAAATCCTGAGGAAAGCATTGGTGTTACGAGACTTTCAGAAGCCCTTAAGGATAGATTCGTTTTAGTAAGGTTGGATTATCAGTCAGAAGAGGAGGAAAAGGAAATCGTTAGGCAAAGAGCTGGCGTGGAAAAAGAAGATATAATCTCCTACAGCGTTAAGATAGTTAGAAAGACTAGAGAGGACCCAAACATTAGGAGAGGAGCTTCCGTAAGGGCTGCAATAGATATGGCCTTATTAGCAAAGACCTACAATAGAGACCTGTCCCCTGAAGACTGGCTGGAGATAGCTCTAATGATTCTTCCAGAGAGAATAGATGTAAGAGAAGACTTGAAGCCTAGGAGAGAGGAAATAATCAGAAGGATTGTTGAAAAGGTTTTAGGAGAGGAAGTTGTAGAGGAAAATTTTCTCTTTCTGAGGGGCCAAGAGCCCCGATGACGCTTGAGATAGAAGAAAACATTCCAAAAGAAGAATTCGAGTTCTTAAACGAACTAAATGCATTGGAGTACGAAGATATCTTTCGATTATCCCTGAACGCGATTTTGAAAGGGGATATAGATTTACTCATGTTGATTGCTAGATTTAATTGGATCGTCGTATCAAGGGCGCTTTCACAGATTTCCTTAGATGAAATAGCTCCTCAGCTTGAGTTAGATCCTATAAAAGCCGTGGTGTTGTACCGCTCCACTAGATGGGGAATAAACGAGTCCATGAGGAAGGCCTTCAGGAGGCTCGTGGCAAAAGCAATAATGAGAGGTGGTAAAAGAATAGTTTCCCGCGTTCGTGGGAAATCGATTAGGGTTAGGAAGTGTTATGAGCCAGGAGATGATTTTGACGTCGAAGAGACTATTGAACTTCTCCTCGAGAGCGCATGTTCTCCAAAAATGATAACATACGATCACATCGTGGGAATAGGAAGGATGGAGAGGAAAGCTAAAGCGATAATAATTCTTGATACCAGTGGATCAATGAGCGGTGAAAAAATAGCTCATGCTGCGATCTCCGCATCTGTTGCAGCACATCTCCTAAGAGGAGGAGAGCTTTGTCTTATCACTTTTAACAGCGATGCAGATGTTCGTAAAGCCTCTAGCCCAGCTGAAGCTACTAAGCTAATAGAAGAAATCTTAGATGTCGTCCCGATAGGCTACACGAACATAAAACGAGCTTTGGAAATAGCAAAGAGAGAAGGAGAGAAGATTAAAGGAGAATACGTTTATCTGCTCATAACAGATGGAAATTACAATGTTGGGGGAGATCCGAGAGAAATAGCCGCTGATATGAGAAGATTGAATGTGATATTTGCTCCCGGACCAATAGGGAGTACAAGAGGACGGAAAGTTTGTGAAGATCTTGCTAGACTGGGGAATGGAAGATTTGTCCAGATTGGAAGCTATTCCGAGATCCCATACGTCGTTCCAGACCTTCTTCAAGTTAGGTAAAGGAATAAAAATAGAAGTGCCTCATAAGAGAATTGGCGGGGGTAGCCAAGCTAGGTCCAAGGCGCCGCCCTTAGGAGGCGGTGGGCGTAGGCCCGCGCGGGTTCAAATCCCGCCCCCCGCACTGTTCTAAAGAAGACCAGCCTCCTTAAGTATAGTACGTGCCTATGGGAGATTGCATAATTGCAACTACAGCCACGAAGGATGGAGCTAGAGCACTTTCCGACGATCCTCATTTTGATATTATCAGGGAAATAAAGCGAGTCTGGATCTAAAGCCCCCATAAAATCAGAAGCAATTGAGGAGATGGAGGAAAAAGTTGCTAGAAGATCAGCAACTTGTTTTTAATATCGGGAAAGATTAAGTTCTGAGGCATTTGAGGGTTCAGAAAGCTAGGCACTGTTACGTTCAACTCACATGCATCCTTTTAGTGCTGTTAATGCAAGCCTCGATACTTGAATTTAGGGAAGAAGGGGGCATAGAAAAAAGTCCTAAGTACTGGATCGACCTCTTTATAGATCAAGAATCAGGAACGCTTAAAGCAAACCAATCTGTTCTCCTTATTCTTCCAAATAAGATGAAAGACGTCCGTTTTAAGGTTTTTCCAAATGCATTTAGGCCTGATGGATGGATAGAGATTAAAAACATCAGCGTTGATGGGATTCCCATCGAAAACTTCAGGTTCTTAGAGGAGGACAACACGACTTTGTCCATACCTCTTCCTCAAGGCATCTCTTATGGGAAATGGGTCAGAGTGAATTTAAGCTACGTAGTTAAGGTTCCAAAAGCTGAGGACAGGTTCGGATATTATGAGAGCATAATGGCTTTGGGAAACTGGTTTCCCATACTTGCCGTTCCTGAAGATGGGAATTGGATCTCTCATCCATACGTTAAGATGGGAGAGTCTTTTTACAGCGAGTGCGCTGACTTCGTCGTCACAATAAAGGCTGAGGGGAATTTGGTCATAGCAGCTACAGGAAGCCTGGTAGAACAGTACAAAAAGGATAATATGACAGTCCAGACATGGAAGGCTGGAAAGGTAAGGGATTTTGCCATAGCTCTAAGCCCTAACTACGAGATTTATAAAACTACATGGGAAAACATCACAATATACTCCTATTATCTTCCAGAGCACAAAGAATCAGGGATTCTTGCAGGAGAGATTGCATTAAGGGCATTAGAGGTATTTAGCAGGATTTACGGGAGATATCCGTACCTAGAATTCAGGGTTGCAGAGATTAACAGCTGGTTTGGGGGGATGGAGTACCCCACGATCGTGTTCATCTCATCTAAGTTGTACTCAAGAGAAAAGGCGGACTCCATCATGTGGGACCTCCTTCAAAGGGTCATAGCGCATGAGGTGGCCCATCAGTGGTGGTATGGGGTCATAGGAAATGATCAGTACGAGAACCCATGGCTTGATGAAGCCCTTGCAGAGTACTCAGGAATGCTGTACTACAAGTTCGTCTACAATGAAAAGGAGTTCTCCGATGCTTTCCGCAAGTATGTGTCAAATAGCTATTATGCTTACATAATGAAAGCCGAGGACTTCCCCATCGCAGCTCCTATCGACGATTTTCCATCGGTAGAGGCTTACAATGCTATAGTCTACTCCAAAGGGGCCATGGTCCTTCGCCTCCTCAATTATCTGATAGGAGATGAGGCTTTCTTCGAGGGACTTAGAACGTACTATGAGGAAAGGAAGTTCGGAATAGCTAAGCCAGAGGACCTAATAGAAGCCTTTGAGAAAAGCAGCGGGCAGCAACTAGATTGGTTCTTCGAAAGGTGGGTTTTCGGAAGTGGAATACCTTCTTATGAGGTAATAAATGCAACACTGAGCAGCTTGGATGGAAAGTATGATGTAAGGATCTTCCTTAGGCAAGAAGTATCTAAAGGACCCGCTTTCTCTCTCCCAGTATCCCTCAAGTTCGTCTGTGAGGACGGCTCAAACTTCTCTTTTTGTAAGTGGGTGAACGATACTACATCAGCTTTCGAGTTTCAGCTCCCATGTAAGCCTGTACAATTAATTGTCGATCCAGATGACTTAATCCCTGGGAGAGATCGGGGTTGGATTGGTTTTAAAACCGTTGAGATGAACACTAGATCTAGAAGATTCCCCTTCACGATTATATTCACATTCATCTTCCTTTCTCTAATCTTGATGCTTGCTTTCTTAGTCTTCAAGCGGCGTTCAAGGATCATGTCTATAGCGAATAAAATGACTTGCTTAGGCGT
>CAZUBM010000029.1:0-18643 GCA_964618805.1 uncultured Nitrososphaerota archaeon
TATCCTCTAACCCTCTCTTCCTTAAACGGATCTTTCCTCACTTCCTGAATCCTCTCTTTTATCCTCCTCCTTACCTCTTTAGGAACCTTCTCTAGGTCTTTAAGGAAGGATTTCGTTGCAAAAAGCCTAAACTTAGATTTAGGTTTCTTGCTCATTCGAGGGCCCTCATCAGTTCCTCTTCCCCAACAATCTCTTCCTTACCCTGCTCCAGGAGTTCAAGCCTCCTCCTTACCTCAAGATCGAAGAAGTATTCGTCCAAAATCTCAAGTATGCGATCTAGCTTTCCCTTCAATCCTTCCAACTCTTTCCTAAGGACTTCAACCTCTCCCCTTAGCTCCTTTAGGGTCTTTTCTTCTGTTTTGGGTAGGGACATCTTGCCTTCATAACACTGGTCGGTAAAAAGGATGACTTATTTTCAAACTTTTGATTCCTGAAACTGGAGTTATCTGGGTTTTTATTATTGCCTCAAATTCTAGATTATAGTATAATAATTACCATCCTTCAACAAATTTGGAAAAATAAAGTATGTTACTCAAAGGACCATAAACCCAAGTGTTAGTATTCTGTTCCCGAATGTATGGAAGTACGGAATACGAACATAAAGGAGGCGAATTTCCTGGACCTTTTTCGGCTCTAAAAATGAAAATACATAGGATCCATCTATTTGACCTATAATGAGTTTATAGGTCTTTTTCCCTTTATCCTTAATCCGTAATCAGTGAACTCCAAATCCTTAATCCTGAGAGAACAAAGCTCTCCAGCCCTTATGGCCGATTCATACAACAAGGCTATTATGGCCTTGCTCTTTGTGTTCCTACATCCCTTTATCAGGGCCTTAATCTCCTCTGGAGAAAGTATCTTGCCCTTAGATTCGTCTCCCTCTTCTCCTTTATTACGAGATCCTAGGCTTTGGGCAATTCTCCTCCATTAAGCCATCTCACAAAGCTCCTGAACCTGTTGAAATAAAGAGATGCTGAACTTCTTCCAATTTCGCTAAGCATACCTCTAAAGAAGTCTCTGACTTGGTTTCTATTTGCTTGAAGAGGAGGCTTGCCAACTATAGAGCTATACCTTTTCGAAGCTTGAGCATAGACGAATTTTGTGTGAGGACTTAGCCCTTTCTCAACGAAGTAGTTCTTAGGGGGTTCAGAAAGCCAGCTTGGGAGCTCCTCCAAAATTTGAACCGTGTATTTTTCTTTGGCCTATAAGTCCCTGTCCAGAGGCATCAAGCCCTAATCTCTTTCCTTATTTATTAAATGTTTCGAATATCCGCATTTAGCTGAACTCTCTCCAAGAATAACCACACTTTGTGCACAAATATATCCGGGTGGGGGGCTCATCGGCACTTCTAGTTTGTACCATCTGGAAATAAGCCTTGGAATTTCCGCACTTAGGACAAACTTTTGTAACAATGGGTGAACTTAGCATCTCCTCCTTAATTATTGGAATTTCTTCGGACGAACTGCTAGAAACGCTACTAACTATGTTGACTAACTTACCCTTCTCCCCTTCATATCCACAGACAGGGCATTTGAAAACGATTTTTTCCTTCTTTTTTCCTGGAGTCATCAGAGAACCACACTTAGGACATATCAAGATTAAACCCCCAAGTGTAACAACTACATCCCAAATATATTAATTAGCTCAATGGCTGAACTACCTCATAAGGGATTAGGAATTGAAGGTCATAAGGGGAGTTGCAGGAAGGGTAGGAAGGAGAAAACAGCTGGCAATAATCGTTGATGGCCCAAATATTCTCAGAAAAGAGCTTGGGCTTGATCTAGAGGAAATTAGGAAGATATCTGAGAGCATGGGTAGGGTCAGAAAGGCGATCGTTGTACTTAACAGGCAAGCCCCTGAGAAGTTGGTTGAAGCAGTGGCTAACGCTGGGTTCGATGTAAAGATTTCTTTCGGAAAACCAGAAGTAGATTTTACAATTGCTGCTATGGAGGCGGCGTTTACAGATAAAATACAGACACTTATCTTAGCAACAAGGAGTGCTGCCTACCTCCCCATAATTCATAAGATCAAGGAGATAGGGAAGGAGGTTGTAGTGATCGGAGCAGAGCCTGGTTTCAGCGTAGCCCTGAAAAAAGCCGCAGATTTGTCTTTAGCTCTTGGAGAGGGTCCTACTAGGACTTCCAATGCCAGAAATCAAGGACAGAACGATTCCGGAAAAACTAAAAGACACAAGAACGCTGAGAAAGAAAGCTAATGATCCATATTCCCCTAACATATAAAGGCCAATGGCATAAAGTATAATCCAAAGGGATATGACAGAGGCCAATGAGAATATCCTAAGGAGAAGTTCCCGACGTCTTCTTGAAGAATAAGCCTCTATTATGCTACCGACAACCATTATTATCATAAACAAGGCTATGAGAGTCGATGAATCCACGATTACCCTTCCAACAAGCCTTGAGAGATCTAACTCAGTAACCAGCTCAGAAATTAGCATGTACTCCCTGAAAAATGTATATCCGAGACCTATTAAGCCCATCCAGAAGGTAATTTTTCCTAATCTCTTTCCGAAAACTTCAGAAAATCCGCTAAACCTCTTCTTAAGGGAAAAGCCTCTTTCCATGAGTAAAATTCCCAAAAAACCTCCTAATGCTGTCCACATATACCTCTGTAGGTTGAATACAGAGAGAATAGATGTAATTAGGATGACAGCCCCCGGAACACCAAAGAGATAAGCTCTAGTTCCTGGACTTTCCAGTAGTTTCTTTAGATATCTCCTCAGGAGGAAATAAGTCTCTTCCAACTCTCTGCTTTGTTGTACGATAATTCTCCTAACGAAGACTCTTGGAAAGAAGCTGTGTAAAAGAGGAAGAACTCTTTCATCATCCGCTCCATCTGAAACCAAAATAGCCAGGTCCGCCTTGAACTTATTCGTAATCTCGATTAGTTGACGTTCAACTTCTGCATCAGCATAGTTTTCACTCCTTGAATCTCCCGTAATTGTGGCAACTTGTACTTCAGCATTTTTGTATTGCTGTAAAGCCCTATCATACTCTCGAATGGCTCCAAAGATGGCGTTTGCATCTGCTTCCTCAGGATCTACTGAGAGAAGCTTAACTCCTGCTTCTACACAAGCATCTCTTCCAATTACTGGCCCCTTAACTCCTGCTTTCTCAGTAAGGTCTGCATCTCTATCCACGCAAAGGATCAAAATCTTTCTTACAGGGGAGATCGACATCCACCAGCCTCTATTTATTTTACCAGTATGTTCTTAAAAAGATCTATTTGCTCCCTTCTTTGCTGCTTCCGCTAACAAGTTCCTCTCCTGTTTTCACTAAGGCCATAAGTTCCCCTATATCCAGTTTCTCTCCCATTTTCAGCTTTTGTTTAGCTATGACAGCCACTTCCTCTATGATCTCCTCTTCAACCTTCTTTTCCCTTTCCTGTATAATCTTCTTTATATTTTCTCGGAGTTCTCGGAGTTTTTCGAATAATGAATTAAGTTGAGCACGTAACTCATCTGCTTCCTTGCTTTTCTTACTTATTTCCTCATCTAACTTTTCAATTTCTCCACTAAGTTGATCCAAGGAATTAATTGCCTCTCCAATCTTCTTTTTAAGATCTGCGATTTCTCTACCTTTTTCTCTTAATCTAACTGAGCTTTCGTTTAGGAAGAACCTCCATCTCCCGGCTTCTGCAGCTGCTTCCAGATGCTCCTTCTTAATCTTCCTAGCTCTTGCATATTCTCCCAACATCGCCTCAAAATAACCTATTCTCATCACTATCTCTCTTTCCTGCTCTACGGTTAATCGTCCGGTTTCTATTCTCCTCTCTAAGGCGCTAATTCTCCTCCTGAGTTCTCTTTCTGATATAGGAATGGAGGAGATGATCTCCTCATACTCGTTTTTTAGTCTCATGGCGAGTTCCTTCGCCTTTTTGTATGTTTCAAGAACCTCATTTCTCTCCTTTTGAAGTTCAGCATACTCTTCCTGAGCTCTTCTCTTTTCCTCTATCAGTTCTCTCACTCTTTTTCTTTCTTCCCTTATCTTATTGATTATTTCACGTCTCTTTTCTCTCAACGATCTGATCTCCTCAATTACACTTCTTCGTTGAGCCTTTAATTTTCTAATTGCCTCTCTTGTGTTGGTGAGGCTTTCTCTTAGCTCTTCGATCGATTGAGTTACCGTATCCATTTGTTTTGCTCTCCTCTCGGTCATCCATTGGCAGAATTACGGGCGCTCTAAGTGAGCGCTGATGTCTTTTAATCTTTCCTCTTCTAACCAATTATAGCTCTACAAGGTAAATGTCAGCGCATGCCCTTACGTTCTCATAAGGCACTGTTTTTACCTTTCCGCCTTTCTCAGTGGCTAATATAATTGCAACTATGCTTCCTAACTGATCATCGAATATGAAATCATCAGCATAACCTAGGAACTTGCCTTCCAATGTGTAAACTTCCTTATCGAACAGCTCAGATACTCTCTTTGCCATATCTTCACCCTTTACCTCAAAATAATCCTTGCATCCACTACTTTTATTCCATTCGGATAAGCCATCGTCGGATTAAGATCCATTTCGGCTATTTCTTCTATTTCTAAACCGATTTTTCCCGCTTTTATTAGCGCATCTTTGATGGCTTCAACATCAACGGGTTCAGAGCCCCTATAACCAAATAATAGAGGCTTTCCTCTGATTTCATTTATCATGTCTTCTGCATCCTGCTCAGTGAGAGGCGCGACTCTGAAGCTAACATCTTTGAATATCTCGACAAACACTCCACCAAGCCCAAACATAACAGTAGGACCGAACTGTGGATCCCTGATGAGCCCAATTATGACCTCCAGTCCTTGAGGAGCATATTCCTGTACCAATATTCCAACAACCCTAGCCTCTGGCTTTTTCTCCTTTACGTTAGCTAGAATCCTTTTATATGCCTCTTTTACCCCTTTGGCATCCTTAATACCCACAATCACTCCTCCTACATCACTTTTATGGATAATATCTGGAGAAACTATCTTCAACACTACTGGATAGCCGATTTCTTCGGCGGCTTTAACGGCTTCATCTATGTTATGTGCTACACGGACCCTCGTGACTGGTATATCATACTTTTCGACAATAGCCTTTGCTTCGTGCTCAAGCAAGCTTCTACCTTCTTTTTTGGCTCTTTCGATTATTTTTCTGACTTCACTCATCCTAAACCACCAAAACTTTCATTCACTTAAACCTTACGATGCCTGAACCGAAGCTTCCACCGTGGCTCAGCCGGACCTCTCTTCTCCTCCTTCTTCAAAAACCTATCAGGGGGTACATAATATCTCCCGGTAGCATCCTTTTCAATCAGCCCTGCGATTACCATAGCTTCAAGTTTTGTTCTTTCTTCGCTTAAAGTAGCCTCCATGGCCTCAGCCATAGCCTCGAGCTCCACAGGACCGCCATCGAACTCTTGTACTAATACGAAGAGCTCATCCTTGAATTTCTCAACAGATCTCTTAATGTACTCATATTTAGGAGCGTCGACCCTTAGTATGCTATCTAGAACATCCATATCAACTTTTCTTTTACCTAGAAGAACAGCAAGGTCAACGGTTCTACTCAAAAGCTTTAGTAATCTCCTCGGATTTCCTTCTATAAGCTCATTAACTTTTGTGATTACTTCCTCTTCGATGGGCATTTGAGATGAGCGTTGAATCTGATAAGCCTTAACTCTTTTTTCTACTAACATTAAAGCTTCCTCATTCGTCAGAGGATGTATAAAGAATCTATGGTGAAGCCTAGATGAAAGGGCTGGAAAATTCTCATCCATCTTCTCATAAGTCCCATTGCTCATTGCCATCGCAACGACTATTCCTTCTGGCATTGAAGATACTATCTCTCTAATGGCCTCGAAAAATATGAACCTCCAATACTCCCCCATTTGTATCGCATTATGTAGACCATCTAACAAAATTGCAGCCGGTCTATGCTTCACTAACGCGCCCAAAATGATATCCCCTATCTTAACAGGAGATGATCTAATCTCCTCTAATTCTTCCTCTGGAATAGTTTCACTATATCCAAGCAAGCCCCTCTTTATCTTAACGGTAATCCCACTAGAGAGAGACATAGCTGTCTTAATGAGTCTATCAAGGATGTCTGGACCTGATGCCATAGCGACATCAAAATACAGGACTTCTCCCCCGGCCTTTTCAATCGTATCCTCGATAACTAACATCCGATGAGTTCTTCCGCTACCTTTAGGTCCAGTAAGCGCTATAAATGCTGATCCAGAGCCAGCTATAGTTTCTGCGACCATTGCTAGGAGAAGACCATCTCCTTCCTGCTTGACAAATAAAGAAGAAGCCTCATCAGGGCTTATAAGTGATAGAGCCTTAAATGGATTTCTTTTCAGGCCTAAAAGCTTTTCATATGCCCTAATAGGGGGAGTCGGAATGCTCAATGTTTACCCTACCCTAACATCGCTCTTATGCACTTCTAAATTTATCGTCATCTTTCTCAGAGTAGGCTGGGTCTAATCTTTTATAAGTTGTTCTGGACGTTGAGTTAAGTTCTTTTTGGAGAAGGAAGCTAAATACTCTTCTATCCTTTTTTCATCTTGAGTAGAAGTATTTTCAGGAGATGTCTTCAAATAAAGCCTTCTTAAGAGATAAATCTTCTTTCAAAATAAAAAATAAATCACGGGCGAAGTATAAGATAAATCGCTCTTAGTAGAGCTCTCAGTGATCTTGGCTAGGTTTAAGAAGATGGGCTAACTTTTTAACTCACCCTCTATTCCACTACAGCGGGTTGGGAGGTATACGATTTTGCAGAAGTACAAGAAAGTGCTAGATCATCTAAGAGATCTTATGCTTGATCCAAAAAACATCAAGAACATAGGGATTATAGCTCATATTGATCATGGAAAAACCACTCTATCAGATAATCTTCTCTCAGCGGCTGGAATGATTTCAGATAAAATGGCTGGAGAAATGCGGGCACTTGACTATCATGAAATAGAACAAGCTAGAGGGATAACAATCAAAGCAGCCAATATCTCCCTCTATTACGAATGGGAAGGGAAGGAATACGCTATCAACTTAGTAGATACTCCAGGACACATAGATTTCACAGGACACGTCTCAAGATCTTTAAGGGTGATCGATGGCGCGGTCGTCGTGGTAGATGCTGTTGAAGAGGTCATGGTTCAAACAGAAACTGTAACAAGACAGGCATTAGAGGAAAGAGTTAGGCCTCTTCTTTTCATAAACAAGGTGGATCGGCTGATTAAGGAGTTAAAACTAACTCCCAGAGAAGTTATGGAAAAAATTTCAAGGATAATAAGTAAGATGAATGAGCTCATTGATGCTTATGCGGAACCTCGATTCAAAGAAAAATGGAAGCTGAGTTGGGATAACGAAAGTGTAGCCTTTGGCTCAGCACTTCATGGATGGGGTCTAACAAAAGGAATTGCAGAGGCTCAAGGTGTAAAGTTCTCCGATATAATTAGGGCTTATGAGGAAGGGAAAGGGGAAGAGATAAAGAGGACTTTACCTGTCCACAGAGCACTTCTTGATATGGTGGTTAAGCATGTTCCAAACCCAATTGAGGCTCAGAGATATAGGATAGACAAAATATGGAAGGGAGCTAGGGAAGGGGAGATCTATGATGCTCTAATAAAGTGCTCTGCAGATGGCCCCTTGATAATCGGAGTTAACGCCGTCAAGGTAGATCCTCATGCAGGAATAGTAGTTACAGGAAGGATCTTCAGTGGAACAGCCTATGAGGGTCAACAAGTCTATCTTCTTAACGCAAGGACAACTCAGAGAATTCAGCAGACAGCTCTCTATATGGGCCCATACAGATTAAGAACAGAAAGAATTCCAGCTGGAAACATAGCAGCCTTTCTAGGTCTTGATAAAGCTAAGTCTGGCGAGACTTTAGTTGAGGAATCTGTTAAGGACCTGGTAAAGGGAGGTTTTGAGGCCATACACTACGTCACTGAACCTGTTGTGACGGTATACGTGGAACCAAAAAGACCTCAAGATCTGCCAAAGCTCATTGATGAGCTGAGAAAAGTTACTATACAAGATCCGAACTTAATAATGTCCCATAATTCAGATACGGGAGAGACCCTTCTAAAAGGAACGGGTCCTTTGCACATAGAAATCTCACTTTATGACATTAGAAAGAAGGGATTAGAATTCGAGGTTGGAGAACCAACTGTGATTTACAGGGAGAGCATCACAAAGGAAGGCCTTGAAGTCTTAGCGAAGAGTCCGAATAAACTCAACAGACTTTGGGTTAGAGTTTCTAAAATGGATGATACAACTCTCGAACTCATAAAATCAGGAGAAATACATGGGAGGATAACAATAAGGGATGTAGCTAAGATATTGCATGAAAAAGCCGGTTGGGACGCAAGGGAAGCTAGAAACATATGGAAAATTGATCAAGAGAATTATAATCTCTTCATAAACTCCACGGTAGGTGTACAAAGACTAGATGAAGTAAAAGAAACTCTAAAACAAGGTTTCATGTGGGCTATGAAGGAAGGACCTCTTGCAGGTGAGCCTATGATGGGACTTGTAGTTAGATTAACAAACGCCATGATACATGAAGATCCCGCTCACAGAGGACCTGCTCAGATGGTGCCTTCAATTAGAAGAGCTATTTATGGTTCTGTTCTGTCAGCAGACCCGGTTCTCCTCGAGCCGATTTATGAAATTCAGATAACAGCACCACCAGAACTCATAGGAGATATTATAGGACTTATTTCTCAAAAAAGAGGCAAAGTAGCTGGAATAGAGGAGAGAGGAAGGATAGCAGTTATAACTGGGCACATTCCAGTAAGAGAAACACTAGGAGAATTTAGCAACGAGATGAGAAGCGTAACTAGTGGCAGAGCTTTCTGGCAGACAAGGTTCTCTCATTGGTCTCCACTTCCAAAGGGGATAATGGAAAACGTGATCTTAGAGATAAGAAAGAGAAAGGGAATGAAACTAGAAATACCAAAAGCTGAAGAGTATATGGATAAACTCTAAAGATTCGATTACCTCCTTACATTCTTTGCCCTTTTATAAGATGTAAATAATCTCATGACCGTAGTAACATACCCGAAAACAATTAATAGAATTAGACCGGCTTTAAGAAGACCAAAAGCTGCGGAAATGGAGATTATTATCAGTCTCTCGGGCCTCTCTGCAATCCCCACCGTGATCTCAGAGAGTCCCTCTCCCTTAGCTCTGGCTCTTATATAAGATGGCATGAAGCTCGCATGAATCGCTAATGCAACCAAACACCACCTAAGTTCCTCCTCCGGTATAGCAGCTCCCATTCCAACAAGAAGGAAGAAGTCAGAGAACCTATCAAGAGTTGAATCCAGAATCCCTCCGAATATACTTTCTCTCCCCTCTAGTCGGGCCACAACTCCATCTATAAGATCTAAGAAGCCTCCAATTAAAACAAGCCCAGATGCAAGCAGCAATTTCCTTTGAAAGAAGGCAATCATGGCAACTATATTCGCTATAAAGCCTAGGACACTCAAAACATTAGGTGAAATGCCCGAAGAGGCTATTAGATTTCCCAAGGGCTTAACTAGGTCATCAATCAATTCTCTCAGTTTTCCAAGCATGTCTATCACATCCTACAGAGATCTCGGTTACGCTTAGGAGAAATCGTAAAAGTCTTTTGTTCCTACTTTTATCATTTGAAAATTAAATTTCAATCAAATATTTGTTATAGATTAGATGAACGAACAGCGATCTAAGGGTGGATAAATTGCCAGATATTAGAGTAGTGTTGGTAGAGCCCGAAAAGGCATCAAACGTTGGAATGATTGCGAGAGTAATGAAGAACTTTGGGCTCTCCGACCTATATATGGTAAGACCTATGTTCAGCTCTTTCTCTAGGGCCTATTCCTCAGCCATGCGTGCAAGAGATCTCCTTTACAAAGCTAAGATTTGCATAGATCTTGAAGAGGCTCTTAAAGGAGCAGATTTAGTAATAGGAACTACAGCTAAACCAAGTATGCATTTGATCGTTAGAAGATCCGTAGAGCTAAGCGAGTACTTAAAAGAACTTAAGTGGGATGCCAAATACGCCCTTGTTTTTGGGAGGGAATCAACAGGGCTTAGGAGAGATGAGCTAAGAAAGTGCGATGTGGTTTTAACTATAGCAGCTGATCCGGCATATCCTACGCTGAATGTTGTGAATGCTGCTGCGATAATACTCTATGAGTTCTATATATGGAGTAAAAAGCTTGAACACCCAGTCGAGCCTGTTAAGAGAAGAACTCGTGATGTAATGGTCAAATATATTAGTGAGATCATATATAACCTACCACTACCAGATCATAAAAGGGAAAGGGCTCTCGCCCTCATCTCTAAAATAATTTCAAGGGCATATCCCTGTGGGATATCAGAGGGCGAGGCGGCTTATATCCTAGGAGTGGTTCGAATGGTCAGAGATATCGTGGCTGGTGATGCTAATGTCTAAGAGACCCGGATATTGCTATAGGAAGCTGCAAAGACCTTACACTCAGAAAAAATACATTAAGAGGATGCCCCAAAGCAAAGTAAGGAAATTCGATCACGGGAATCCAAGGGGAGAGTTCGATTATCAAGTCAGCTTAGTAGCAACAGCAAGCTTTCAAGTATTATCTAAAGCTTTAGAAGCTGCTAGAATGTCGGTTATATCCCAACTAAGGAAGAGGATAAGTGACAGGGAGGGCTATTTCTTCAAAATTCTTCCTTACCCACATCATATAGTAAGAAGACACGCAATGGCATCCGTTCATAAAGCAGAAAGGCTGCAAAAGGGTATGAGGCTGGCATTTGGGAAACCACAGGAGAGAGCAGCTCAAATTAAGAGAGGACAGACTTTACTGATAATAAAAGTAAGGGCTGAAGATATAGAAGCAGCCAGGTACGCTATGAAGATAGCAAAGTTGAAATTACCTCCCTTTACTACTGTGAAAGTGGAGAAGATAGCGAGAATTGAGGAAGAGGTGGTCGCTTAGTAAGAAACAGCTTGAGATAACCTTACAGTCCTTAGAGCAGTTACCTAATCCAAAACCAGAATTAGAACAGTATTCAACACCTCCCTCGCTTGCTGCAGAAATCTTATATTTGGCGCTTCTAATGGGTGATGTAGAAGATTGTCGAATTGCGGATCTTGGATGCGGAACAGGAACATTTGCTTTGGGAGCTGCTCTTTTAGGAGCAAAGGAGGCTATAGGAATAGATATAGATCCTAAGGCCATTATTGTATCGTGGAGAAATGCGAATCTTCTTAGACTGAGTAACGTTAGGTTCTACGTAATGGACGTCTCAAAATTTAATGAAAAAGTGGATGTAACGTTTCAAAATCCACCTTTTGGCGTACAAAGGAGGCATGCAGACATTCCTTTTTTAGAAAAAGCTCTTTCAATATCTAATGTTGTTTATACAATCCATAAAACCGGAAATGAGGACTTTATAATTGATTTGGCCCATAAATATGGTGGGAGGGCAACTAACATCGTAAGAGAGGTAATAAAAATCCCTAGGATTTTTGAATTTCACAGGAAAAAGTGGAAAGAAGTAGAAGTCTCGATATTTCGGTTTGTGAGGGAAGAAGGTTGAAAGAAGGAAGATTTGTGATACCTGGAGAGAAGCTCGGCGTTATTGAAGAATTTGTTCCAGGAGAAAACGTGTATGTTAACGGAAAGGGTGCTCTAAGATCTGAGACCATAGGAGTAATGAGAATATTCAAGAATAAGGTGAACGTTTTACCTCTTCGCTCATTGGAAATGCCCCTTAAAGCTGGAGAATTAGTTCTTGCTGAGGTTTGGGTTAGCGAGATACCTAGGTTTATAGTAAAGATTGTAGCGAAGTGGCATCCCTTTACTCTCCTTACTAACTCTATTAGTGGATGGATTATGAAAGATGAGGAAGAAAATAGGCTCATTAGGGTTGGAGACCTGATCTTGGCTAAAGTTGAGTCTGCTTTGTACAATCAGGTAATTGTGACGATAGCAGGGGATAAAAGCCTAGGAGTTATATATGCTAAATGCTTGAAATGTTCAGTCCCGCTAAAGAAGTTAGGAAATACATTGGTATGTCCCATTTGCGAATCCATTCATCTAGATAGGAAAATCAGTCTATATTATGGTATAAATCCATTCTCTAAAGGGGCGTGAGAAATTGCCTAAAAGAACCATAGTTTTGAGTTTAAAGGACCAGGACGTAGAGGAATTTTTGGATTACATAACTCCTAGATTGAGAGGTACCGATTATTCCTTGATCTACAAGAATGGGAGGATATATCTGACCATCCACGGAAAAGCGAACGAAATAGAGGAACTCATAAGGTCCGCAAGGAAAGCTCACGGAGACTTCATGAAAATCCATAGACCAGTGGGCGGCGTGAGGAGATATCCCAAAGATTGGCTTACTGAGAGAAGTAGAGGGATATCGATCTCTCTCCTTTTAAAAGCGCTAGTAGCAAAAGGATACATTGCAGAGATTAAGAATGATGCACTGATTTCGAATGTCGAACCAGAAGAGATCTTAGACATATTTGAACAGCTCAGAGAGATCTATTGGCCAATAAGATTGAAGATAAAGCAGAGGAAAGTTAGAGAGATGCTTACTATGGCTTCCTTTATTACAAAAGAACCCATATTGTCCCTTCTTTATGAGGCCATGGAAGAGGGTCTCATAAAAAGGACAGATGAGGGAGTTTATCTATTTACAGTCGATCCTGAACTTGTCTTAGACAAGTTAATAGGCAAAAAGAGTCATGGCCAAGGGAGCGAGTATGGAGGCTAAACTTAGAATTGAGATTAAAAGAACTAAACCTAAAGAAGCTGAAATAGAGGTCTATGGAGAGACGTACACTCTCCTAGTTCCGCTAGCTCAGTCATTACTCTCATTAGATTTCGTTGAATTTGCCGGATTTGATGTTCCACATCCATTAGAGGAGAAAGGTGTGCTATATGTCAGGGTTAAGGATGGAGATCCGATAGATGCTGTCTTTGCTGCAATTAATAATCTAAAGAAAGAATATAGCGAACTTAAATCATCTTTATTAAAAGAACTCAATAAGCTGAAACAAGAGAAATAGAGGTGCAACAAATGCCCTCAGAATTCAGACGAAGGATCTTAACAAAATCTTTGGAACTAGCATCTCTTATAGGATCTTATCTTTTAGGAGTTTATCTTAGGCTTAAACCGGCGCTGTCATACGGAATTTCTCTAACAGCCGATGACCCCTTGCTTCATTATAGGATGACTAAGTATGTGGTAGAGATGGGAAGACTCCCAGCAAAAGACTTGCTATCATGGCAACCTTGGGGATACGATCCCAGCAAGGTTTTACCTCCACTTCACTACTATACTGGAGCTTTTCTCTACAAGATTGTGAGCCTTATTTTCCCTAATCTATCGCTTTATGATTTTACAGCCCTGATTCCAGCTTTCTTTGCCCCATTAGCAATATTTCCGATCTATTTCATAGCTAGAGACTTGTGGGGCAAAGAATCAGCCATTTTTTCAGCCTTCGCTCTCTCCTCAATAACAGCTTACATTGTTAGGTCACATGTTGGTTTCTATAGGCACGAACAGTTTACCATTCCCTTCATCTGCCTCTCCCTGATGTTCACAATAAAGTCGATGAGGTCAGAGGAGGAATGGAAGTCTCTTCTATATGCTGGATTGAGTGGCATAGCCCTTCTATATGTGGCTGGCTCGTGGGCTGCTTTTAGGTTCCTGTTCGACGGTTATGCAGTTTACTTCTTGATGCTTCTGATACTAGATAAGGTAAATAGGAAAAGAGAGTATGCTCTATTAGTCCCTTCACTATATGTTCTAGCTTCTTCTTTTGGCCTTCTCTCTAATCTAACTCTTAGGAAGCAGTATTTAAGAGTAGATAGTCTCCCGGTCTACGGCGCGCTCCTAACTGCTCTTGTTTATGAGACGATACCTCGGATTAACTTTCTCAAGAGAATTTCAAGAAAAATAAAGGCAAACTTCCTTGCCATAGCAATCTCTGCAGGAATAGTTGTTTTGATGTTAGTTGCTGGCTTAGCTATCCCTCTTACGGCAAGGCTTATGAGGGTCATATTGCCAAGCACTACCCTTCCAAGAGGAAATGTCGTTGAGACTGTTATGGAACATGCACCTGGAGCAACTGAATACGTTCTTAGGAACCAATTCGGCTTTCTCTTGGTACCATTCATGGCAGGGTTTGTTCTATTGATATTAGAGCGTTGGAGGCATGTTGAGGACATGCTGATTTTGTTCTTTGCATTTCTTTCCATGTACTTTGCTTTAAGCATAGTACGTCTTCCTCCTCTAGCATCACCCTTCTTCTGCTTAGTATCCTCCTATAGCGTCCACTGGATAGCAAACTGGACTTCAAAGAAGATTGAATTCGTCTCAAGGAGAAGACGATATCTTAGAAAGAAAGGAAAAAGATTGAAGAGCTCATATGTGATAAGTGAAATTGCGCCAGCTCTTTTAATGATAAGCTTCATTGTCGTTGGACCTTTAACTCATTCCATATATGCTAGCTTCCAATTTTCCAAATTTAAGCCTAATTTCATAGAGTTGGATGAGGAGTGGATGAATGCTATTGGATGGCTGACAGAAAATGCAGAACCAGGAACTGTTGTCATGTCTTGGTGGGACTATGGATATTGGATAATCTTTGCATCTAATGAGAGCTTTAGGGTCCTTGTAGATGGGCTAACGATAAACAGTACACAAATAAGGCAAGTAGCAAGAGCATTTACAGGCACCGAAGAGGAAGCATTAGATGTTGCAATGAGATTTAACGTAAGTTATGTAATTATTCTTGACGTTGAAGTTGGCTCAGATACTTACTATGATCCTAACACTGGAAACACATTTTTCAGACCGTTCGATGGGATGGGGAAGTGGATGCCAATGGCTTGGATTGCCAAAAAGTTCGAATATAGTCCATGGCGAGATTCAAAATTCTGGACAGAAGAATACCCCAGCTACTTCATAGTTAAGCGGAATCCCACTACAGGGAAAATAGAAGAAGTACGTCCAACATACAAAACTATTAATATGACTTTATTCAAGCTTTTTGGTTCATATTACAACTTAACTCAGCCAAGATATTTTGAATTAGTTCACTCTGAAATACGTAAGGCAAAGTTAACGAGCAGAGAAGGAGGAACGTTTGATTACGAGTGGCCTCATGTCCTAATCTTCAAGGTGAAAGCACCTTGAAGACCGCACTGGATTATTTCTCTAGGGAAGATCCATTCGAAAAGGGAATTTATGCAAACCTCAAAAAAGAGGTGTTAAGCTTAGCGACTGAAGAACAGTTAAGAAACCTCTCCAAACTCGTATTTGCAATGATCAAGCCGGCAGCCTTTGCTAGAGGCTTAGCTCCCAAAGTGATTGAATGGTTGCACCTTAAAGGGTTTAGAATAGCTCTTGCTAGATTTGGACAGGTTAAAGGAAAGGAGCTAGACGATCTCTATCTTTTCGTTAAAAAGAAGTATCAAGAGTCTTGGTGGATAATGGAAAGAGCATATTCTATGGCTCCAGCGATAGCGATGGTCTTAGTTGGAAGTCGCAACGACTATGAACATGCCTGTGCAAAGTTGCGTAATCTTATTGGACCTACGACACCGGAGGCGGGTTCAATGGGAAATCTAAGGTATGATCTTAAGGGAGTTAATCGGGTCTTTAACATAATCCACATATCTGACGATCCAGCAGCAGCATTACGAGAATCTAGTGTCTTTTTTGATATAAAAGAAGTCTTAGAGACTTTAACATCTAATAACGAAGTCGATTTTACAACAAATCAGCTAAAACCAGAAGTCTCGATAAGAATATCAAGGTGGGAAATCTTTTCCAAGCTAAAGAGAAGATGTAATGTCTTTTTGAATTCCAATGAGCTTCAAGATCTGCTAGAGACGGAGTCTGAGATAGTCTCTAGGGATCTCTCGTTTGATAAGGAAAGAGAAGAGCTTTTGCCGATAGAGGTAAAAATTTCAAGGATAGCTAGCTCTATAAGGGAAAAAACAAAGGAAAATGCGGTAAATAAAGCCAGAATGAAGCTTAGTTTGGAAGATAAGAAAATGTGGGATACTCTTAACGATAGATTGATCGCAGCAAGGTGTATAGAACTTCTAAGCGATGAATTTGAACTAGTCGAAGAACCGAATTTCGATCTATTTCTACTCTGGATGATCGACAGAAATATAATTTTGGACAAATGGGAAGAAATTGTTACTCATAGTAGCTGGGCAGTAATGCCTCAGATGGTCAAAGATCTGAGAAGATATCAAAAAATAATCATATCAAGAAGGGGTTAAGCTTCCGTACCCTTATATATCTGTGAGGACATTACCTTAGATGGGAGGACTCCGATGGTAAATAGTGAGAAAAAGAAAGATGCAACATTAATAGTAGCTGACGTACTCAGCCAAACTGATTTTGGAAGGGGAATTGTCAAGATAGACCCAGAGGTGATGAAAGATCTAGGAATAATGTCCGGAGACGTCATAAGAATATTCGGATCAAGAGTCACCCACGCCAGAGTAATGCCTTCATCTCCAACCGACATTGGAAGCAAAAGAATTAGAATGGACAAGATTATTAGGGGGAACTCAAAGGTTAGGACGGGAGAAAAAGTTAGAATTCGCCCTGTTGAGGCAATAAGAGCTAAAAGAGTAGTCTTGGCCCCTCAGGATCAAAGGATAAGGGTTGGCCCAGATTTTGGGGGCTGGGTTCACAGAAGACTTCTGGATCAAATAGTCACGCAAGGCGATGTAGTTCTGATTCCCTTAGTGGGCAGATTTATTCCCTTAGTTGTTGTGCTCGTCTCCCCAAGAAGCTATGGTAAGGTCACTGAGCTTACCAAGATCGAAGTTAGAGAAACACCAGCTCCTCCAACATTGGTTAGAGTTCCTAGCGTTACATACGAGGATATAGGTGGAATAGAGGAGGAGATCCAAAGGATTAGGGAGATGGTAGAACTTCCACTTAAACATCCTGAATTGTTCAGACATCTGGGTATTGAGCCTCCAAAGGGCGTACTCTTATATGGACCTCCTGGATGCGGAAAGACGCTATTAGCTAAAGCCGTAGCAAATGAGAGTGGAGCTAATTTCATCTCAATAAACGGACCTGAGATTATGAGCAAGTATTATGGTGAAAGTGAGAAAAGGCTGAGAATGATCTTTGAGAGAGCTCAAAGAGAGGCACCAACCATTATATTCATAGATGAGATAGACTCTATAGCTCCAAATAGAAACGAAGTTACAGGAGAAGTTGAGAGGAGGGTAGTTTCACAGCTACTTTCACTCATGGACGGACTAGAAGCTCGTGGAGATGTGATAGTTATTGGAGCGACAAACAGGCCTGAGGCCTTAGATCCTGCTCTTAGGAGACCAGGAAGGTTCGACAGAGAGATCGAAATAGGAGTTCCTGACAAAAATGGCAGAAAGGAGATATTGATGATACACACGCGGAACGTTCCGCTAGCGGAGGATGTAAACCTCGAAGAATTAGCAGAGATCACTTATGGCTTTGTAGGTGCAGATTTAGCGGCTTTAGTCAGAGAAGCAGCTATGGCTGCCCTAAGGAGGGTCCTCCCCCAGATAGATCTCGAGTCTGAGACCATACCTCTAGAAATCTTAGAACAACTAATCGTGAAGAAATCCGACTTTCAAGAGGCTCTCAAACTGATACAACCTTCTGCCATGAGAGAGATATACATAGAGATTCCAAATGTTAAGTGGGATGACATAGGTGACCTGGAGCAAGTGAAGAGGGAATTGATCGATCTAATAGAAATGCCTCTAAAGCATCCGAAAACATTTGAAAGAATAGGAATTGATCCGCCAAAGGGAATTTTACTCTATGGACCTCCTGGATGCGGAAAGACGCTATTAGCCAAGGCGATTGCAAATGAAAGTGAAGCGAACTTCATATCGATAAAAGGGCCAGAACTCCTCAGCAAATGGGTAGGAGAAAGCGAGAAGGCCGTTAGGAAGGTATTCAGAAAGGCTAGACAGGTTGCTCCAGCCATTATATTCATAGATGAGATAGACTCGCTCTTTCCAAGAAGAGGAATGGGATATGCTGATTCAGGGGTTACTGAAAGGGTAGTAAGTCAGATGCTAACAGAAATGGATGGAATCCAGAGCTTGAAGGACGTAGTTGTTATTGGAGCAACAAACAGACCAGATCTCATAGATCCAGCTCTTTTGAGACCTGGAAGATTAGAACGTCTCGTTTATGTTCCACCGCCCGATAAGTATGGAAGATTGAAGATATTAAGAGTTCTAACAAAGAAAATGCCTCTAGCTAAGGATGTTGATCTGGAAAGCATAGCTGAAAGGACAGAAAATTACAGTGGAGCGGACTTAGCGGCCATTGTGAGAGAAGCAGGCCTTAGTGCTATAAGAGAAGATTCTAATGCCAAGACGGTTTATATGAGGCATTTTGAAGAAGCTTTATCAAAAATACAGCCCAGCTTAACCGAAGAGCTTATCAAACACTACGAGAACTTCACTTCCTGGATAAGAGCACCCAAGAAAGTTGAGACCACTAGAGAGGCATACGTTTTTTAAGCGGCAACCTATCAAAAATTTCTTGCTTGGCGGGGTAGCTCAGTAGGTAGAGCGTCCGGCTGTTAACCGGAAGGTCATGGGTTCGAATCCCATCCCCGCCGC
>CAZUBM010000030.1:0-18439 GCA_964618805.1 uncultured Nitrososphaerota archaeon
TTGATGTTATTGATGACTATACAGTGGGTGTAGCCCTTAACAAACCGTATGCAGCCTTCCTAGACTACATTGCAACGCAGCAAATAATCCCAAAGCACATACTTGAGGATGTTCCTCCAGCAGACCTTGTAAACCACTGGACCAACACAGGAGAGGGCGGGCGATATCCAATAGGAACTGGACCGTACAAAATTGTGGAATGGAAAGTAGATGAGTACATCAAGCTGGTTGCGAATGAGGATTACTTCATGGGAGCGCCTAAAACCAAAGAGATATACATGATGGTAATTCCAGAATCTGCTACAGCGCTAGCGGCTTTGCAGAAAGGAGATGTAGATATCCTTAATGACTGGTTTGGCTGGACTCCGGAGCAAATAAATGAAACCAAGCAGAATCCTAAGCTAACTACAGCCTCCTATCCAATTCCAGGACCTCAGCTTATAGGGATAAACTGCGGTCACCCAATACTCAGCAATAGATACGTCAGATGGGCTATAAATTACATAATACCTAGGGAGAAGATCATAAAAGAGCTCTGTGGAGGGGTAGCTGGAAGAGAAGCTTACCAATATTTGGCTCCCGAAACACTAGGACATAATCCAAATCTTCCGAAAGTAGAATATTCCATAGAGAAAGCTAAAGAATATATGGAGCTTGCTGGTTACAACTATGAATGGCTGGAGCCACCTCCTCCGCCTCCAGCTATAACAACCACAGGAATAGCTATAGCAGTGATTTGCTTAGTAGTGGGCATAGCCATCGGATTTGTAATAGGAAAAAGGAGATAAGACTTTCCCTTTCTTTCTTTTTTATTAGCTTTGGAATATATTAAATCTGATTTATTTTTAATGGCTCTTTCAATGGTCCCATCAGCTATTGGCTCTCGAATTGTTATGGTAACAAATAGAGCTTATCCATATGTGACGGTAACGGGCGAAATAATTCAGAGGGAATTGAAGCTCGCTGAATATTCGGAGAAGACAAAGAAGGAGTTAAGAGAGCAATTGCCTTCTTATGCCCAAGTAGGAAATCCAGTTGATTTAACAGGAAGCGCAACTGCTAGGGCTTACGAGATTTCTATGAGATCTTTACTTTAGGACTTGGGCGTTAACATTTTGATGGTTTCTTTGTCTTTCAAGACACTCCTTTAGAGGAGAAGATTGCCGATATTGTTCCGAGAATGAAAGAACACGACAAACATATTCAAGCCTAGCTGTAGCTTCTGAAGGACTATATACTAAAAAGAAGTCTAATAGACTTGAGAGGAAAGGAATATCAGTTTTTCTTCTCCGAAAAGGGCAGTTTCAGCAGCACATGCCCTTTACTTGGCGGCAAAATTCTATAATAAGTGAAATGCATATTGTTAAGCATTTATGAATAGAATCTCTATAATCACAGTTATCGAAGAAATATCAAAATGCTAATCCTCTTTCTTAGTTGCTTTTTCCCTTAACCACCTAGATAAGACCTTAATGGCCATTTTCTTAAGAGGAATCCAAGCAACAATTGTCAAAGAGAAACAGAATAGCGATGGCAATAATCCAAATTCAAAGTATAAACCTATGGCAATCAAGATAGCTCCCAAACAGTAAATTAAAGCTAATCTTCTCAGCAGCCTTTCCCTTCTGACCACTTGTTGATAAGTTTCCAAAAACTCAGCCATGTAGATCAATTCAATAAGAACCAAGAAGATTTTTATGTTCTTCTAATCCAAACCTGTTTGTTTTAAAGCGTACAAAAATGAGGAAGATCTTTTTGAAGAGAATTAGTAATAAGAGATATTACCTAACGAGCGAGATGAATTTAATAAAGCAGCATTACGCCAACAATAGCCTGCTTAGAAAACTTTTTCTCAGAGTTAACAGAGGACTCCTTAGGGCAGGAAATAAGCTCTCACAACAATTGCTGAGCATGTATCCCTTTAGAATATCAAGAATTTAGCTTTACTCTTTTAGAATAAAGATTAAAATAGAGGATATTTTAGAGCAACAAGATCGAGCTTGATCGAAGATTTTTTGACAGGACCAGACACGGATGAGATAGTTAAAGAAGGGATAAGCATTCAAGCATTAGAAAATCTATTAGATCGTGGATTGGAAATGCAAGAAAGGTTGTTAGGCATAGAAACTGATGAAAAACTTAGTGTAATGTCAGAACTGGCCGAAAAATGGCGATTAGCTTTGGATATGGGTGAATTAGGTGATATAATTGCTCTTCTCTCAAGAAAAACGGGTTATTGTGATAAAATGATTAGGATGGATTTAGAATATATATCAACGGTTCTCGATCCTGATGTAATCTCCATCTCGCTTGAGCAATCCCTGCCCGGTGGAATCGAATCATTAGATGCTTTTGTTGAGATAGAGTCCGGGGAGATGTACAAATGCATGCCAGCGGGTCCTGTTTTGATAGTAGGATCAGGAAACAGCGTTCTTCCTACTATAATTTCTGGAATTCTTTCTTTGATGACTAACAATTTTACGCTAGTAAGACCATCAGAAGTAAACTCAGAAGCTGTTTTTGCTTTATTCAGAATGCTTAAGGAGACGGCTATGGAAGAAACTCCGATAGCGGAAATTGCTAGGGAGTTAAATAATGCAACTTTCATTTTCTGGGCTGAAAATAATGACGAAATGTTGCAATATCTGCTCAAAAGAGGCAGAATTGGAGTTGTTAACTTCTGGGGAGATGAACAAATTATCTCAAAAATAGGAAGAGCCGTTTCAACCAATCCAAATCATCCTAGGCTCTGCCTTTTAGCCCCTATGACCGGATATGCAGTGATTCATCATGGGATAGATCTAAGAGAAGCTGCTCGTGCCTTAGCAGAGGCAATGGTTTATTACGATCAGCAGCTTTGTAGCTCCCCGACCGAAGCAAGCTTTATTGGAAGTTTTGAATCGGCTAAGGAATTTGCAGAACAAGTAGGAAGGGCTTTAAATGATTTAACGAGTGAATTTCCTGCCAAGAAATCTGAACATGAAGCGAAGTTGATTCAAAAAGCTAGAAATAAACTTAGGATGAGCGGTTCATATGTTCTTGTCCCACCAGACAGCGGACCTGAATGGACTCTGGCTGTTAGCGAAGGACAAAGTAATCTCGATAGGATATTTCCAAGCATAAAGGAGTTTGGGCTCAATGTCAGACGAAGATTCATCGAAATTATTGCTGTTGAGTCAGAATCCAATGTTGTTGAAAGGCTGAGGATCTTAAAAGAAAAGGAACCATTCAAGGGAATTATGGGAATCCAGTCAGTAGGTTTAGCTGTACCAGATACCGTTTTTGAAGTTTTAACACCTAAGCTTGCTGAAGCAGGTGTCCACAGAATTATTCCAATAAAAGACATGCATCTTCGATCGCCGATCGAACCATTTGACGGCAAGCACATGGCAAGGGAGTTCGTTAACATTCTATACGTAAGGAGGGAGTAGCCATATGTCAACAAAGAACTATCCAACTAAGGATTGATCAGCGTTATTCCTCAAATGCTCTAATTGCAGTATTGAAATTTTGCTATGGATCGGAAAATCCTTGTTTATCCCTAAAAAGAATTCTTTTTAATGTAATGTTGAGGAGATGGCTCAAGTTTATTTTTCTAACTACCAGAAAAGGTCGAGCCAATATGGCAAACACTGATATTTCGGTAATGATTGCTGGGGAGGCTGGGGATGGCATAAGACAGGCTGGCCTTCTTTTTAGTCGAGCTTGTGCGAGAGGAGGGTTTCATACTTTCTCTATGTTTGATTATCGCTCTCTCATAAGAGGAGGCCATAACTCACACCTTGTCAGAGTTTGTGACAGGGAAGTATATTCTCACAGGAGAACCATAGATATCTTACTCTCTTTTAACCTTGATTCCATAAAGAGGCATGCTCCGAAACTCTCCCCTATTTCCGGGCTGATTTATGATTCAGACTCGGTTAAGGAACCTCCAGATCTTAGTTCAAGAGCATTAATGATTCCGATTCCTTTGAGAAGCATGGTAAAAGAGAAAGGAGCTCCTCTAATTACTAGAAACTCTGCTGGACTTGGTGCAATCTTTGCTCTGCTTGGATATGATCTAAATTTATTCCTAAGTGTGATTGAGGATCAATTCAAAGCTAGACCCGAGATAGCTAGACTTAACAAGGATCTAGCTCAGGAGGGATATGATTATGTTGCGAAAAATTTTGATGAGAAGTTCACCTTAAAATTAAAGCCGATCTCCAAGAAGCAGAGATATGTCCTAACTGGAAATGATGCGATAGCTTTAGGCGCATTAAAAGCTGGAATGAAATTCTTTGTGGCTTATCCAATTACTCCTGCTTCTCCAATACTTCATCTCCTGGCTTCTCTGCAAAGGGAAGCCGAAATAGTTGTCTTGCAGGCTGAAAGCGAATTAGCAGCAATAAACATGACAATAGGAGCAGCTTATGCTGGCGTTAGAGCAATGACTGCAACCTCTGGAGCAGGATTTTCTCTAATGGTAGAAGGACTAGGGCTGGCGGGGATGTCTGAGACACCGGTTGTGGTGATTTTAGCACAGAGACAGGGACCAAGCACTGGATTGGCCACATATACGGCACAAGCCGACCTTAGATTTGTTATTCATGCGTCCCAAGGGGAATTTCCAAGGGTTGTAGTAGCTCCAGGTGATGTGGAAGAGGCCTATTACAGAACGATCGAAGCATTCAATCTGGCTGAGAAATTCCAGATTCCTGCCATAATACTAACTGATAAACATCTCTCTGAAAGCTATAAATCAATAGATGGTCTTTCTGAGGAGGTAAGGATAGATAGAGGTCAGCTTATCCTTGATAAATTCGAAGGTGAGTACAAGAGATACTTAATTACTGAAACAGGGATTTCTCCCAGAGCCATACCAGGGATTAAAGGGCTTGTTGTGAAACAGGACGGATCTGAGCACAATGAGCGGGGTTTTGCTACTGCGGATGCAACTAATGCAAAAATGATGCAGGATAAGAGGATGAGAAAAATGAAATACTTAAGGGAGGAGATCTCAAGACTCAATCCTATCAAGTCTTATGGTAAGAAGAATGCAGATCTAACAATCATAGGATGGGGTTCAACAAAAGGAGCCATTCTAGAGTCGCTTCTGCTTCTGAAAGATAGAGGAATAGATGCCAATTTTGTCCAAGTGATTTATCTCTGGCCGTTTCCTGACTTGGAGGTAAGAAATGCAATTAAAGAAGCCAAAAAATTATTTTTAGTTGAAAATAATAAGACAGCACAATTGGGAAGTTTGCTTAAGGAGTTCCTATGCCTAGAACCCGACGAAACTATTCTGAAGTATGATGGGAGGCCGTTTACGCCCGAGGAAATTGCTGAACAGATTGAGGAGGCGATCTAGTTGGAGCTAAGAGATCTAGAGACAGGAGCTGTTAACACTTGGTGTCCAGGGTGTGGGAATTTTGGCATACTTCAGGCTTTCAAGGAAGCGCTGGTCGAACTTGGACTGAAGAGGGAGGAAGTTGTCATCGTTTCTGGCATTGGATGTCATGGAAAGATCCGCAATTACGTAAATGTGAATAGCTTTCATGTTATACATGGGAGAGTGCTCCCGGTGCTGACAGGCATAAAGCTTTCGAATCCTGAGCTTGTAGTAGTTGGTTTTGCTGGTGATGGGGATGCCTACTCAATAGGGATAGGGCATCTTCCTCATACAATCAGAAGAAACATAGATCTCACGTATATAGTGCACAACAACATGGTTTTCGGTTTAACCACCGGTCAGACTACTCCAACAAGCCCATTGGGCTTTAAAACAAGATCAACCCCCTTTGGTTCTCCTGAGGAGCCTATAAACCCTCTTACCTTTGTTCTGGCCCTAGGAGCTACGTTCGTAGCCAGAGGATTTCCTGGAAGATTGCTTCATCTCAAGTCTCTGATAAAACAAGCAATCATGCACAGAGGATTTGCCTTTATAGATGTTTTGCAGCCCTGCGTAGCCTTCAACAACACCTGGCGGTTCTATAACGAGAGAGTATATGAGCTTGAGAAGGAGGGACATGATCCTTCAGATTGGGAGGCGGCATATAAGAAGGCATTGGAGTGGGGTGACAGGATACCAATAGGACTGTTCTACAAAGAGGAAAGGCCGACCCTTAGGGATCGCCTTCCCCAACTTGCAGGAGAGCCCTTGGTAAGAAGGCCCTTAGAGATAAAGATCGGGAGGTTCTTGAAGGAATTCAGGTAAAGTCAACCTGTCCAAAAGGTTCATATAGGTACAACCTCAGCATTTCAAGATCGAATTGGATGTAGAGACAAGGATCGAACTAATAACTCGCTTACCAACTGAAGAAGTTATAACCCCATCCGAATTGAGAGAATTGCTCGAAACTAAGGAGACTCCCATCGCATACAATGGCTTTGAACCCTCTGGTCTTGCCCATATTGGGACAGGTCTCATAACAGCGCTAAAAGTGAGGGATTTCACCGAGGCTGGGGTGAAATACATCCTTTTCTTAGCTGATTGGCATGCATGGGTGAATAGGAAACTTGGTGGAGACATAAAACTCATTAGAAAGGCTTCTGAGTATTTTAAGCACGTATGGCTCTCTTTAGGGGTGGATCCTACTAAGGTAGAGTTTAAGCTGGCAAGCGAGATAGCAGATCAAGACTATTGGGCTTTGGTCCTTAAAGTAGCACAACATATGTCAATGAACAGGGCAATGAGGGCAATGACCATTGCAGGAAGGACTATGAAAGAGGAATTACCCTTAGCAGCTTACTTCTATCCTCCAATGCAGGTCTCTGACATCTTTACAATGAAAGTCGACATATGCCAGCTTGGAATGGATCAAAGAAGGGCTAACATTCTTGCAAGAGAGATTGGACCTAAACTTGGCTTCTGGAAGCCAGTATGTGTTCATCATCACCTTCTAATGGGACTTCAGGGTCCTAGAAAGATGGGATATGAGGATGATGAACTACTTGACGTTCAGATAAGTGCTAAAATGTCAAAGAGCGTTCCTACTTCTGCTATTTTCGTTCACGATTCTCCTGAAGAGATAAGGAATAAAATCAGGGCAGCTTTCTGCCCTGCCAGGGATCCAAACAGTCCAGTCATGGAACTTGTCAAATATGTGATTATGAGAGACGGCAAGACGCCTTTTACCATTGAAAGACCTGAGAAATATGGCGGAGAGATAACATTTGAGAACTATGAAGAGCTTGAGAAGGCTTATGTTGAAGGGAAATTGCATCCACTAGATCTGAAGAATGCAGTTGCTGAATCCTTAATAAAGATCCTAGAGCCATGTAGAAGGCATTTCGAACAAAATAAAGAAGCCAAAGAACTTCTAATGGCATTGAGTTCAGCAGAGATCACTAGGTGAGCTAGATTGATCCTGCGGAAAATTAGGCTTGTGGCTGTAGATGTAGCTGGCACTTTAACGGACGAAAGGAGACGCATTTTCCCAGAAGTAATTTATGCCTTAAGAAGGCTTGAAGATGCTGAAATACCAGTTTCTATCGTTACAGGAAACTCATTCATGGCTGCTTACAAACTAGCTCAATATTTTGGTTTAACCGGACCCATAGTTGCTGAAAATGGAGCTGTTATATATGATCCTAAATTAAGGAAAAAGGTCTTAGTAGGCAACCCAGAGGTCAGTAAAAAGGCATTAGATCTGATAAACAAAAAATTGGGCTTAAGGCCCTCTTTTCTTAATAGATATAGGGATGTGGATTTTATCTTCGAGAAAAATGGCAAAATAAATGTTGAACAGATCCGTAGGATATGCGCGGAGAACAACCTTGAGGTACGGGTCTCCGACTCAAAATTCCTGATTCATGTTTGTGACAAGAAGGTGAACAAAGGAATTGGCCTAATAGAGGCGTGTAAACTGAGGCAGATATCCCCAAGCGATGTCGCAGCTATCGGGGATAGCTGGATTGATCTAGATATGTTGAAAGTGGTGGGTTTGCCTATCGCTGTGTCCAACTCTCCCGATGAATTGAAACGTATAGCTAAAATCGTTACCACAAAACCCGATGGTCTTGGGGTCATAGAGGTCGTTGAAGAGTACTTGCTAAGAGTGTAGCCTATCAGTCCTTGAATTTCGTACTTCTTGGACCAGATCATCTCTCCAGAGATCAATGATTTTGAATTTTGAGAAACTGCTTGGCTTAGATTTAAATCGAGCGACGTAGATAGTCTAATGGCTGGTAGTGCCTTGCCAGTTAGAGATGTAATAATAACAAACAGCGCTGGTATGGTCATATTAAGAAGGAGTTATGGTTCCTTACCTCCAGAGCAGGTAGAGACGACTGCTAGCATAGTAAATTTGATTACCCCTTTAATGGAGCAGATTGGTAAGACTGACGTTGGAAAGGTCATGCTAGGATCCCAGTATTTGACTTTCAAGAGAACCAAGGACCTGCTGTTCATAGTGTTTTCAGACAAGGACGTAAAGATGGAGATAGCTGAAGCAATATGTGAAGAAATCTCCAAGAAGTTCCCGCCTACTTATGAAAAGGAGCATGAAGAAGTTAGAAAGTTTAAGAAAGAGATAGACACAACGGTCTTAAGCTATATCGGTCAAAAGGAATTCATTCCCTGCTTTTTCAGCGGTACATTAGGCGTCGAATTCATTGCTTATCGAGACATCGACGGTGAATGGTCAGTTAGGGCTCAAGCCAATGAGGCAGGGGTAAGGGGGACTTGTGAAAAGCTCCACAAAGAATTAGCTCAATCTAAAAGCTTAAGGAGGAATGCCATTCTTAGAATAGAATCAAAGATAGCTCCGATCTTGGTAGCTATGGTTGGGAATGGACTTCTCTTTCTAGGGATTAATGAGGAAGAAGCCGATTTGGACATCTTATTTGATAGGATAAGAGAGCTAAGGGAAATTATTTCTCTCTCAAGGCCGAGAATTACATTACATGTGCCTGCTGAAATGAGGGACCTGTATGAACGGACATTGAGCCTATACCTGCTGTTATATGAGGATGGAGAAAGTGTTTTGAGAAGGGATCTATCACATTTGATGCGAAGAGGCATGGGATTTGGTGAAGCTTTGAAAAAGCTTTTTGAAAAAGCCGAGTCGCAGATATAGGATCATTGATGGAAAGACCTGCATTTACTTTGGCTGACTATGGCCTAATGCTTACTTCAAGCCTATTTATTTCGTTTCTCACGATCACTCTTGTAGTTAGAAAGATAGTGAGGTTTCCTTACTCAGAATTTATTATTCCTCCGCTCATAATACTTGGATCCATTGTATGGTTTGCATCCTCAAAGGCTCATAGAACAAAATCTCTTGCGAGGAAGTATTGTCTCCTCTTCGGTATATATTTGCTCCTTATTGGAGCACCAAGACTTCTACTCGTCCTCAGACCTGCTTGGAGGCTATTTGCTGTTCTAAGCACTCTTGAGCTGACATCCTATGTCCCTCTGGTTCTTGGATTGGCACTAGTTCTTTCGACAAGATTCGCTTTGATGGACTTGAAGGAAATTCTGATCTTGTTGCTGGTTCTCTTAGCTATCTTATTCCTTCTTTTTGATGTAATTGTGGAGAAAGCAGCCCCACCTTTTCAAAAGGAACGAACTATCCTCGATATACCTTCCATTTTGCTACTTCACATATCATTGAACTCTCTTTGCTTGGCTCTATCGACTGTTGGGAGCTTAACTCTCCCAAAAGCTTTTCATATCAGGCAATGGGGGAGTTGGAAAAACTTCTTTTTGCAGGAGATTTGCATTAGGAGTATTTGATAAGAGCTATAAGATGACCATAGGCGTTGACTTTTACTCAAATGACATGATAATAGACAGAACGCTGTATAAACTAGTTATCTGGGACATGGCAGGTCAAGAAAGATTTGGGTTTATGAGGCCAGCGTTTTACAAGGGGAGTTCTGGAGGATTCATAGCCTTTAGCTTAGTGGATGATCAAAGCCTACAGGACGTGCCAGGATGGGTAAAGGAAGCTGAAGACAATATAGGCAAGGTTCCACTTATTCTTGTGGGAACAAAGCGAGATTTAGGGGCGAATATAAAGAGAGATCCTAGAAAACTTGTAAAGGAGCTAGGTTTTGAGGGTTACATAGAAACGAGTGCTTTAAGCGGAGAGAATATAGAAGAAGCTGTTAAACTGCTAGTAACGAGAATAACACGAGAATCTACTAAGTAGGCTTCGAATAAGGGAGCAAGACGATTTTACTATTTACCTCCTCAATGCCTCCTAAAATCGTTGATTTTCACATTTAGTTCAACTTTTTAACAAATTGGTCAAGTAAAGCTGTCCAAAAAGCCTTTAAAGACGCGACTCGTTGCAAACGAAATCCCTATCGAAGGTGTGGACAATGGCAGAGGGAAGTAAACTTGGAAATACCCAAAAACTTGTTGCTATATTGTTTTTAGGACTGTTAATAGGTCTTGGAGCCGGATATGCACTATTTTCAGGAGGTCAGCTATCAGCAGGGCCCGTAGAGTCCCCACAACCGGCTTTAGCTGAAGAGAAAGTCTATAAGATCGGCTTTACCATTCCGCTATCCGGTGAACTGTCTTCGGTCGGAAAGTTGTGGGAGAAGGCAATTTACATGGCTGTAGATGATCTAAATGAAGAAATTAAGGCGTACGGGCTAAACGTCAGGTTTGAGCTTGTTGTTCTTGATGACAAGACCAAAGAGGAGGATGCGCTGAAGAACATTCAAAGCCTGAATCAACTGGGAATCAAGGTAGTTATCGGCCCAGCTGCAAGCTCTCAGGTAAAAGCAGTCATGAACTACGCTGATTCGAATAAAATGGTGATAATCTCCCCTTCATCGACTGCTCCAACCCTTGCCATCCCCGGAGATTTTGTCTTCAGAAACACCGGATCAGATGCATTACAAGCTAAAGCTCTTGCTTCTTTAGTTTCTCACGAAGGTTTCAAGAACGTTGTGGTATTCCATAGAGATGACGAATATGGAAGAGCTTTTGCAGATTTCTTCAAGAAAGAGTTCTCTGCCATTGGGGGCAAGGCAGAATCAATGCCGTATGCAACTGGGCTTTCTGACTACGCATCTGAGGTTGCTGGATTGAGCAGCAAGGTTCAAGAACTCGGTGCAGATGCTGTTGTTCTGATTTCCTTTGACACAGACGGAGCAAACATCTTGTCTCATGCCAAGGACGATCCAGTGCTCTCTAATACAAGATGGTTCTCTAGCGAGGGAATTCATGGAGCTTCTGAATTATTGCAACCTGAAATGGCTAAATTCCTCATAAAAATAAAATTCCTTGGTACAAGACCCGTTTTCAGGGAAAATCCATTGTACAAGGAGTTTGCTGAAAGGTTCAAGAGCGAAACAGGGGATTATCCGCCAGTTTTCACGGACAAAGTATACGATGCGGTCTTTTTGGCTGGATGGTCTATTCTTAGGGCTGGAGAGTATGATGGAGAAGCGATCAAGAAAGCGCTGCCATTAGTGGCTGAGAGATACTATGGGGTCTCTGGATGGTGCATATTGGACGAGAATGGAGACAGATTAATGCAGGATTATGCAATATGGGGCATAGCACAGTCAGGAACTGCATATGAATTCAAGGACATCGGTTCTTGGTCTGCTGGAGCTTTAACGATGGAGGCAGGGGATTAAATCTCTATACAAAGAGGCACATTCCCCCTCTTCTCTCAATTCTTATTTTGCTCTCATAGATCTTCAAAAACGAAAAATAAGGTGAAACTTTATGGTTGGCCCAACTGAACTGTTGAACACGGTTTGGATAGGGATAATCTACATGATCATAGCCATTCCGTTGACTTTAAGCTATAGGGTCACAAGAATCATAAACTTCGTGCACATAAACTTCATAACAATAGGGGCCTACGTAGGGGTTATCCTCTTTTTGCAGGGAGTTAATAGCCTTCTACTCCTCCTACCAGCTTCCTTTCTTTTCGGCGCAGCAATAGCGGTTCTAAACCATTTCATAGCATTTTCTCCTTTAGAAAAGAGAGGAGCAAATCCTGTAATACTTATGATAGCCTCTCTCGGATTATGGATCTTCTACAAATACATGATTTACGCCATACTCGACTTAGGTCAAAAAGTGTTCAGAACGAACCTATTTTCAGTAATTCCTAGGGCGACATCCCTGCCCAGCGTTTCTTTAGGGAATTATGTACTAAGTGGACACTTTTTTGCAGCACTCCTTGTAGCAGGAGTAATTATCACAATTCTCTACATATTGTTGTCAAAGACAGCCATAGGCAGAGCGATAAGGGCTGTTGCAGATAATCCAATACTTGCAGAGATCTCTGGCATACCTAGAGAGAGAGTCGTATCGATAACATGGGCTCTATGTGGCGGAATGGCTGCTATTGGTGGTCTCCTATGGGCTGTTTTTGCTATAGCAACCCCAGAAGTAGGAGATGCATTAATCCTACAGATATTTGCTGTGTCGGTTATAGGAGGACTAGAAAGCCTACTTTGGACAGGTATTGGTGCCTTCATCATATCGGGGGCTGAAAATATATTGATGTCGATTCTAAATGCTACATTGGGTGTTCCAGTCAGTTTTAGGCCTTTCATTTCATTCTCAGCCCTTCTATTGATAATCTTGGCTAAACCTCCTTTAGGAGCAGGAGGAGGGCTTCCATACAGATTCAAGGTAGGATTAGAGCGTTTTAAGAGGTGACTTGTGTGACGCTAGGATTCGATGTGTTAGGGTTTCTAATATCTTGGATTACCCTTTTTGGCACCTATGCAATAATATCCATGTCATTAAACCTAGAAATTGGATTTACGGGAATGGCTGATTTCGGAAAAGTTGCTTTTTATGGTATAGGTGCTTACCTAGCGGCAACCATCACAGCTATCATCTTTTTAGTAGTTAATGGAATAAAGTGCCCCCTTCATTCAGTTGAGGCTATAGTTGCATTAAAGAAATGCGCATCTAAGAATCCACTGTTAAATATAGGGACCTTTGTACTTTGCCTCTTTGTCACATTCTTCGTAACAGGAGGCATTGGTTATTTGATCTCCTACCCTACTCTGAGAGTTGGTCCAGCTTTCCTTGGAATAACTGTCTTGAGCTTTGGAGAGTTGCTTAGGATATTCATGAGACACTTTGAGCCAACAGGTGGTACGAAGGGATTAGCAGGCATCCCCCATCCCTTAGCTTGGATTTCAAACCCAAGGCTTAGAGATGGAATATATGCGCTTGTAATACTCGCTATAATGCTGTTGACTTACTTAGTGTCGGAGAGAATCGCAAATTCGCCCTTCGGGAGGATAATGCGGACTGTTAGAGATGATGAAATTGCATCCCTCTGTCTAGGTAAGCACGTTCCTAGAATAAAAGCCTCTGTTTTCTTCCTGGCATCAGGCTTTGCTGGGATAGCTGGTGTGCTACTAGCTTATTATCTGGGTTCAGTAAACCCAGACATGTTTGTTCCTGCTGTAACCTTCAATGTATGGGCAATGGTGATTTTCGGAGGGATGGGCAATAACAAAGGGGCAATAGTGGGTAGTGCTGTGATCACCTTTGTTGATAGGATATCTTTTGTGGTAAACCTACTATTCCCTGAAGCCATCATAAGTCCTGATTACATAAGATGGATGATAATAGGGGTCCTAATACTGGTTACTCTTTTGTTTAAGCCTCAAGGCCTTGTGCCAGAGAGTCCAATGAAGAGCCCTGCACTCAAAATAATCTCAGATGAATTGGAAGGTGATAATGGTGCTTGAAGTCGTTGACTTAGCAAAATATTTTGGAGGAATAAAGGCATTAGATGGAGTATCTCTGGAAGTTAAGAGAGGATCAATAGTGGGACTTATAGGCCCCAATGGTTCCGGGAAAACAACTCTCTTTAACGTCGTAACAGGTTTTTATGAGTCCACAAGGGGAGAAGTGTGGTTTAATGGTGAGAGAATAGATGGCTTGAACCCAAATGAGATCTACTTAAAGGGGCTCGTTAGGACCTTTCAAATTCCGAGGCTTTTTCACTCTCTATCTGTTCTTGAGAACGTACTGGTAACTCCTCCAAATCAAATTGGAGAAAGACCCTTAAATGCCCTTTTTAAAAAGAAGTGGACCGATCAAGAGGTAAATCTAGCAAAGCAAGCGGTTAACATCCTTAAAATGCTTGGCTTGGCCCCCTATGCTAATGTTAAGGTTTCCGATCTATCTGCAGCTCATATAAAACTCCTTGAGACCGCAAGAGGTCTGATGGGGGGAGCAAAGCTTTTGTTACTTGATGAGCCCACAGCTGGAGTCGCTTATACAACTGCAAAGGAACTGTTCGACTTCATAGTTGAATTGAGAGACGAAAAAGGCTTGACCTTCTTCATCATAGAACATAGATTAGAGGTCTTGATGGATTACGTGGAATATGTTTACGTCTTACATAACGGAAAGCTTCTATCAGAGGGAAGACCAGAGGAAGTTGTTGAGGATAGGAAGGTCATAGAGGCATACATAGGTGAGGGGTGATGGACGCGATTCTAAAGATAGATGAACTTTACGCAGGTTATGGCAAGATGGAGGTGCTACACGGGATTAACATGGAAGTTAGAAGGGAAGAGATCGTCGCCTTACTAGGACCGAACGGAGCTGGAAAGACAACTCTACTTAATAGCGTTTTTGGCATTGCTAGGGTTTTCAAGGGCAATGTAATGTTTGCTGGAGAGAACATAATAGGAAAGAGTCCTTATAGACTAGTTAGAATGGGATTAGGATACTCTCCTCAGCTCAACAACATATTTCCAAACCTTTCTGTCATAGAAAATCTCCTGATGGGCGCCTTCATAAGAAGAAAGGATCTTAGTGTTGAGGAGAGCATAGATGAGATATTTCAGCTCTTTCCAGAGATCGAAAGGAGAAAGAATCAGAGGGCTAAGACTCTTAGTGGAGGAGAAAGGCAGATGCTTGCGGTAGCCAGGGCTCTAATGGCTAAGCCAAGGCTGATAATGCTTGATGAGCCTACTGCAGGATTGGCTCCCAAAGCCGCTACAACCCTAATAAAAAAGATTTCTGAGATGCGAGAGATGGGAATAACTGTATTGCTAGTCGAACAAAACATCAAAAGGGCTCTTGAAATTGCCGATAGAGCCTATGTACTCTCTAGTGGAGAAATAGTTAGGGCAGCCGAGTCAGAAGAGCTCCTTAAAGAGGATATCGAAAAGCTCTTCTTCAAACAAAGCTAGCATTCCCTTAAGTTTTTTAACAAAAGTGTTAGAGGGCTACGTTCTAAGTACTATGTGCTTATAAGCTTCATTCATGCTTTCAAAGCAGTAATGTATGTGCTTAAACCTTTCCCTAAGCCTTTTGACGTCTTTTGCCACGTTCTTTGGATCCTCCTTATCTAATAGGACTCTCTTATAGAACTTGGCCATCTCCTCCATTTCTCCCTCCTTCATGCCAAGTCTCGTGATTTCTAACGTGCCTATTCTAATCCCTCCTGGATCTCTGAAGTTTCTCCCTCTCTTTATATCCCAAGGAAGAAGATTCCTATTTACTATTATGTTGGCTTCTTCTAAGATCTTCTCGGCCCATAAACCTCCTCCTATATCGGCTACATCAACAAGAACCTGATGACACTCTGTGAATCCTCTATCTGCACCAAGCACATTCAAACCCAAGTCATACATTGCTTGAGCAAGGGCCTTAGCGTTCTTTATGATCTGATTAGCGTACTCCTTTCCAAACTCCTTAAGTTCAGCCAAGGCTATTGCTAGGGCTGCAACTGCTCCTAAATGATGGTTGCTTAATAAGCCTGGGAAACATGCTTGTTTTATCAGCTCGAATTTTTCATCATCATTTGTAACGATCATGCCGTGCTGGGGTCCTGGTAACGTCTTATGAGTGCTCATTGTCATAGTATCTGCTCCCTCTCTAAGAGGATCCTGAAATCTTCCAGCACCGATTAATCCAGCAAGATGAGCTGCATCATAATTTACGATAGCTCCCATAGAATGTGCAACATCCGCTATCTCTTTTACAGGTTGAGGAAAAAGAATTTCGGAAGCTCCAAACATTATGAGCTTTGGCTTATACTTTTCCATTCTCCTAATCGTCTTGTCAACGTCTATGTTCATTTCTTCATCATTGAAAGCTATGTACTTGACATCAAGGCCATGCACTGCTCCAGCCGTACCTCCTATTCTAGTTCCCTTTGATCCATAGAGGGGGCCCATGCTGATGTGCCCGCCTTTAGTTATAGGAAGGGCCATCATCACATCTCCTGGTTTTGTAAAAGCGGTATATACAGCAAGATTTGCGATTACTCCACTTATTGGTCTTACGTCGGCATGTTTAGCCCTGTAGATTTCCTTTGCAAGCTCCATAGCGATCATTTCTACCTGATCTATGAACTTGCAGCCAGCATAAACACGTTCCCCTACCCACCCTTCAGCATATCTGTGCTCGAAGTCACAAATTAGTGCTTCCCTAACAGCGTAGCTAGTCACGTTTTCACTAGCTATCATAGGAAGCGAGCTGTCAAACCACTTTTGATGCTCTTCTATAAGATGAAAGACCTTATTGTAGGCTTCCCTTGCTTCCACTATCTCACCCATGTTCGATGTTGTAATGAAAAATAAAATTGAGACCTTCAACTGACATTGAGATGGGAGAAGAGAAAGAAGCTTATGTCACTTGCCAGAGGGATTGCCCTGATGCCTATGAACACATCCTATACAAGTTCGCTCCAACCCAAGCGAAACAAGGAGAAGTTTACACCCCAAGGGAAGCAATCCAGCTTTCAGTTGAAATTCTAGATCCGAAACCGGGGCAAAGCGTTTACGATCCCGCATGTGGCTTTGGAGGAATGCTAATAGTATCTTACAAGTACGTTAGGGAGAAATATGGCAATGGCAAAGCTGAAAAGCTCCTATTGTACGGTCAGGGGTACAATTCAGATATTTACGGACTTTGTAAATTGAATCTAATAGCCCACGGAATTACAGATGCTTTCATGGAATTCGGTGACAGCCTACTATATCCAAGGTTTGCAGAAGGAGGGAAATTAAAACAATTCAATTTAGTGATAATTTGAGAACTCAAAAATAATATCGATAGTGAGGGCGAAGAGCGAAGCGACGCAAAGTTCCGAACCCCACCATTTATTTTCTTTTACTCTAATATAATTTGTATGTAGCCAATACGACAAGGAAAATAATAGCCAATCCTGCAGAAATTTCTGGGTCAAGCATTGCTGAAAGCAACACGAAGAAAGCTGCTAAGATGGCAATTATTCCCTCTGTTTTATTATTCATATCGATAGTTAGTCATTACTTCTCTTTATATCTTTTTATTTCAGGTCTCCCGAAGCCGATTGCTAGCGCGCGCTAGTTTAATAAATAATAAAAACATAAACTGGCGGGAAATGGGATGGAAAAAATTAAGATAACTATTGGAATAGTTTCGGCAATAGTAACAATTTTTGTTATCGCTTATCTTATAACATTGCCAAGATCAGTTTTAGAGGAATTCAATTGGGTTTCGATCGTTGCGCTGCTTTTCCTATATTGGATAATTTTCGTTAATTGGTATTCTAAACATAAAAGAGAAAGCCCTTAAGTATTGGAAGGAAATTAGGAAGTGAACTTAGAGGCATTAAAGTTGAAGACTAAAGTCCTCTTGTACTCTTTGGGAATTTGGCTGCTTCTTCTTGTATTGGCTATAATAAATGCGGGAATTAGGGAAGCGCTCTACAAACCAAAGCTTGGCGATAATCTCGGCCACGCCATCAGTTCAATAATCGCAATTGGCTACACTCTAATTATAACGTATCTTTTTGTCAATTACATAAAAGTGAGCGTAACAAAAATCGATTTTCTTCTTATAGGAACTCTCTGGTTAACTTTAACTGTCGTATTCGAGTTTGGCTTCGGCCATTATGTTATGGGGCATTCTTGGGAGTACTTGCTTGCAGACTACAATATTTTTAAGGGAAGGCTCTGGAATCTAGTTCTTCTAGTAACATTCGTTAGTCCATTATTCTGGGGATACATAATAGGAGTAGACTAATATGAAAAACCCGAAAAGCATTGTCTTTATTGGAAGAAAACTCAACTAACGGTGAGTATGGGTTAGGTGCAAAGGAAATGTCCACGTATGAGAAGTTGCATTTCAAAATAATATCGTTTGTTCATGACACTCTTTATGGGATATTTGTGAATCCCTATAAGCTCCTAGATGCGGCTGGGCTAAAGCCCGGGCAAAAAGTGTTAGAAGTTGGCTGTGGACCCGGCTTTTTCACGATCCCCGCAGCGAAAATTGTGGGAGCTGAAGGAGTGGTTTACGCGCTTGATGTTAATCCCTTCGCCGTTGAGACTGTTCAACGCAAGGTTGAGAAAGAAGGCCTAGATAACGTCAAGATTTTATTTGCGGACGCTGCTAAAACAGGTTTGCCAGATGAAAGTGTCGATTTAGCCTTTCTTTTCGGTGTTATTCACGCCTTAGAAGATGTGGATGCTGTTATGCGGGAGATGCATCGTGTTTTAAAGGCAA
>CAZUBM010000031.1:0-18304 GCA_964618805.1 uncultured Nitrososphaerota archaeon
CGCGCCGTTAGGCCCCAGTAGAGCCGTTGCTGATCCCTTAGTCACTGAAAAGGAGATCCCTCTTAGGGCCTGAACTCTGCCAAATCTCTTTTTGAGGTCCCTCGAGACTATGACTTGAGCCACTTCCCTATGGTAAATGCTTATTCGTATAAAAAGAATCTTAGTTAACCTTCTTTCTCATCAGATGTGTGTTTGGAAAACTCGGAAAATATGGACCTTTCGGATATGAACTTGATGAACTTCCTAAGCTTTTCAAGCGTGTCTGGATGAAGGTCATGTTCAACTTTGCATGCATCTTCCAGCGCAATCTTCTCCTCCACACCTAAAGCCCTAAAGAAATCTGCAAGCAATTCATGACGCGCTGCTATCCTTGCTGCTATCTCCATACCTTTTTCCGTTAGGGTAACCTCGCCATAAGGTTCATATTCAACAAGTCCCTCGGCTTTCAGCCTCTTCATCATCTCACTAGCGCTTGGAAGCCTTACACCCATCGTTTGTGATATATCAGAGATCTTTGCTGATCCTCTTTCCTTAGAGAGCCAATAGATCGCTTCTAGGTAATCTTCCATTGCTCTTGTTATCATGGTTATTGAATCTTACTTGGAATTATGATTAAAATCTTTCACATATTCACAGCGTGAACCCTATTGTCTCAAGCCGCAAAAACCAAAAAATAGAAAGCTGGGCATGCCGGCAAATGCCCTACAAAAGATTTCGCTTTAAGAATTGGTAGTTTTAGTTCAATAACCTTTAGATCATCCCATGACTTAGGAAAATCCATTTAATAGCTCTAGATTCTCCTATCATATATGTAAGATGAGATCTCCCTTGACATTGAGGCTTTCCGATGAGCAGACAATTGATTTATCAGATAATCCTGAAACTCGATGCTCCTTGCGAATTCTGCTATCTGGTAGTCGGTTATGCTTAAAGTAAGCATTGGAAACAATTGTTCTCGAATCGGTCTTTTAAGGTGGGATGTTGTGAAGTCTTGATGTGTCCTAGTGCCAAGCCTTAGCTCTACCACTTCTGGCAATACTTTCTGGAAGAAATGAACTGATGGCTTTCCGTAAGTTATTCCTGGACATCTTGGATCCAAATAAATGTAGAAGCGTTCTCCTGAATGCTCAAAGATGGCTTCCTCATCTCTGCCATATTTTGGCTTTGATAATGGGATGAAAGGCCAAAGTTTACATGCAACAGGCTTCATATCCATCTCCTGTAGGAGACAAAGCCACTTATTCCGCATCTTATACTGAAATATGCACCTGGAAGAGGTCCTTCTAATGTAGGCTTTTCCCACCTTGAACTCAATGGCCCATTCTCCGAACGTATGAAGCATCCTTGCAAGTTCATCTGCTCTTAGAGGAACCAAAAACCATTTACAGCACTCTCCACAAGCAAAACACCTCCAATCTTGGACTCTAGTCCATGGAACTGGTTTCAATTAAGGTCCAGTTTATGTTTTTAGACCATTTGAGATTTATGCCTTATCCATATTTGGACATGCCTCTTGCGTTTCAGTGCGTTGCAATATCCTCTGAAACAAACGTTTATTTAGCTCTATTATGTGAAACCTTTTTGCCGTTATCTTGGCATTCAACAATTAAATTGTGAAATGTTAGAAAAATACGGGGAAATGGTTTGGGCGAAATAAAACGCTATCTAAGATTGTTTGGCTACCTAAAGCTATTAGATTGGGCTTCGATCGCAATTATTGTTGCTCACTTCATCCTGCTGTTTTCAAAAAGGAACATGCTTCCCTTTGGCTTTGACACACCTTACCACCTTCTGATGGGGAAGATGTACGCTGATTTCGATAGAGTAGTCCTCTGGGATTATTATGAGTTTGCTCCCGTAGGAAGACCTCAGCTATATCCCCCATTCGAGCACGTTCTCATTTGGTGGATCCATGATGGCCTTGGGCTGAATTACGTTGTAATAGGAAGGCTGATAGCAGTAGTTCAATATCCTCTGACCCTCTTCCTCTCTTGGTTGATAATCAGGCTTCTCTTCGATGATGTAACTGCGGCCTCCTTTCTAGGTCTTTTGTCTGCTGACGGAAGCTTTTGGAGCTGGCAACTTACTGTGGCCCCTACCGCTATGATATTGGCTTTGTACATGCCTTTCCTTTACTTCTTCCTGAAAAAGAGGAGATATATAGCAACAGCCCTCCTTACGATCTTCCTTTACTCCCACCTAGGCATGCCCTACACCATAATGCTTTCTCTAGCAATATCAGCAGTTCTCATGTATAAACTGGATCATAGCTACCTCAAGGAAGCTGCCTTTGTGACTTGCCTTTCCCTGATACTCTTCTTCCCTTGGGCTTTCCACATCCTCAACAACCTCGATGCTCTCAGAGCAAACTTGGCCAGAGGAAAATTCCAAATACTCGGGTTCCTATCCATGAGCATCCCGACCCTTCTCCTGCTCCCTCTTGGGATTTATGCCTGTTTTAAGGAGAAGCTCAAAGGGAGGCTGTTTATCGGGAGCTTCCTAGGTTTCTTTTCAATCCTCTTCACTTATGGTTCGAGGTACTTCCTCCATGCACCTCTGGTGAACTCAGTGATAGCTGCTCTTGGCTACAAGAGGATTATTGGACGTACGAACAACAGGAAGCTTATCTTAACTGTTACTCTAGTGTTTCTGACAGTGAATTCCTTATTCAGCTTTTCTCTTATTCCAATAGGACCTAGACGACAATTAAAAAGGCCTAAAATCATAGAACCAGCTCCATTGACAAGAGAACTTACTACAATGGTTTCAGAGGAGCCTAAGGCTTGGGGGGCATTCAGCCTGAACAATCCGGACCTAATATCATTAGCTGATTGGATAATTGAAAACACAAGAGAGGACGAGATAATACACGTAAGGGTAGGCCCCCTTGCAGATGCCATTACCCTTCTAACGGGCAGGAGAACCGATCATGGCATGTATCCGGAGGTTAGAACTGAAGAGATGTTTAGGGCAATTGCTCAAGGTAGAAAAAGCGGTCTTTTTGTTTTGACGACAGAACAGCTAAGGATCATGAGATTATTCGCGATAAGATCTGAGATATTGGCCGTCTTCGGCAGTTTCGTAGTAGTCTATGCAACCGGTGAGGTTAAGCCTCCAAACCTTCTAGCGAAGCCTATTTCTATTTACATAAGACTCCCTGATCTAAGGCATGTCGATCAAAAGTTGCTTGATGCATGGCTCAACTTAATCCATGAATTGAATCCAGATAGGGTTTCCATTGGGGTGCACCAGAGAGATCTTGGAAATCCAAAGCTTTTCACGTTTATCTCAGAAGTTAAGGGAGTCGTGGACATCATAGAGATCTCGATCTTCGTAGTTGATCAAAGCAGCCTTAAGTCCAACATAAAGTCCCTAATTTCTGCCATAGGAAGCCAGATAGATGCATTAAGGATCTGTGGAAAACCCGCTATATTTACTCCAGAACTCATTGAAGGTATCAGGAAAGAGGTAGGAGATAGGGACTTAGGAATTGGAGTTATAGGTTTTCCAGCAGAGGAGTTAAGGGAATGGCATAATCCGGAGGAGATCTTTGAACTAATCGATTATTTTGTACGTCACGTGCCTCCCTCTGCAGATTTCATTTTGCATGCGGTGCAGGCTGATGTAAATGCATTTGAACGATTTAAAAAACCTATTTTAGTCCAAATAGACCTATCAATAGCGAGAATAAAGGATGAAACAGCTTTGCTGAATTTACTTGCAGCAACCCATCAAACGAATGCTTCTGGCATTCTAATTGAGTTCGATGATCCCTTTATACCGCCGAAAATCTTAGAACTCCTCAAAATGGCAGCAAGCCATCATTAATGCGAATAAGATTTTTAGATGATCATTTATCCTTTACTAGATGGAAATGAGGAGCCAAAGCGATATCGACGATCTCATGAAGGTGCTTGAGAATATAAGGAATTTGGCTCAGAACTCATCTTGTATAGAGACGATAAGCAGATGTAACGATCTAATCGTGAAATCGATTAAGTTAGCACTCAAGAAAGCTAGTAGTAAAATAGAGGGCCTCTACAGCCTTAATCAACTGAAAAGAGCTGGACTTCCTAGTTGGTACATGGATGCTGTTTGTAAGGCATGTTGCCATTGGAGTTGAGATTGGAAACGGGCGAGATTTTTCATAGAACATGATGAAAGAGACTACTTAGAAATGACGGACTACGGCTGGAACATGGGAGAGCTTCCCACAATTACAGATGTATGGAACAGCTTAGTTCACTGTGCTGCATCCTGTTCATGTACCAGTTCCACTTTCAGTGGTATCTTGAGTCCTAATAGTCTCAATTAGAGGAGATGAACCTGTGATAAATGCTATCGCTGTCATCGAAAGCTTGGGAAATAAAAAAGAGTGTTAAACATATCTGCTGGTTTTAAGGGAGCTGGAGTACTGATCATACGGCTAAAAATAGCGAAAACTTCGCGTGTTACCAGAGAAGCCTGCACTATCTCCATCAGCTTGGAGTGGCCAGAGATTATTAGACATAGGTAATTCGTTGTCAGACTTATGAGCGAGGGAAGGAAGGTTGACGAAGTCTTGGCTAATAGCTTCTTATATGTATCAGCTCTTAGAAAAATATATGGAGGGAGGGAACGATTAACCGTATATTTTCTTCCCTGGAGGAGTTCTTATGACGCCAGAATCCAACAGAGCTTTCATCTGCTTCCTTGCTTCTCTTATCTTCTCTTCACATTTGTTGTAGAGTTCATCCCTACTCAAGACCCTTCTTGCAACATCCTGTTCTATGGCTTTTAGACCTGTTGCTGTTGCGACTCTTGGATAAACCTCCCATTCCATCATCGTAGGTATGATGTACTCCTCATGGAGGCCTTTCTCCTCAGCGAACTTTGCAAGTTCGAATGCAGCCGCAGCGGCCATTTCATCAGTTACTGTTCTTGCTCTAACCTCTAGAGCTCCTCTAAAGACCGCTGGGAACACTAAGCTGTTGTTGACCTGATTCGGGAAGTCGCTCCTGCCTGTTGAAACAACCCTAGCTCCTGCTTCCTTAGCCTCCCAAGGCCATATTTCAGGTACTGGGTTTGCCAACGTAAATACTATTGGATCCTTTTCCATGCTAGCTACCCACTCCTTCTTTATCGTTCCAGGCCCAGGCTTAGATGCCGCTATGACTACATCCATTCCCTCCATTGCCTCCTTTATTCCCCCCTTTCTACCTTCCTCGTTGCTCTTCATAGTCCACTTATACTTCCAGGGATTCTTCTTCTTAAGATCCTCCATGTCTGGTCTTTCCTTATGTAAAATCCCCTTGCTATCTACAAACACCCAGTTCTTCGGATTACCTCCAGCAACCTCTATAACTCTGGCATTTGCAACATTTGCTGCTCCACATCCTATGAAAGCAATGGTTGCATCCCTAAGTTTTCTTCCAGTTAGCTTTAGGGCATTTATTAGGCCAGCAAGAGTTGCTCCAGCAGTTCCCTGCTGATCATCGTGCCAGACGACGATATTCATCTCCTTTCTAAGCCTTTCTAATATGTAAAAACAATCAGGAGAGCGAATATCTTCGAGATTTATACCACCAAAAGCAGGTTCAAGCCTTTTAACTGTCTCTATAAAAACATCAGGGTCCTTCACATTTATTGGAAGAGATATTGCATCTACCCCTCCCAAATATTTGAAGAGCAGCGATTTTCCCTCCATGACTGGTATGGAGGCTTCTGGACCTATATCTCCTAAACCAAGAACTCTTGTTCCATTTGTTATAACAGCAATGAAGTTCCATCTATTCGTGTAATACCAAACCTTATCAGGATCCTTTTGTATTGCCCTACACACCTCAGCAACTCCAGGTGTATACCAAACTGCGAAATCCTTGAGGTCATAAACTGGAACATAGGGTGCTATGCATATTTTGCCCCCGTAAAATTTGGCAAACTTGATTGCAAGCTTATAGGGCTTGTCTACTTCCTTCGTATTACTCATGTGATATCCCGAGCGAATCTTGGATTGAACTGTAAAAATCTTTTTGTTGTTAGTCAGAATGCCTGCTAAATCAGGCTTAGTCCTTTTGCTAAACCAGCTCATGAAGTTGTCGTTCAAACAATCTTTGTTTTTAGGACATATGAATGTCATTTAGACAGCTATCAGATCCTCGCCTGAGAATTTTTTAGATTCTAATGTAAGAAGGTGGCTAAGTGAACCTCTACATAACATTATTTTTATTAAGGAACTGATTGCCCTTAGTCCTAGGGCACAAAGTAGCCCGATAAATGGGGGATGTCAATGAGATATATGAAAAGGATTTCTGCAATTTTAATCCTCGGGCTATTCGCACTATCCGCCTTTGCCATAATGCCAGTCTCCGCACAACCAAAGAAAGGCCCAGCTGTGGACGAAGTTATCATTGAGGTAAGAGCTTCAGGAGAAGTGGGTGTCGGCGACGTTGCCACAGGCCTACTCGATGCTTACTGGAAGTCACTTTCTCCATCAGTTTACGCAGGACTGCCTGAGGAATGGAAGAAGAATCTCAAGTTAATAAAGAACGCGGGCGGCTTTAATGGACTAATATTAAACCCAGTTCACGATGAGGACAGTCCATACCTCGTAACAGTTGGTGGAAAGCAGTACTTCAATCCCTTCGCTATTAAGCAAGTTAGATTTGCAATGAACTTCATCTTCAGCAGGAAATACGTTGTGGATGAGATCCTCCTCGGCGGAGGACAGGGAATGTATGGGATGCCTCAACCGTCCAATCCAAGAAACAGTTTGGTAGAGGACATATACGCTAAGGCCGGATTCTCTCCAGAAGGAGATTTTGAGTACGGCTTCAATTTGATACAAGATGCTCTTACCAAGGCTGCATCTGAGCTTGGAGGAAGGCTTGAAAAGAGGATCGATCCAAAGGCTCCTGCAGGCTTCTGGTGGTACTTCGACGGGGAACCAGTTACGATAACGTTCCTGATAAGGATAGAGGATGAGAGACATGAGATGGGCCTTTACATAGCTGATCAGATAGAGAAGTGCGGGATAAAGGTTGATAGAAGGGAGATAACATTTGCAGAAGGTATAAGGCTGACCTACTACACCGATCCAAAGGACTATGAGTGGAGCATTTACACAGAAGGATGGTCGCTGGGTCAGGGAATTAATCCTCTCTACTACGCTGATTATGCAGTTATCTTCTATGCTCCCTTCATAGGGCTCATGCCAGGTTATCAGGAGGAGGGATGGTGGCAATATACCAATGATACTCTTGATGATGTAGGCCTTAAGATATGGCTCAGGAAAGTTGAAACCATGGAGGAATTCCACAAGCTTGCACATGAAGTTGTGGAAATGGGAGTTCAAGAGTCAGTAAGGATTTACATAGTTGAGACTTGGGAGTACTTCCCGGTTAACAAGGAACGTGTGACCAGGGTTGCTTATGATCCTGCAAGAGGTCTTTGGTCTGAATGGCCCTTGTACACCGCAGATACCCCAGATCACAAGCTCAGGATTTCGGTAGAATCTGCTCAGCCTGCAATGTTCACCGAGGCCATGAATCCGATAGGCGGCTTTGGGGATGTATACACCGAGTACGGAGTGCGCGTAGCCATAACGGATGATGGAACAGAATCAAGCCCAGTCACAGGAGAGCCTGAGCCTTACAGGGCAAACTGGACGATGGAGAAGAAGTATCACTATGAAGCAGGCGAAGTTGTAGGAGAAATCGACGTTCCTCCAGATGCAGTGATGTACGACACTATGGAGAACAAGTGGGTTGAGGTAGGAGAGGGCGTTAAGGCAGCTGTTAAGGCCACGTTTACCCTTACGTTCAGCAACTTCCACCACGGCATCATGGAGGACATGAATGACATAAGATACGCTATTGCCCACATGTTTGAGTGGGCAACGCTGGATGAGCCAGGCGACAGGAAGTATGATGCTAGATATGCTTCTGATCTTGCAGAAACTTTGCCTCTGATAAAGGGGTTCAGGTTCATCGAGCCTAACGTAGTTGAGGTCTACCATAACTTCATAGAGATTCAATCGGATGCAGTAACCGCTACATTCATCGTCCCATGGACGGCCTGGCCATGGGAGCTTTGGGAAGCAATGGATTGGATAATAGTTAATAACGGAAGCGTTACTGGGAACCTCTATTCATGGAACAAGGTTGAGGGCAAGGAATGGCTTAACCTGATAACTGAGGATCATGTTAAGGATCTCATAGCTGCTCTTGAGGAAATGAGGAACAGAAGACACGTGCCAGATGCGCTTAAGGGATTCATAGATCCTGTAAGGGCTATAGCTAGGTACAACACTGCCATAAGATGGGGTCGCGAGAAAGGACACATGCTTATATCAAATGGTCCATTCTACGTGGAGACGTACGATCCAATAAGGCCTTACATGTTGCTTAAGGCCTTCAGAGACCCAACTTATCCGTTCACATCTGATTACTGGTACTACAAGTACAGGGTCGTAAGGGAGGTAATAGAGAAGATAGATGCTCCGGTCTCTGCAACCACCGGAAGCGACATAACGGTTAAGGCTAGCATCATTGAGGTAGTTGAATTCCCGGAGGCAGGAGAAGCTCCATCAGAGAAAGCTTACGTGACAATTTCTCTTGTATCACCAGCAGGAGTCACTGTATTCAGCGAAGTAGCAAGCCTTATTGAGCCTGGAGTCTTCCAGGTAACGATACCTGGCAGTGAAACTGAGGGATTAGAAGAGGGATCATACACAATAAAGGTTACTGCAGCTACTCACGAACTAGCTCCATATGCTGAAGTAGCGACTCAAGAGATCGTTCTTACTGCTCCAGCTGTCACGCCAACTCCAACTCCAACGCCAAGCCCCACGCCAACCCCAAGTCCAACCCCAAGTCCAACCCCAAGTCCAACCCCAAGTCCAACCCCAAGTCCAACGCCAGCGCCAACTCCTGCACCAAAGACGAGGCTTTACATCATTGCAGGTGTAATCATAGTAATAATAGTAATTATCGCGGTCTATCTGCTCACAAAGAGGAAGTAGAATCTATTACTCCTCCCCTCTTTATTTTTTAGTTTTTATGGGTGAAGAAGTTTGAAGATAAGCAGCTACCTGGTTTTAAGGCTTGTAAATGCCCTATTAGTACTTACAATCGCTCTTTTAATCTCAGCTCTCGTGTTCAATAAGCTTGCGGATCAGCAAATGAGAAGCATGATAAGAGAAATAGTAAAAGGGGAACTACAATCAAATCCAGAATTGTTAAGAAGTCTTCAGAAGAACTCGACAGCACTTAAGATATGGATGGAGGAGAGAACGAAATACTACATGAGCGTTTATGGCCTAGACAAGCCGCTTTGGTATAGGGTGTTTCACAGGGTAGTTCAACAGCTAAAATTTGATTTTGGCTCATCTTCGACAATGATATCTGCCAGTGGAAGTAGCAGGGTCAGCGATATAATATTGGAAGCACTTCCTAGAACCATTCTTCTGTTCACTACGGGTACTATATTCGTGATTATACTAGGTTTGTTGTTGGGAATGAAAGCCGCTCAGATGGCTGGCAGTACTCTAGATAAGAGCATCTCCATATTTGCATTGCTCTCTTACAGCTTGCCTATGTGGTGGACAGGAATGCTTTTCATCATAATCTTCGCATATTATCTGAGGATAGTTCCATCAGGCGGGATGATGTCAGCACCTCCTCCAGAAGGTCTGTTAGCTAAGATAGGCGATGTACTTTATCACTTAGCCCTTCCAGTTGCAACTTATGTGTTCGTTAGTTTTGGAGGATGGTCATACGTCACTAGAAATGTGGTTCTTAGCAACCTTCAAGAGGACTTCGTCATGGCAGCCAGGGCTAAGGGACTTCCTGAAAGGAAGGTTCTGTATGGCCATGTGTTAAGGGCCTCCGCCCCTCCGATAGTAACGATGATTATAGGAAGCTTGCTTGGATCCTTAGGCGGGGCCATGATCTCAGAAATAGTGTTTAATTGGCCAGGGATGGGAAGATTATACTGGAATGCACTTAATCAGTTCGACATCCCTGTTCTAATGGGGAACACCACCATAAGCATGATACTCTTCTTAGCATCATTGGTGTTGATGGACATCACATACATCATACTTGATCCGAGAGTTAGGGTTGGTGCTATGAGAGTACAGAGGTGATAGTATGAGGCTGAAGGATCTCATAGAGAGCCTTAAGGACTTCTGGTTTGAGTACAGGAGACAGAAGATAGGACTAGTTGGTTTAGCCCTTTTAATCTTCTTCTTAGGCATGGCGTTGCTTGCTCCTCTTGTAGCACCTGCAGAAGCTAGCAGAAGATGGGGAGATCTTCTATACTGGAAGGATTATCCAAAGGCAGCCAAGCCTGGCTGGGTAAAATGGTTTTCTTCCAAGAAAATCCCTGAACACACGATACTGACTGATTATAACATGAGTAGAAGAGCGATAGGTGCTAAGCTCACAGAGCTTGAGTTTACTTTTGATTACCTCTTTGAGTACGATGAGCCACACACCGAGATAATATTGAAATACGATCAAAACCTATCAAAGGAAAGCGCTCCTCCAACGCTTATAGTTACTTTCCAGAGACCAGATGGGTATGTGCTCGAGTTGCTTAGCATTAAGGCTCATGAAACTGGAGGCTCCGCAAGGCTCAGGATATCATCTGAGCAGTCCCTAATAAACTCGGTTAAGAGCTTTTCAAGGAAGTTCGAGTCGCAGGAACTCATGAACAAACTTGGCAAGGAGTTCTTTAGCCCAATGATTCCTTTGTTCTCAAAAGCTCAGGAAGGAATGATATCACCCGAGCTGTCTGAGCCTCTCAGAGGTAAGTACAGAATAACCGTGACTTTCTATTTGAATAATCCAGAGGACGTTGTAGAGAATGTCACAGTCATACTAGGAGGGAAATTGTACGGCGTGCTGGGAACGGATGTTTACAGGAGAGATCTGTTCGTTGGAATAGTTTGGGGATCAAGGGTTTCCTTGGCAATAGGTATAATAACATCAGTACTTATGGTAGCTGCTGGGATATTTTATGGGGTTACGAGCGCTTATCTTGGAGGTTACAAGGACGAGATTATGCAGAGGATATATGAGATATTTTCCTCGATTCCAGTCCTTCCAATACTAATAATGATAGGGGCCGTATACAGGTTAACCATATGGAAGACCATTGGAATTCTGATGCTATTCGGCTGGATGGGTGGCTCAAGGGTTGCAAGGAGCATGGCCTTCCAGATAAAGGAGATGGAATACGTTGATGCGGCCAGAGCCATGGGAGCAAGCAGCTGGTGGATTATAAGGAAGCACATTCTCCCTCAGATAATACCATATGCCTTTGCCTCCATGGCCTTAAGTGTGCCAGGAAACGTCCTTCTGGAAGCCGGTCTTTCCTTCCTGGGCCTGGGTGATCTAACAAGGGTAACCTGGGGCAGGATACTACACGACGCTCAAGCAAACGCTGCAACCATAAACGGCCTATGGTGGTGGGTTCTTCCACCAGGACTTTCGATAGCTCTGCTTGGCTTGGGATTTGCCTTCATAGGATCTGCTTTAAATACCGTACTGTTCCCGAAGATGAGAAGAATATGATATAGAGAAGGAAAGGGATCGAATATGCCTCCAGTTATGAAAGCTACAGATCTAAAAACCTATTATTTCATTTCCAGAGGAGCGGTAAAGGCTGTGGACAAAGTTTCTCTGGAACTAGAGCCAGGATATTGTCTAGGTCTGGCTGGAGAATCGGGGTGTGGAAAGAGCACTTTCGGCTTCTCCCTTCTTAACCTGGTTCCTCCTCCTGGAAGAATAGTTGACGGAAGCATCTTGATAGATGGCATAGAAATAGTTGGAATGAAGGAATCTGAGCTCAGAAAAAAGGTGAGATGGAAGAAGGTAAGCATGATATTTCAAGGAGCAATGAACGTCCTGAACCCAGTTTACAAAGTGGGTTATCAGATGGCTGAGCCCCTGCTCTATCATGAGGATATTTCCAAGAAAGAGGCAATGAAAATAGTTCATGAATATCTGGATCTGGTAGGGCTAACCCCAGCAGTAGCAGACATGTATCCTCACGAGCTAAGCGGGGGGATGAAGCAAAGAGTTGTGATAGCTACGGCCCTCTTGACCAAACCCAAGCTATTGATAGCGGATGAACCAACTACGGCCCTAGATGTTATAGTGCAAGCTCAGATCATAAATCTACTTAAGAGATTAAAGAAACAGCTTGACCTCTCCATACTGATAATTTCCCACGATCTCAGCGTAATATCTGAAATAGCGGATCATCTTGCAATCATGTATGCTGGGAAGATAGTCGAATATGGGACCTCAGATAAAGTATACTTGGAGCCAAAGCACCCATACACTAGGGCCTTGCTAGGTGCTTTGCCAAGGCTAAGGGTTAAACAGGAGAGACTAGAATTTATCCCTGGAGCTCCTCCAGATCTATTGGCACCTCCTCCCGGCTGCAGGTTCCATCCAAGGTGTCGTTATCGTTTTGAGCCGTGTGATAAGGAGGAGCCAGAGTTAATTGAAGTGGAGCCAGGACAGTGGGTTGCTTGTCATCTGTTCTCAAGGAGGTGAGTTTTATGAGCGAAGCAGAACAAATCAGAAAGGTAGAAGGAGTCATTAGCGTTGAGAACTTGAAGAAGTACTTCCCGGTAAGAGGAGGTCTAAGAGAATTCATAAGAAGAAGCCTACCTAAATACGTCAAGGCCGTCGATGGTGTTACCTTCTCCGTAAAGGAAAAGGAGACCTTTGGCCTAGTAGGCGAGTCAGGATGTGGAAAGACCACCACTGGTAGGCTAATAGTAAAGCTGCTGTACCCAACGGAAGGAAGGATATATTTCAATGGAGCTGATGTGACATATCTGAGCCCAGAAGAGGAGAGGGAATACAGGAAGTTAGTGCAGATAATCTTCCAAGACCCATATTCATCGCTCGATCCAAGGCTCAGGGTTTACGACGCCCTTGAGGAACCCCTAATCATCATGAAGCTTGGGGAGAAGGAGGAGAGGAGGGAAAAGATCTACAGGATATTGGAAGATGTAAGGCTGGTTCCTCCCGAGGACTTCATGAGCAGATTTCCCCATCAGCTTAGCGGCGGCCAGAGACAAAGGGTTGCAATAGCGAGGGCCCTAATAGTAAATCCGATTTTCCTAGTGGCAGATGAACCAGTTTCCATGTTAGATCTTTCAATTAGAGCGGAAATCCTTGAGCTTATGAAGGAGCTCAAGGAAAGGTATGGGCTAACTTATCTTTACATAACTCATGATCTATCAACCGCTAGGTACTTCTGCGATAGGATAGCTGTGATGTACCTTGGTAAGATAGTGGAGCTGACCACAACAGATAAACTAATAGAGAACCCGTTGCATCCTTATACCAAGGCGCTGCTTATCGCAGTTCCAGAGCCAGATCCGTCTCAGAGGCACATTACAAAGGAAATCCCAATAATTGGGGAGGTTCCAAGTGCTTTGAACATCCCATCGGGGTGCAGATTCCACACTAGGTGTCCTTACAAGTTCGATCTATGCGAGAGGGAGGAGCCAGAGTTAATTGAGGTGGAGCCAGGACATTATGTGGCATGTCATCTTCTATCAAAGAAGTGAGCAGAGCACTGTTGTTAGTGTAAATAAGCGCGCTCAAGCTGCTAAAAGGCCCTATTTCAGAAGAGTGCTGAGAAACAAGTCTCTTATGATAGGATTTTCCTTTCTAATAGTTGCTTTTCTCATATCGCTGTTCACTGTAATACCTAGGACTCATCTCGTCCTTGGAGAAGAGATAATACCCAACACAAAGAGCACTACAGTGCGCTTAAACGCCTTAAGCAGCCTAGGAAAGAAATACGGGGGTCTTTGGGGAAACATGACTTTCATAAGCTCCTCAAGTTCTACAATAACTCTAAAACTAGAGCATGTAAACGGCACAGAATGTGAAAAAACCCTTTTTCTGTCCTCTCGTGTACCTGGAACAATTTCAATTCATGGATTGATACCGAAGGAGATGGATTTTGTTACTGAAGGAGGAATTCATGCAAACTTAACATATAGTTATGTGCTGAAATATTACAGCTATCCAACATCTTCTTTTGGAATTCTGGCAGCAATAATATCTATTTTAGGGGCCATTTTTGGGTTTAGAGGGCTCTTCTATCATATCATGGGGATCGCTTCTGAGGAGACTAGCTGACTTACATAGCTTTATTTTGTTCTTATCATGTTTAAAGGGACAAATCGAGAGAATTCAAAAACTATCTTTTCAAAGCACACCTATATAGGCTCTGATCTGGTTCCATAACTTTTCTCACAAATCTAAGCTCCAAGATATCGCTTTGCAAGAGCAGCACATCATGGCGAAATATAGACAACGAGTCGAAAGCTTAAAAGGGACAGATGGCTTTACGATAAAACAGCTGGAGAAATAGAGAAACTAGAAGAAAAGACAAGAGGCATTTCGACGAGTTTCTAATGGATCATAGAGAATTCTTGAATGAAGCAATTAATTCTGGTAATGATCGAACGACTACTCTGATATTTTGAGGAAGTGTTTTTCAAATTTAATGGGAACTATTTCATCGCAATCGAGGTGTTGTAATTGGAGTTCAAAGAAGATATGGAAACCACACTGGCCGGGCTTACCTCCCTTTTGGGCGTTAATGCGGTTCTCATCTCTGACAGAGAGGGCAGCAAAACCTATTCTTGGTACAGGACTGATCTCGACAAGAGAGACGTCCGAGTCGCTGGAGAAGAGCTATTGAGGATGTTACAAGTCTCTCAAGGCTTTGGAGTGAATTCTAACATTGGAGGACTGGCCAACATAATTGTTAGAGGTCCTAAGGGTGTAGCGATACTGGCTCCAGTGGGAGAGTCATTTATCCTATATGTCTCTGCCGACAAAAGGGCTAACCTGGCCTTGCTACTAGTAAGGATAAGAAGGGCAGTAGAGCGACTTCTGAGGATGTTGGGAGGAGGACCTGTTGGAGGAGTTAGCATCGGTCCTTGAGAGAGCTTTGGAGCTTGGAGCATCGTATGCAGATGTCAGGGTTACAAAGTCCTTTAGAACGAGGATGTCCGTAGTCAATGGAAACGTTGAGAGGGTAGTTCCCAGCGTTGACCTTAGCGTTGGTGTAAGGGTCTTGTACCAAGGCGTATGGGGCTTCTCCACTTGTAACTCAACATCAAAGGATGACCTGCTCGAAGCCATTTCCAATGCAGTCAAGCTAGCTAAAGCAGGGTCTAGCATAGGTGCAGGACGTATTCAGCTGGCTAAGGTCAAGGCTGTAACTGATAGGGTTGAATTAGAGGGTATAAGCGATTCCAGAGAAGTTCCGCTGGAAGAAAAGCAGGAAATAATATTAGAATCGGATAAGATTGCAAGGGAGCTTGATCCAAGGATCGTCAGGACCCAGTTCGATTACGAGGATTGCGTGGTTGAAAGACACCTTTTCAGCAGCGAGGGAGGAAAAATATACGAGATCAATCCTTTTACAAGCTTGAGATTCACAATTACAGCAAGGGAAGGTGATAGAATAGAGAGGACGATAGGGAGGCTTGCTGCGAGTGCTGGACAGGAGTTGTTAGCATTTGCAGATCCAATAGAAATGGCCCAAGGGCTTGCAATGGAGGCCCTTGACCTGCTAAAGGCAAAACATCCGCCATCCGGGAGAATGCCGATTATAGTTGACAACAAGATTGCTGGACTAATTGCGTTATGCGTGGACTTGATGGCCACGGCCACGTTAGCATCAGTCCCAGAGAGCGAAATGGGAGTGTTTTATGGAAGGGTTGGGAAGCAAATTCTCCCAGAAACGTTAGACATTACCGATGACCCAACGTCTCCTGGATTGCCAGCCTCATACAAGTACGATGAGGAGGGCGTTGAATCAAGGCCAATGAAGATAATCGAAGCTGGGGTCTTAAAGGGATATCTGCACTCAAGGGAGACAGCATATAAGCACGGTACAAGCCCTACTGGTCATGCAAGGGCTCCTAATGCCTCTTTTCTTCCAGTTCCAATGGTTTCAAATGCGATAATAGATCCAAGGGATTACACGTTTGAGGAACTTTTTGAGGACGTTGAGAGAGGAATCTATGCTAGGGGGATCGTTGGGGCCACAATTGGCAGGTTCGTTCAGTGCAAGACGATGATAGCTCAGACCATTGAAAACGGAGAGCTCAAGGATGAGATCTTGAAAGGACCGTCTCTGAGGCTGGATCTTCTAAAGGATCTCTTCTCAATAGATGCCATAGGCTCAGATTACGATTACCTACCTTTGAGACTAACTAGGGCTGACGAAGCATATTCCGTATCTGGAGGAGGGCCCCATTTAAGGTTTAGCCAACTCGAGGTGATTTGAACATGGATCTCCAAGAGAAGGCGAAGAGATTCCTTCAGATAGCTTTAGAGGAAGAAGGCGTTGAGCAAGCAGAAGTCTTCTTCTTAAGCAGAAAAAGTACCAGGAACTCCATATTAAGGGAGGCCGGAGAGAGGAAGTTCTTCAGTCAGTTTCTAGAGGACAGAGGAGTTGCTTTTAGGGTCAAGGTTGGTAAAAAATTGGGCTTCGCCTACAGCTCAGACCTTAGTGAGAGATCAATTAGATTTGCGATCAAGCAGGCAGTTGCTTCTTCGCAAGAAACGCAAGGTTTTGAATCCTTTCCAAGCCATGCTGGATTGAAAGAACGCGTTGAATATGATGAAGAAGTGGTTGCATTGGATGAGGAGAGGGTTCTTGAGTTTGTCAAAGGCATGGAAGAGGTAGCTACCTCCCTCTCTCCCAACATAACCGCCGTGGACCTTACTTTTGAGAAGGCCTTAATTCAAACGGCTGTTTTCAATACAGAAGGTTCAGAACTCGTTCAGGAGGGCACATATGTTGGAGCTTCAGCAACTCTGAGTTATAGGGATGAAAAACCGATTCAGTACAGCAAAATCCAGCTCGGAAGAGAGCTTAACCAAGTTAACCCAAGATCTTTGGTCAAACAAGTTTCAGAGGAGCTTATCAGGCTTTCTAAGGATCCAGTAACTGTGGAGAGCGATGAGTATGAAGCATTGCTATCCCCTGTCGTTGTAACTGAGCTGTTGAGCTATTCATTTGTCAACGCTCTCTGCGCTGATCAGGTGAGATCTGGAGTATCTCCTCTCGCAGATAAATTGGGAGAGGAAATTGCTTCTCAGCCTGTGACGATCTGGGATGATCCTACGTATGAGGGAGGTTTGTACACAACTTCCTTCGATGACGAAGGAGTCCCTTCCTCCAGGACGTTTCTGATAGAGGACGGAGTCTTAAAAGGGTACATGTATGATAGCATTGCTGGCAGACTTGGAGAGTTCAGAAGCACCAGTAATTGCGCGAGATGGGAGAGCCCATTATGGGATAAGTTCTTTGCAAGGTCCTATAAGTGCAGACCCAGGATATGGATGAGTAACCTGATCATAAGGCCAGGGAAAGGAAAAGTTGAAGACTTGCTCCCTGAAATGAGCAAGGGGATATATTGCTTGGAGATCTTTGCTGGATTCACCATGAGCCCTTCTGGAGACTTCAGCCTTCCCATACTCCATGGTTACTACGTGGAAGGGGGGCAGATAGTAGGTCCAATAAGGGGTCTTTCCATAAAGGGAAATGTGTTTGAACTGTTAAAAGGGGTTGTAAGGATAGGAGAGGAGCCAGAGATAACGGTTCCAAACAGCTCATCCGGTTCTGTAGTGACCCCTCCAATTCTGGTTGAAAAAATAAGGGTGGCAAAGGGATAGACCGCTTTATCCCTTTAACTGCGCTGCCCTGAGCCTCCTATATACCCAAAGACCGACTAAGCCAACTGCCCCAATGGGAGCAGCTAAGAAGGAGCCAACTATGATAAAGGATATTGCAGCGTAAAGTACTGATAAGGCAAGGTTAAGGGTCTTTACAATGTTGAATTCAGGCAGTTCCATCCCTTTCTTCTCCTCTATGGTTATAGTAAGCGTGCTGTAATCTATCCTCGACATTAGGTTCTTAATCTGAGCTTCCAAAACTTCTACCTCTTCCCTAACTACTTTAAGCCTATCCTCTACCATAAGAACATCGTTAACGCTTTCAGCCATCGATAGAATCTCAAGAAGCCTTTTTTCAGCTGCCTTAGAGTTGTTTAACCTGACTTCAAGATCTATGAGTTGATCTGTAACATCATAGGCGTTAAGATTCTCTGATTTAACCTCTCCTAAATTCTTAATGGCATCCATGGCGGCATCGAGCTGGTCCGCTGGTACCTTAATTGAGATCACTGCCGCGCGCGCCGCGCGCGCTAGGTTGAGCTATTAATGTGTAGAAGAATCCCAAAGCACTGAGCAATAACAGGGCT
>CAZUBM010000032.1:0-16578 GCA_964618805.1 uncultured Nitrososphaerota archaeon
CAGGAGTGATGAAAAAGGTAAAGAAGCTAGAAGATGCGGGCATAATCACAGGATACACGGCTCTAGTTGATCATTCTAAGCTGGGAAAGCCTTACAAGTACATGGTTTTCTTAAAAGGAGAGTCAGGAAAAACTGCAGCAATATCAAGAAAACTTAAGGAAGCTTTAGGAAGCAGCGTGCTGGAGATTCATAGGATTACAGGCATCTATGATATCGTTATCAAGCTTATAGCAGGAGAAGGCGAGGAATTAACCAAGTTACTCGCTAAAATACAATCAGTTCCAGGTGTAAAGGAAACAAACACTTCTCTGATATTAGAAACTATAGAAGAGAGGGCTTCTGTAGTTCCAGAGGATATAAGATTACCTATTCCTCTAAAGGAACTCGGAAAGGTGTAGGCATCTGATAATAGCAAGAGTCATTCTCTTGTAACGTTTCAAAAGCTACAAAGTTAGCAAAATAGATCCTTACACAAGAGCTCATTAAGCAGCTGTATTAGAAGATTTTGGTTAATCTGAGGGCAGCCAAGGCTCTAGCTAATTTTTCCATGCGCAATTTATTTACACGTCTCACAGTATCTATCCACTTTTCTGGCAAGATTGGAGGTAACCTAGCAACGACGAAATCGAGGATATATGTAGATTTCAAGGGTGAGGAGGCAAATATCGGCTCAGTTTGGTTTTCAACACTCCTCTTTAATATGATATGGCTCGAAGATGAAACCTACGAGATATCAACCGTAGAATATAGGCCCTGCGTTAAATGCATAGGTAAAACCTTTGAAACAGCTTGGAGACACCCATAAAAATGGAAGAATGTGTAGTTGCAGTCTTCACTTCATTAGGTTAATCTCTACTTAGTTATCTCTCCTCTCCTAGCTCTAGTGTAATTTTCTAACCCCAATGTCTTAATTTGCTCAATAAGCTCTCTTCGGTGTGCAGCTTGCTCTACAGATACTATATTACAAGGATAATCATCGCAGTCGAAGCATCCTCTAACTCCTTTTGCCTGAGCACACTTCCTAATAGGACAATCAGGCCATCCAGCTCCAGCAAGGCATCCAAGACAACCGCTTGACGATGCTATCCACTCAAGTCCCAAGATAAATTGATCTACATTTAAAGGAGCCTTAAGACTTTTCCAAACAGTTTTGATCTATTCGTTCTTCTCTATCTCGCCAAGAAGGTCCTTTGCCCTGCTATAAAAGACATTTTATAGTAATCACATTCACGGCAATATATTCCACAGAACCCTACTAGATTCATTTCAAATTTGTATGAAATTTCGTCTTGACTCATAACAGTTCTATGATTTTACATTATAATAAACTACATCTTTTCCAGCCTAGGAATCCCTAAAACATCCATAGCATTGCCCAATGCGATTGAAATCGCCTTTACCAGAGCAACCCTAGCCTCTCTAATTCCCTTAGGAGCAGCAATCACTGGACACCTCTCATAGAACTTATTTATCAATATGGCAAAATCGTTTGCGTATTGTGCTAGTATATCAGGACGCATCAACCAATAACAGCTTCTTATAGTCTCAGGTAGCTCAGCAATCTTATAGACAAGCTCTATCTCAATATCATCTTTCAAAAAGGAGGCATCAAACTCTTCTGCGACATTTCCTGCTCTCCTTAAAATCCCCCTCATCCTAGTGTACGCATATTGAATGAAGGGACCACTGTTCTCCTGAAGATTCAGAACTCTTTCCCATGTGAAGATAACCTTCTTGTTAGGCACAACATTTATCAGAGCATATCTTATGGCTCCAACAGCAACCTTCTCAGCTATTTCCTCAATCTCCTTCTCCTGTACACCAGATCTCTCCTTCAAGAGATCTTTAACCCTTTTCTTTGCTTCATCCAAGAGCTCGTCAATTGTTATATATCTCCCTCTTCTTCCGCTCATTCTGATTTCTGGGAGATCCACAAACTCATAGCTGAAGTGCACCAAATTCGACGGATCGATTCCCATTAGAGCCACAGTAGCTCTAAGTTGAAGCTGAGGTAGCTTTTGGTCAACCCCTATCACGTTGTAGACTTTGTCCATCTTTAACCCTTCAAACTTGTAGAGGGAGTAACCAACATCCGTCCCTGTGTAAAGCCAAGTCCCATCGGATCTGCTAAGATAGTAGACTGGAGGCATCTTGGTCTTTATCTCTTCAAGGTCCCCTCCTAAGATTTCCCTTATGTCTTCTCTCTCCTCTGCAGCCTTAAGCAAGTTCACGCAATATGCTCCATCCTCGCTCTCAAGATACCCCGTCTTTTTCACCTTCTCCAGGGCTCTGTCAATCCATCCTCCCCAAATAAGCTCACTTTCCCAATCGTAAGCGTCATGTCTTATTCCTAGCCTATCTAAGGTCTGCCTGAACCCCTCCATCACAGCCTCAGTGACTTCGCGAAACATGGCTTTCACGACCTCATCCTTTCCCTCTTGATACCTCCTGTTGAGTTCCGCAACTGATGCTTCTGGATCTTCATCCTTGTTTATTTCCTCTTCTAACTTGTTTATTAATTGGGGAGCCTTTTTTCTGAGTTCTTCGAGGGCTTCTTTCCACTCATCAGCCTCCTTACCTTCTCTCTTCTTGAGTTCGATTATACAGTTGCAAGCTGCGTAAATGATACCGTACCAGTGGTCTGGCTTCCCCTCAACCTTAGCATTTGGAAGCTTTGACCTAGCATAGACAAGAAGAGAGACTTGCCTGCCGCTATCATTAACTAAATAATGCCTTGAAACCTCAAAACCTAGTTTCTCAAGGATGTTAGCAAAGGCGTCTCCGATTACTGCATTCCTGCCGCTTCCAATGTGAAGTGGGTGAACTGGATTTGCACTTGTGTGTTCAACCATTACTTTGCCTTTTCCAATCTTTGAAGAGCCAAAATTAGTCTCAAGCTGAATTGCTGCTCTTATTACAGCCTCAGCAAAGCTCTTTTTGTTAAGCCCCAGGTTGACGAAACCTTCAACAGCTTGAGATGAAATCGCGTAGGGAATCGATGAGATCTTAAGGGAGCTTGATAGTCGATTGGCTATCTCGCTCGGGGACTTCCTAAGGGCCTTAGCAAGTTCGAATGCTACTGGCGACCCAAGATCCCCAAGTTTCTTGTCTGGAACCCTTGAAATCGTTATCTTTGTTTTGATCGAATAGAAATCCATTATCAAGTCTGACAGGCTCTGGGCAAAGGCTTTCTTAACTTCTCCGAGGGGATCCATGGCTTTCACATCTACTAAAATCTCCTTCTAATAAATCTTAAGATTCGAAGGCTTTTCACCTGTTAGGACTCTTATGCCCTCCTTCAATCCTCATCTCCTCACTTATTTCCTCCTGCCCCTTGGTTAACTTTCTTGCCTACCAATCGACCCCCTTCCTTAGATGATAGGTATCATGCCGAGAGCATTGGCAAACCAGTGCCAGAGGGCTGAAGGAGCGATTCTTTTAGTCATGTGAAAGAGGTAATCTCAGAGAACTTCTAGGCTCAAAGTAGAAGTTAAATAGCAAGCTCATAATTATGAAAAAAGTCCAGAAACCCTTTGAACTCCATCTAAAATATCCTTCTATCCTATTTTGGATTAATCCATTCCAAGCCACGTTTTGAAACATATCCGTAGCATGAAAAAGCATAAATGGAAGCAAGGATTTTAGAGGAATTCCTAGAGTTTGCGGTTCAGGCGGAGTAGTTATCAGCTTTGAAATTAGGAAATTGAGAGCGTCAATTACTGTAATTCCAATTATAGCAGTAGAGAATGCTCATATGATGTCCAAGCGTAGCGAGCATCTATTCCTAAAGCCTAGACTGGTCCAGCCCTCCTTTTTCCAAATTATATCATATGCTGTTGAAAGGAAAAACATAGGTCCACCTCCTCATCAAAGAGAGGATCCATTCAGGATCGCCTATCCTTGGAAGCACGATCGCTGCGAGTCCGGTTCCAGGAAACATCAGAACTAGTAACGGAAGAAGGTCCAGGACGCCCCTTCTGGAGTACTCCTTTTCTAACAAAGGGAATTCCAATTCTCCAAGAATCAATCTTATGAGCAAAAGAGAAAAAATAAGCACAATAAAGCTTAGAATGAGATTATTTGATGTGAGATTTCTATATAAACGACCCTCAACTATCCTTAACCTTGAAATGTAAACTATAAGGAAAGTTATTGTTATTAAACTCAGAATGATTTCCAATTCGGTTGATTCTCTGGATCTAGAGGATCTAGATCACTGGTCATATCCTTTACTTGGATTTTTTATCTTAAAAACCTCTCACATGGATTAGAACAGACTGACTATATCTATTCTCCTTGTAATGAGACACTTGATATGGGCCCAAGGGGGAAGGCCTCAGCCTTTGTTGTGCGGAGTGAACGAACTTGCACGACTTAAATAATTGATATATATGTATATACATATAATGGCTAGAAACATAATGGTGTCCGACGAGGTTTATGAGGAGCTGAAGAGGCTAAAGGGACCAGAAGAGAGCTTTAGCGATGTCATCAAGAAATTGCTAGCTTCTAGAAGAGGTAGTCTACTTGATATGGCTGGATCGGGTACCATAACCGAAGAAGGTGCGAAACTCCTTGAGAGATATAAGAAAGCAATGGCACTAGCTGACTCCGAAAGATTGAGAAAGTTATTGGAAGGAGGGCAGTGATGTACCTACTTGACACCAGCTTCCTCATAGACCTAGTCAGAGGGAAACCAGGCGCTGTAGAACTTGCTAAGAGAATAGAAGAAGAGAGAGCTTATGTGGCTATCTCTGTTGTCACATTCCATGAATATCTGCTCGGGGTATACCTTTCATATAAAGATGAAAATAAGCGAAAAGAAATGTTAGTTAGGGCTGAGTTGGAGTTGTCTCGATTTGATGTTCTGCCTTTTACTGCTGACATAGCTAGAAGAACGGCTGGAATAATGGCCTCTTTAATTAAGGAAGGAGAACCTCTTGGGCTGGGAGACGTGATAATAGCGGTCACTGCTATAGAACGTCGCCTTTCTCTAATCACCAGGGACGTTAAACACTTCTCTAAAATCCCAGGGCTTGAAATTCAAAGCTATTAGTTGGATGGTCTCCCTTAACTCATCTCTGGCTAAACACTTACTCTGTGAAGAGAGGTTTAAGTATTAAAATAAGCTAAAAGGATTGAAATGAAGTATGTAGAGCTTGGGAAGTCCGAAATTAAGGTCTCAAGGATAGGGCTAGGGACATGGCAGATAGGAAACTCCTAATGGGGAAAGGAGTTTAACAGAGAAGCAGACATAAAAGTGATAAAAACAGCTCTGAACTGTGGAATAAACTTCATAAATACGGCAGAAGCCTATCGGGAGGTCTACCTAGAGAGATAATAGGAGAAGCTATAAGAGAAACTAGAGACGAAGTGATCATAGCTACTAAGTCTCCAGCTATCGCGCGCGCAAAATCATTCACTAATGTTCAGGGCTCCCAGGCACGCTAGCTCTCACTGATTCGAACTAAACCAGGAGGAGCTTTTAATGACAGCTTACGACTAATAAAGAAGCAATCTTTATTAGTTTTCCGCATTTTCTTTGCATAATGGAGAGGGTAGACAGGGAGCGTGAAGTAAAGGAGAAGCTAGACAAGCTTGAGGATCTCAGGAGATCGGGACAGATCTCCGAAGAAACTTATAGAAAGATGAAATCCGAGCTGCAAGAGAGGCTTAAGAGAATTAAGGCTTTGAAGAAGGAGGAGAAGGCAAAACGAAGACGAAGGCTTCCAAAGAGAGAGGTAACAAGAAAGGAGAAAATAGGACTGAAGGTTCCTAAGAGAATGCCTTTCTTTGGAAGGAAAGGCCCGGGATTAGCTTATCTCAGTACTGGGGTGATCTTAGGGTTCCTAACGCTCCTTCTATCCTCCTACTTCAGACCAGACCTGATGTCATCGCTCACAGGACTTATTGCTCTTCCTTTGTCAGCTGGTTTCATTGGCTGCCTGCCAGGAAGGCTTGCAGGAGGTGGAGTAAGAGAAGCTGGCTACTCTGCCTTTGGCCTTGTCCTACTGTTCTCTTTGGCTGCTTCGGCCTCGGTTTCGCTTTATCCAACAGATTGGGTTACAGCTCTCTCCTCTTCGCTTCTTAAGTCAGAGGCCGTAAACGATCCCATAAGGCTTGGATGCTCCTCATTTCTATGTCTGCTTGCTCCATCTTTTGTCGGAGCTTACTTCGCATCCAAATTGATTCCAAGGAGGTGAGTGCCCTGAGCCTGATAGACCTGCTGATAAGAGGCGTCGTCTTAACTAGGTTATTGATGGACAAGCTGATGATGAAGGAAACGCTAGCGATTCACGTCTCCTTGGACTTTGGTCTTGCTACCCTAGGCTTAGTAGGCCTGCTCTACATCACGAACTTGAGGAAAAGGGCTGGATTCTGGCTGGGTGTCTTTGGTTTAGGGGCAACTAGCCTCGTCATGAGAAGCAAGATAGCTGGAGGGCTTCTTTCTCTCCTCTTCCTAAAGAAGTTCTGGAAAATATTCCTACTGTTGCTGGTCTCTCTGTTCTTGATATATCAGGGCCTAGGGGATCTTGCGCTGAGCGCCCTCACATAAAATCTTCTCCATGTTGAGTGGGTCTCAAGCTAATATTATCCAGCCCTTAGTTTTTCCTTTTCTCTCTCTAGTTCTTCCATCTCTTTCACTAATGACTTCAGTTCTGCGTCTGTTGCCTCATATTCACCTGATTTTATCAGTTCATAGACCCTCTTTCCTATCCTTTCTGCAACCTTGTCCATTTTTGACTCTATAAGCTTTACTTCGGCCTTTGATTTTGCGGTCTCAAACACTTCCTTGATCTTCTCCACGACGCCCTCCTCTTCTCCTTTCTTTTTTGAAACAATCGTTCTAGCTTTTTTCTCTTTCTTGCCCTCCATTTCATACTTGGCTCTCAGTTCTTTGTATGTTTCCTCACTTATCCTCCCTTCTAAAAGAGCCTCCTCAAGCTTCCTCAACTTCTCCTCTCTGTCGCTCAGGATCCCATCCCCCCTCCCCTTATTTGAATGCACTTGCCTGACTTGTCCTTTATCTTTAGAAACTGATAAGTCTTACCCCCTGTGTTTCTGACGGACCTAGATTCGGGTTTATATGCCGATAAGTTTGTCTAAACCTCTGGGCCTCCGTAAGTATAAAGTTTTTATCGGGGCAGGAATGTAAGTCGGCAGAATTACATCTTTGTAATTGGAGCGTGCTTATGTTGCGGGGATACAGCAAATAAACTCCATCGGAAAAGGAGAAGTGCTAAGTTGAGATATCACCCATAAGGTTAAAAAGAAATCATGTAGCTTTCATCAAGGGTGTTTTGTTGGCCGAAACTAGGGAGGAGGTGAATAAAAAACTTGAAAAACTAGAGAAACTGTATAGATCAGGGAAGATAAGCGAAGATCTCTACAAGGAACTCAAAGAAAAGTACCTTTCAGAACTTAAATCCAAAGCACCAAGTCCTATCGAGACTCCTCCGAGGCATCGGCTTAGTAAAAAGATCCTTCCTTTGGCTCTTCTGTTGGTAATTTTAGCGGCTGGAGTTTTTTACTTCGTTAGATCTGGTGTTCCCCAATCCCATGGTGGAGCCTTTCCAAGCCCCTCTCCAGGTCCTGGTTCCCCTTCGACGCCCAAGCCCTCTTCAACTCAGCCCCCTCAGAGCGGAAAAGCTGTCACGTTTGAGGAGGCCATGGAAATGATGAGTTCAGAGGCATTCAAATGGTGCCAAAACTGTTATCCTATCTCGGCTTGGCTACCCCCTCATCCGAGGGCAATTAGTTTCGGTGGAATTGCTCGTGAATGGCATGCAAAGTTTTACTGTCCAAGCAAAGGGAAAGTAGCTTGGTTCTACTATGTTAATGGAAAGGTTGAAAGAATGGAGCTGGTGGGAAAGAAAGAGTGGGATTGGGACGCTGATTTCACTCCAGAAGCATTCTCAAAGTCATTACCTGCGATTGAAGTTTATTCAATAGCTTTAGCTGCTGGAGGAAACGAATTTATACTGAACCATCCGGAAAAGGAGGTCTATCTGAGCATGATAATTGAGAGCAGGGAGGTAGCCAGATGGTATGGGACCCTCTTGCCAGAGGAATACGAGAAGACGAAAGCTCAAAGCATTTGGAGGGTGGCTTTTCAGATACCCGCCGGAGACGAGTTTTTCGTTTTTATAGATCCCACGACTGGCCATGTTCTCTTCACTAAGACAGCCCATCACTAAGGAAATATCATTTTCTAGAGGAAAAGGCAGTAGAATACCTCTTGTCTCATCGGATCAAGCTCCACCATGTACGAAGATGATTACAAGATGCTTTCTCAGCAACCAGGGATGTAAATGTCCAATAAGGCCCTGTGCTCACCCCTTAAGCCTCTGATGGCAAGGAACATATTGGTGTCAGACGAGGTTTACGAAGAGCTTAAGAGGTTAAAGGGACAAGGATAGAGTTTTAATGATGTCATTAAGGAACTCTTAAGATCTAGGAGTGAAATCTGCTTAGTCTGGCAGGGTCTAGAACTATAACCGAACTGAGGGAGGCGCCAGGCTGCCTTGAGAGTACAAGGGGTTGGGTTCTCTAGCGGATTTAGGAAGGGTAAGGAAGCCGCTGGAAGGGAGCATTTAGTGCGATTAGAACGGATCCTTTTTTAACTGCAATAAAAGAAAGGAGATATCGAATCCGAACGGCCTAACGAATTACCTTCCCTGATTGGTCTAATAATTCGCCATAGGCTTACTTCCCTAAAGAAGCAAGAGAGATGATTTAAGGTAAAAAAGAGAGAGCGCGCTTAAGCCTTAGGTTAACAAAACCGCCTTTTGCCTCGAAAGAGAGAGCATAAGGGATTGAAGAAAAGTCTAAAGAGCTGGAAATTTGGCTGGCTATCTTATTTGGAGCCTTTTTCAGGATCTTGGCAAGCTTAAAGGCCACAGGAGAACCAAAATCCCCTATCTCAAGATTTGGAGTCCTTGATACACTCAACTCTACTTTTGTAGAGTAGAGGCTACTACAGACTTCGAGCAGGGACGAGGTAAAGACCCTCTTAATCTCTTGGAGGGAGTCTTGAAGCATCTTGTGGGAGAGAATTGTGTCAAATTAAATATTGAGGAACAGAAATGGACAACCTTTTTGCTTGGAAGTGGCAGCGGAATTGAGGGTGTAGAGGGATTGAAAGACATGGGCAAAAACCAACGCTAAATTTCGCTAGACGGCCGTAGTATATACCTAAAACGATCCTGCTAGAAGACTCGATATTATCACATGTTCGTTTCCTAGGATCTTTACATCTCTTAATATGTTCTCAATTTCCTCTTTAGAAAAAGAGTTTCATCAAAACCTTTTTTCATAGAGCCCTTCTGTCCTTGTTCTGAAGCTATTTATTAGTAATTCAGGTCTCTTCGTGTGTGTCATCTTTGGTCTTAAGATTTAAGAGTACGCCTTTTCATAAAACGTAATCATGAAGAAGGTTTGAAAATTCGGCTCAATCCTTGCTGAGAAACCATAATGGTTTAGCATTTTTCATGAGGGGTTAAGGATGGAAAGAATACAGGCTCTTGGACGAGAGACCTTTTTAGCTTCCACAGGATTCTGGACATGATGCCTGGTACTAGGTATCCTTACACAAAGAAAGTAAACGTAGTTGAGGTTATTCATGGCGTAGAGATCCAAGATCCCTTTCGATGGCTAGAAGACTTAGATAGTACGGAAGTAAGAAAATGGATTAAGGAGCAAAATGCCCTGACAATTTCTCTCCTAAACACACTTCCCTGGAGAAAGGAGATACAGGAGGAGCTAATGAGAATATATCAGTCGAAGGTCATTCTATTACCCGTAATCTGCAAGGAGAGATATTTCTTTTTCACCAGACAGGGTGGACAAAGACATGCCGTTTTGAACATGTCAAAGGGTAAGTTTGACCCAGAGAAGGCGAGAATTATCTTAGATCCAAATACCTTCAGTGAGGACGGAACGGTAGCTTTAGACTGGTATTACCCTTCCCTAGACGGGAGTTACATTGCTTACGGAAAGTCCGAAAAAGGGAGCGAAAGAAGTGTTTTACACATACTCAACGTGGATTCAGGAGAGCACTTGCCCGAGACCATACCAAACACTCAGTGGTCTACAGTTGCTTGGTTAGAGGACTGCTCTGGGTTCTATTACACTTGGAACTCCGACAATGAAAGATATATCCCCAGAGTTCGCTTTCACGAGCTAGGCAGCGATCCCAAGGAAGACCCATTGATATTTGGGGAAGGTCTACCAGAGGGAATATGGCCAAGCATTTATCCCTCATCCGACGGAAGATACCTCTTCTTGGCAGTAGATGAGGGGTGGATTAGAAATGACCTTTATGTGGAGGATCTGCGGGAGGATGGTGAGTTTATACCAATTGCTGTGGGGAAAGAAGGAAAGTTCTTTGCAGATGCTATTGAAGGCTCGCTAATCATTCAGACGAACTACAAGGCACCAAGGTATCGCATCCTGAAAACATACTTGGATGATCCTAGAGAGGAGAATTGGAGAGAGATAATACCTGAAGGGGAAGGGGTGATAAAGAGGTTTCAGATAATAGGAAGGAAGTTAGTTATATCTCTGAAGGAGAATACATATTACAGACTGCTTGTTTATACCTTAGAAGGTGAATTCCTGTACGAGATCAAGCTTCCTTCAATTGGCAAGGTTGATTTTACTGGAAGATGGGACAAAGACGAAATGTTCTACATGTTCTCATCCTTTGTCTATCCTCCTGCATTATTCAGGTATGACTTAAGCGATCGAAAACAGGAGAAGATCTTTCAGCAAGATGTGAAAATTAGCCCATCTGAATACGATACAAAGCTCATTTTCTACAAATCGAAGGATGGGACAAAGGTTCCAATGTATATAATCCATAAAAAGAACGTTAAGCTCAACGGCAACAACCCAACAATTTTGAGCGGATACGGTGGGTTTGCATTGGGTAGAGAACCAGCTTTTCTTAAGAGCTTCATTCCATGGCTGTCGAGGGGAGGAGTGTATGCCGTTGCTTGTATAAGGGGGGGAGACGAATTCGGGGAGGAATGGCACAAGACAGGAATGAGGGATAAAAAACAAAATGTATTCGATGATTTCATAGCAGCTGCCGAGTGGCTAATCGAAAATAGCTACACAAACCCTAGTAAGCTGGCAGTATGGGGAGCCAGCAATGGAGGACTTTTGGTAGGAGCTGTCCTTACCCAAAGGCCAGATCTGTTTAAAGCTGTGGTATGCAAGGTTCCGCTACTTGACATGATCCGCTATCACAAGTTCCTGGTTGCTGGCCTTTGGGTCTCAGAATACGGCTCGCCTGAAGACCCGGAGGAGTTTAAGTGGCTTATCAGCTACTCTCCTTACCACCACGTTGTTGAGGGTCGGACATATCCTGCAGTCTTCTTTAGAGCAGCGGAATCTGATGGAAGGGTTCACCCTATGCATGCCATGAAAATGGCAGCTAAGATGCAAACATACGGAAAAGGAGGGCCATTTCTCCTTTATGTCGAACCAAAAGCAGGACATGGCGCGGGTAAACCTTTAGACATGTTCGTTAAAGGAGAAGCTGACTGTCTAGCATTTGTTGTATGGCAGTTGAATCTTCCCTTCCTCAAATGATAGGTATCATGCCGAGAGCATTGGCAAACCAGTGCCAGAGGGCTGAAGGAGCGATTCTTTTAGTCATGTGAAAGAGGTAGCAATTAATTAGTAATCCAAGAGTGCTTCCAGGTGCATATCTAATGAAATCTATCAGAGAACTTCTAGGCTCGAAGTAGAAGTTAAATAGCATGCTCATAATTATGAAAAAAGTCCAGAAACCCTTTGAACTCCATCTAAAATATCCTTCTATCCTATTTTGGATTAATCCATTCCAAGCCACGTTTTGAAACATATCCGTAGCATGAAAAAGCATAAATGGAAGCAAGGATTTTAGAGGAATTCCTAGAGTTTGCGGTTCAGGCGGAGTAGTTATCAGCTTTGAAATTAGGAAATTGAGAGCGTCAATTACTGTAATTCCAATTATAGCAGTAGAGAATGCTCATATGATGTCCAAGCGTAGCGAGCATCTATTCCTAAAGCCTAGACTGGTCCAGCCCTCCTTTTTCCAAATTATATCATATGCTGTTGAAAGGAAAAACATAGGTCCACCTCCTCATCAAAGAGAGGATCCATTCAGGATCGCCTATCCTTGGAAGCACGATCGCTGCGAGTCCGGTTCCAGGAAACATCAGAACTACTAAGATGAAGAGATCCAGGATATCCCCACTAGAGTACTCTCTTTCCAGTAAAGGGACCTCTAACTCCCTAAGAATCAATCTTAGGAGTGAAAGAGAAAAAATAAGCACCACAAAGCTTAGAATGGGATTATTTGAAGGGAGATGTCTGTATAAACGACCCTCAACTATCCTTAACCTTGAGATGTAAACTATGAGAAAAGTTATTGTTATTAGAATCAGTATAATTTGCAATTCGGTTGATCCTCTGGATTTAGGCATGGAATCACTCTGGTCATATCCTCCTTTTGTTTGATTTTTATTTAATAACCTTCCTGTGTTTTAGGAAGAATGTAGATAAATGGTAGGTCCTATGTCGAACTCAGGTTTTCAACCAAAGGAGAAATTTGTAGAGTGGAAAATGGAAGTTCCTAGCAAGATTGAAGTAATTGGGGCTTTTTTGGTGTTACTTCCAGTCTCTTTTATGCTTGCTGGATCCAAAGACGTGCAATTTTTGTTCAAGGGCCCCTTTGATTATCTATGGTTTCTTGTACTCACTTTCATTGTAATATTGCTTCATGAAGGGGTTCACATAGTTGTAATCAAGGCTCTGGGTCTGGGATATCGTTTGGGGATTGGAGGCTATTATGTTTACGTCACCATAATAGGGGAGATAGACAGATGGAGGTTCTTCTTAATTGCGATCTCTCCCTTATCCATAAGCCTTCTTCCTTTTGTTTTTCCAAACTGGCCTATTTTGAGAATAATGTCTTTTCTGAACTTTTTAGGCTCTGTTGGTGATATTTTGATCCTTATGAAGCTTTTAGGGGTCGGAAAAGCTAAAATAGTGGACAGAGGAAGGTTTATAGTTGTCTTATCAGAAAAACCACCAAGAACCTCAATTTTAGTAAAGAACTTCTTCAGCTCATTCCCATTGTTTATGCTTGCTTCTCTTCTTATAACCCTCATGGTATTACTTAGGCTTGGAGGAGCTTTTGAGATCTCTCTAATTCCAGATCGTATTTACTTTCTAGCAGCGGACTTTTCAATGGTTTACGCCATCTTAACCCTCTTCTCAGCAAATCATGAAATGCATCTCTAATCTTCTGCAGTAATTTTCCATATCTCTGAGGTTATTAAGAGAAAGATTCGTTAAAAGCTATCATTGGACGATAAACGTCGATCAGAGAGATTCTGCTACACATCCAAACTTTATAGTAGTAAGAAATATAATGCATCATCTAGTAGGTGAGATTTTTGGCCAATAAGTTCGAAAGCTTGGAGAATTTCATTTTTAAGAAGATGTCTGAAACAAACCTCCCTGGTTTAAGCATAGCCGCTATTGAAGATGAGAATACGGTGTATATAAGGGGATTTGGCTTTAAAGATCTCTTAAGGGGATTGCCAGCAACCCCAGAAACTCTTTATTGCATAGGCAGTGTTACAAAGTCTTTTACATGCTTGGCTATCATGCAGCTTCAAGAGAAAGGGGCTCTAAGCATTGAGGATCCCATTGAAGAATATGTTCCGCTAAAGATTAGACCCAAGGGGGAACCTATAAGGATATGGCACTTAATGAGCCATACGAGTGGAATTCCAGCTCTAGCATATGCTGAGGCTGTTATCAGGCAAGCTACAAAGGCATCTAATGAATGGCTTCCTATATCAAGCTATCAAGATATGATCACGTTTATGGCTGAGGCTGACAAATGGGTTCATTCAAAACCAGGGGAGAGATGGTTTTACCTTAATGAAGGCTACATTCTGCTTGGATACATTATAGAAAAAGTATCTGGGGAGAAGTACGCTAATTATGTTAAGAAGCATATACTGGAGCCTTTAGGAATGAAAAGGAGTTACTTCCACAAGGAGGAGGTCGAGAGAGATCCTGATGTAGCGGTGCCGTACATATTAACGAAGGATGGTGATAAAATAGCCAGCACATATCCTTATGGGGCCATATTAAGCGATGGTGGTCTGATAAGCAATGTCGTTGATATGATAAAATATGTAAAAATGTTCATTGATTACGGCAAAACAGATGGAGCAAAGATAGCAAGTGAAGATTCCATTAGAGAAATGATGAAGCCTAGAATACGCCTACCTTACGAGCCTTTTATAAGCAAAGGCTTCAGATATTACGGATATGGACTTGGAATAAAGCCAGATTTCTTTGGTTATAACCTCATAGGTCATGGGGGAAGCGTTCTCGTATCGACCGCTTACATGGGATTCGTTCCAGAAAGAAGGATAGGGGTAGTGATACTTGCTAATGGAAGTGGCTATCCTTTGAGCTATATAGGAGAATACGCTTTGGCCCTTATGCTGGGAAGGGATCCCAAGGAATTATCAATTATAAAATATGAGGAAATCTTAGATGAGCTTACGGGAATTTATGAGACCTACAGAGGCACGATGAGGGTCACAGTGACCAAGAGAGGGAGCCTATTACAGATAGAGAGAAGAGACAGATACACAGAGTTTACGTTACCCTTAATACCTGCAGACATAGACGGAGAGACAAAAGTATTTCACGCTATATCCATGGATATGAAGGTACCTGCTGAGTTTATTATGGAGAATGGGGATCTCTTCTTGATTTATGAGAGATACAAGTTGAAGAAAGTTGGAAAAATCTGATTGGTCTTGGCTATCTCAACCTGTCCACAACGAAACTCTTATTTTATTCAAAATCCAAGCTCCAGAAGATGAACGAAGAGCTGACAAGAAGGATGATGAAGAAATTTGGTTTTCAAGGAGAGATAATCCCTCATGAAGCTAGTGGAAGGACCAGTGAGGATGCAGCAAAAGCTTTAGGAGTTCCAGTTCGGAGGATCGTCAAATCTCTGCTCTTTAGGTCAAAGGACGGCTCATACATTGGTGCTATTTTGTTAGGCACATCTAAGGCAGATGTTAGAAGGCTTGAGAGGATATCTGGCTTGAAGAAGCTTAGACTAGCAAGGAAAGAGGAAGTTCTTGCTTTTACCGGATTTAAAGCCGGAGGAGTTCCTCCCATAGCCTTTAAAGGAAAGTGTCAAGTGTTCGTTGACGAAGAAGTCTTCTCTCTCGATTGGGTAATTGGAGCTGGAGGAACAGAATACTCAGGACTTAAGTTTAAACCCTCTGAACTCTTGAAGCTTGGGTATAGGAGGGAGAAAATAGCTAAAAACGAATAAGTACAGGAACCTTCATCAGAACATGAGCTAATAGCATGATATTGGAGAAAGTTTATAGATCTTAAGCAGCTGATTCGTCTCCCAGATTTAACTCCTCGTAAGCCAATCAAAGACCATTGGACCAACATCTTTGTTCTCCTTGGCATCGAAGGACTCTCCATAGATAAAAATGGGAACTTTTCTCTCATGTAACGAGCCATGAGATCTGATGTTCACATGAAAGAAATCCTCTTTTCCTCTTCCAAAGACTACATCCTTCTCTCCAAGAACCATTATATCTCCTATCCTATCTGGATGCAAATTGTAAAGCATTGTAGCCTCTTCTTTACTTAGCGCTTTCTCAATTCCCTCGGTTTCGGAGAGAATCTCTAAAGCTTTTCCTACTCCGCTTTCAAGATAAAGGTATGAGGACCCTCCTAGGTTCTGATGATGTACCACGTATCTATCCTTTATTATTGGAATAGATCTGGCCTTTATACCCTCCTTTTCCAGCAATTTCTCAAGGTCTATGCCTCTTCTCTTTTCAGACATTCCATGATCGGCTGTGAGACATACTAAGAAATTTTCTGGAGATCTCTGTGATTCGATGTAATCTATCAACGATCCCAGCCACTTATCTATTGTTCTCATGTATCTTTTAGCTTCTTTGCTTTTTGGAGGGAATTTATGCATTGCATAATCAGTTGTCATCAGAAAGATTAGATCTGGATTGAATTTCTTGAGAACTTCAAAAAACGACCTGAATAACCATTCATTTACTTCTATAGAGTAGATTTCAGGAGGAGGTCCTATCTTATCAACGATCCAGCCAATGGGCCTTTCAGCAGAGAAGGAGAGACTAGCTCCCTTGCCTAAGAGGGCTCTAAGCTTGTCTTTAGCTGTGATCAGTACTGACTTAAGGCCTCTTTTTGCTATCTTCTCAAAGATATTTTCAACTAAGATCGAATCAGCAGACTCCATGTAATAGGCTTTGCCTAGCTTTCTGTCATAATAAAAGTTTGAAGTTATTCCGTGTTCCCTTGGATAGACTCCAGTTATGATGGAGACGCTATTTACATTAGTGGTAGTTGGAACAATGGCAAGACCTAGCCTTTGCTCAAACCTACGAAAGTTTGGAAGAGTTTCCTCGAGATACTCCGGATCACAACCGTCTAAGCAGATGATGATAGCCTTTTTCATTACATTAGTGATGAAGTTTCAAAATTTTA
>CAZUBM010000033.1:0-11878 GCA_964618805.1 uncultured Nitrososphaerota archaeon
AACATAACGGGAGTCCCTGATACCGGAAAAGTCTTATGGCAGAACAATTTGCTGTAAAACAAGCTTCTCTTGGATATGCAACCTGCTTCATAACGGTTGAAAGTCCCTCATCTTTTGTGGCAAGGGACTTAATGCAAAGATCACTGGCTATGGGCATCGATTGGGAATCGATAAAGCAGAAAATAGTGATCATAGACGCTTCCAGTCACAAAGAGTTGAGGGAAGATATTCCATCTTTACTGAACACTTTAGCATACGCCATAAAGGAGTATGAGGAAAAGAGCGTTACAATAGACTCTATTACAGGCCTCTTTGAGGCAAAAGAAGTCTTAGCTAGGTCAATAGTGAGAGAAATCTTCAATTTCATGAAGAAAAGGGGTCAAACTGCTGTTCTGATATCCCAAAAGAGAAGCGGGCATAGGGAAGAGACTGCGGAGGCAGCTGGAGGATATGCCGTCAGTCACATAGTGGATGGGACCATAGTGCTATGTAAGATCCTTGTGAAAAGCAAGTGGGAGGAAACCTTTACAAGAAACCGATAGGAACAGTGATCAGGACAATAAGAATAGATGGTTGCAGGATGGTTGGACATGATACGTCCACCCACCTGCTATACATTACAGAAAAAGGTCTTGTGAAGATAGGCCCAAAGTTGGAGGAGCTAAGGGGGTGATCGCGTGGGAATCATGGTAAGCCCGGCGAAGAGGGACGTTGATAAAGAAGTACTGAGAATCTTCATGAAGAGCATCGAACTGCTAGGAGGTCCCAGGAAGCTCATCGAGTACAGGAATCTCACCTGGCTTCCAAGCCTGATGGAGGCTTGTTATGCCATAGCTCTGAAGAACAGGTTTAAGACAGAAGAGGAAATCGCAAGGGAACTCGGAATAACGAAGCAAACAGTCAGGAGGATACTTGAGTCGGATCCATCGGTGGTTATGAAGAAACTGACAGGTGAATATATTGGAAGGTTTGACGAGCATGTGGCCGGTGGAATAGCAAAACTCGCATGGAGGGAGATAAAAAGAGGAAGAGAGGATGTTGAGTTGATGATAGATGCATCAAGACAGGTCCTAGAGGGGCTTGGTGGTCCAGTATGGGCTATCCTCACTTTGATTAGGATAAAGGGCCTTGATTTCCCGATAGAAGAACCAAAGGTCCTTCAGGAGAGGCTAAAGGGGATAAAGGCCTTTGGTGTCGATCTAGAGGAAGCAGCAAAGGCCATAAGTTACCCTATAAGAAATCCAGCTGAGCTTCTTAACAAGCTCTCGAAGGAGATAAAGAGGCATGTAAGGGAGTGATACTTATCAATAAGCCATCATCCCTCGACTATCTTAGCTATTTCATTATAATCTTGCTCTGTTATCTTCTCAGTATTTAGTTTCATGTAAAAGTAATCAACCCCTCTCTGCATTCTAGCTGGCATTTTCAATATCTGCCACATCTTTTCCTTTATCAAAACCGACTTCTTTAGCATTTCTCTCTTAAGCTTGGACTCCACCTCAAAAACTCTCCTGCGATAATACCCTAATATAACTCCGTCTATGAATGCCTCTGTCAACTCAGCCTTTGGCGTTTCTAGGCCCATCTCACCAAGGCTTGTCAGTGCTCCATAAGATGATGAGAGAAGTAGCTCATAAAGCTCGAACATTGGGAGTTCCTCTCTTGCAAACCTCGACCTAGCTATAGCCTCAGCGTGAGGTAAGGGATTCATTACATGGCATAGGCAGAAGACCTCCATTCTCTTTATGTCCTTATCCTTAGTTTTACCAGCCATGTGATAATCTGTCATCCAAGTGCCTCCCTCTCCAACTAAGTGATTTGCCACATGAGAATTAGTCATGAAGCCTGGTCCTCGCTGAATAGTTCCGTGCATTATGTCGTTATCGTGGTGCAGCCTCAGGTTGTATCCACACGAGGATCCTAACCACCTAAGGTAATCCTTACAATCTTCCTCTCCCAAGATCTTCTCAATTCCCGGAAGACTAAATGCATAGAGAATTTCATCCACCCTTATGTCTGTTGGTTCCAGGCAGAACACACAAGCAGCTTCAGTTTTTCTTGAGCCTTTGAGAAACTTGTTCATTAGATCCTCAAAACTCGTCCTGTTTAGATAGGAGAAGAGATCTCGTCTATTTTTCACTTCTATAACAAAGACGTTCTTGTAAATCCCTAAACCAATGGGTTCTGTTGCATGAAGATCGAGTTCTTTTGCCTTATTCATCCATTTTATCTCATTATCGGCCTCTTCGGGTGTCGAGAATCCCCATATAAGCTTTCCCGATCCTATACTTGCGTTAGTTAGGAAGTAGGTAAAGAGCTTCCTATCCCTTTGGATCGGACGGGACTTGCCAAAGGGAATGCCGATTGCTTTAGCCTTAAACCACATCCGATTTAATGGAAATGTGATGGACCTGTTCCCGCTTATGTAAGCTAACAGGGAATTAATCCTTCTATCAAGCGGATTGCAAAGCACTGGTAATGTGTCTTTGTTGAAAGGATATTTCGATGGATCAAGGAGCTTTGTCTCTCCTTCTATAAGGAAATACTCTGTCTTAGATCCCCTTAGTTTTTGGATAAGTCCTTCTATTGCAAGGTCCTTCATAGGGATACCTCGTGGACAACATTAAGACCCATTTTACGTCTAAGTTAGCTCTAGGTCTTTTTAACCGATATCGGAATCTCGGTTGTCTCCTTGGCAGTCTTAAAGACCATGCATGTTAGGGTTTTCTCGATACCCTGCACTTTCCTAAGCTTGTTCACTACGAATTCTCCTACCTCATGGACATCACGCGCTTTAACCTTTATCAGAAGGTCCCAATCACCTGAAATTATGTGAACTTCCTGAACTTCATGAAACAGAGCTATTTTCTTTGCTATTTCTACCTGCGAAAGTGGTTTTTCTACCCCCGGAACTCTATATGCTACTGATGCTAGCACAAATGCCGTTGTCCCAATCCCTAACTTTTCGGCATTAAGTATCGCCCTATATCCTAATATTATATTAGATTGCTCTAATCTCCTTATTTTAGCATAAACTGTGCTTATAGGACTTCCAATCTTCTTTGCAATCTCTTTTGCTGCTATACGGCAGTTTTCCTGAAGCATTTTGAGCATCTTAAGGTCCTTAGAATCTAGCTTCATACTAGAAATATTACAATGAATGCATGCATATAATTTTTGAATTCTAGAAAAATTAACTAATTTATGTAAATTTACAATCAAGGATCTAACTGGAAGATCAGATATGAAAATATCCAAGCGAGACAGAATTGAGTAAGAGAAAGTCACTAATGTCCCCTTAAATGCCTTGAAAGGAATTCATTGCCCAAGGTTGAAGCATCAAAAGCTGGGCTGAGCATTTTACAAAGACTCTACTTTCCCCTATTTTATAACTTAGGCTAGCATAGCTTTATGATCTAGATTGGTTACGATAGAGGAACTCCTAGCAAAGCCTTTGAAACCGGGAGAGATCGTAGAAATAGTAGGAAAGGTATCTGAACTGCTTCCAGTGTTCACTCTTGGAACTAAGAGATATGAGAGGATGGTTGTTTCAGATGATACTGGTAAAATCATCGTATCCTTTCCGTCTTCACCTAAGTACTTCCTCCCAGGGGATGCAGTCAAGCTGAGGGGGAGAATGAGACAATGTCCGTACATGCCCATGGAGAAATGCATCGAAACGAACGCAGAGGACATTGAGATACTTGAGCCCAAATGGATAAGACCACAGGATAGAAAAGAGCTTGATGAGCTGGGGGCTTTTACTTTGTTCGCCTTCCTAGCAGTAACAACTCTAGATGAGAAGAAGATGGAACCCATCCTTAAGACCAGGCTTGAACCCATGAGGATATATGAGGAAGCAAGGAAGAGGATTGAGTTAGGCAAGGATTTGAGTGATCTTATCGAGCTTCTAGAGGCTATGACGCTCTATAGTGTGTTTTTCAGATCGTTAAGTGCAGCAGAGGTGACGCAGAACTCCCTTATCATGATAAAAGGACTTAAAATAGGAGAAAAGTCAATTGCAAGAATTAAACTAATGGAGAAGTTTCTAAGGGCATTGGTCGATGTTGAGGGCTTTAGACCCTACATATCAGGACCAAAAGCGGGTCTTATAGAGACATATCCCTTAGGGAAGGAAGAAGAGTTAGAGAAGTACGGAGAACTAAGTAAGCCAGCAGTTGAAGTAGTTAAAAGCCTTAAAGGGGAAGGAGATGTTAGACTCATGATAGTTCAATTAAAGGGCTTCCTGGAAGGAATAGAAAAGGTTAGAAAGATCGTCGAAATAGCTGCAGGTGCTGGAGGTGCTTCTCTATTGACTTCAACCATAGATACAACCCTAGAAAACTTCCAAGAGGTAATGGAGGGGTTAGAGAGAATATCGAATAGGAAGGAGAAAACTCTTCTTTACATAGAAGGGCTTGAGATCCTAGCTCCTAGCAACCTTTTCATTTCAACCTTTGTTAAGGATCCAGATATTGCCTTAAAAGTTAGGAAGAAGAGTCTTAACCTGCTATTCAAAATCCTTAAGAACCCTTCCATCCTTATAGTTGCTGTAACGCCTTCCATAGCTCTAGTAGCCAAGGAGGCAGTTGAAAAAGCGGATAAAATAGTAGGAAAAGCAAAGAAGATTAAGAAGGGTGAGGAGTTCATTCCATATACAGTATAGCCGGTAGAAGGGAGAAAAGATGAGGGATGAGAGCGATCTTGAGTATTGGACTTGGGAACGTTGCTGTACAAAAATCAGGGAGCTTAGAGGTCGGCTTGGATTTAAGGACTCCGATACGTTAAATTTCCTAAAGCTAAATCTCTCCTTGGAAGATGGATCCATATCAGATGAACTTATCACCGGGAGAGAATTGCACCCTTATGAGGTTAAGGAGATTTATTGTATTCTGTACGGTTATGCCTCTTCAAATCCTGTTCAGGAAACCTCAAAACTCATTTCCTTTAGAAAAATACCTGGAGGATGGCTTTATTACAAGCCTTTCACCTACAGAGCTCTCAAATCTATAGAAAAGGCATTTGGTTCAAATCCAGAGATGCTTGTCAGAGCCGGAGAACTCTTGGGCGGAACTAGAGCTAAAATTGGAGATTCTTCTGTGAAACTTTACTCACTTCCTCTAATTCCTATTACGATAGTTATTTGGGCTGAGACGGATGAGTTTCCGGCATCGGCAAACATGTTTTATGATTCCTCCATTACCAACTACCTTTCAACTGAACAAATTGTTATGCTAAGTGAATTGACAGCTTCTAGACTTAAACTTGCCCTAGAAGCTAAAAAGGTAATGCTTAGACGCTAGTCCCTTATTATTGTGGTATTTCTCTTTGGACCTACACCAATCATCTTAATCGGAACCGACAGCTGATCCTCAATGAACTCAATATACCTCTTAGTTTGTTTTGGCAAGGCCTCATATCCCTGTCTTGCTATTCTCTCCCAAGATCCGGGTCCCATCTTATCCCAGCCTTTAAGTTCCTCGTAGATTGGTTTGCATTTCTCGAGTTCCTCTATGAAGGGAGTCAATACTTCTCTCTCCTCTCCATCAACCTCGTAAGCTACACACACTTTTATTGGATCGATCCCCTCTAGAACATCTAGTTTTCTTAAGGCTATCTCAGATATGTCGTTTAGGATAATTGAGTACCTTAGCATCGGCAGATCAAGCCAGCCACACCTTCTAGGTCTTCCCGTGACAGTTCCATATTCTCCTCCTCTCTCCCTTATCCTATCCCCGAGCTCATCAAAGAGCTCCGTCACAAAAGGGCCTGTTCCAACCCTTGTTGTGTAAGCTTTTGAGACTCCAATCACCTTGTTTATTTTAGTCGGTCCAACCCCAACTCCAACACATGCCCCCCCAGCAATCGGATTTGAGGATGTGACATATGGGTACGTCCCGTGATCAACATCCAGAAGGGTTCCCTGAGCTCCCTCAAAAAGGACCGTTTTACCCTCATCTAAAGCCTCATTAACTAGAACAGATGCGTTTCCTGCATAAGGTCTTAGAATCTCTCCGTACTTAGAGTATTCCTCGTAAAGTGTCCTGACATATTTAGGCAATTCATCCTCCCCATTAATTATGCTAAATGCAAGAAGTTCATGCAGCTTCGTCCTAAGAACTTCGTTAAGCTTCTCCTCAAAATTCCTGCTTATGAGATCATTGATCCTTATTGCCTCTGTTCTCCTCATCTTGTCACTATAAGTTGGTCCTATTCCCCCCCTAGTTGTCCCTAAGGGAGATGCAACCTTTCCTGCGTCTATGATCTTATGGTAGGGCATTACAACATGAGCCTTCCTACTAACAAGAAGGTCTGGCTCAAAGCCAGCTCTCCTTACCATCTCTATCTCATCTATTAGAACCTTTGGATCTATTACTACGCCATTTCCGATCACTAATTTCTTCTCTCTTAGCGCTCCAGAGGGCATAAGGCGAAATTTCAGCTTAAGGTTACCAACTACAACAGTATGCCCAGCGTTTGCTCCCCCATTAAACCTTACAACGATATCTGCATCCTTTGCCAAATAGTCAACGACCGCTCCTTTGCTCTCATCTCCGAATTGCATTCCCACGACAACGATACCCGGCACCTATATGTCCCTCCATTACTTGTTCTCCTCAAATAATAATGTTGCTTTTCTAAGCTGCTAACAGTTTGAATGAAATGATTAAAAAGAGGTCTTCAACCACCAAAGTGACCTAATATGAGCTATACAGATTTTGTCGATAAGAATTACAAACCCAGTAAGGACGAATTAGTTGCCCTCTTTTACGTTGAACCTGTTGAAGGGATATCACTTGAGGAAGCTGCTGGAAGAGTGGCTTCGGAGAGTTCTAATGGTACATGGACAGAAGTTGTAACGATGAGCGACAGGATTAGGAAATTAAGTGCAAAAGCGTACGAGTTTAACGGTTTTTGGGTCAAGATAGCTTATCCTCTGGACCTATTTGAGCTTGGGAGCATGCCCCAAGTCTGGAGTTCCATAGCTGGAAACGTGTTTGGTATGAAAGCTCTCAAGAACTTAAGGCTTGAGGACGTTTACTGGCCCCCTGAAATGGTTAAATCCTTTCCAGGTCCTGGAAAAGGGATTAAGGGGATAAGAGAGACTTTAAAGGTCGAGAAAAGGCCGATACTGGCTACCGTCCCTAAGCCTAAGGTAGGAATGACGACAGAAGAACATGTAAGAGTTGCCTACGAGATTTGGGTTGGCGGAGTGGACTTATTAAAGGATGATGAGAACCTGACTAGCCAGAACTTTAACAAATTCGAGGAAAGGGTTAGAGAATCGCTGAAAATGAGAGATAAAGCAGAAAAGGAGACAGGAGAGAGAAAATCATACTTAGTCAACGTGACTGCTCCTTTCTATGATATGAAGGAAAGGGCTGAAATAGTTGCGGATCTTGGAGGGGAGTTCATAATGATAGACATTCTAACCGCTGGATGGTCTGCACTACAGGCTATGAGAGAAGTCGCCAAGGATTTAGGTCTAGCGATACATGCTCACAGGGCATTTCATGCAGCTTTCACAAAGAACAGGAAGCATGGGGTGTCGATGAAGGTGGTTGCTGAGTCGGCAAGGCTCGTTGGGGTTGACACAATACATGCAGGAACGGTTGTAGGTAAGCTTGTTTCACCCCTTGAAGAAGTTACTGCACTTGCTGACGTTCTAAGGAAGGAAAAAGTTGAGGAAGATTGGGAAAGGAAGATTCTTCCAAAGGATTGGTTGGGATTAAAGCCTGTTCTCCCTGTTAGCTCTGGTGGACTGCATCCAGGCCTTGTTCCAGATATCTTAAAGATACTTGGGACAGAAATAATGATACAGGCTGGAGGCGGAGTCCTCGGACATCCAAAAGGACCAAGAGAGGGAGCAGCCGCAATGAGACAAGCGCTGTATGCAGCAATGGAGGGCATCCCTTTGGACGAATACGCCAGGGATCACAAGGAATTGAGAGCTGCACTCGAACACTGGGGTTATGTTAAGCCAGTGTAAGCTATAGGCAGAAATACGCTCCTAGAGTTGAGTAATAGGTAAGTTAAAATTAGCTCTTCCCCTAAAAGCGATAGAACTAAGCTCTCAACACGACGCAAAGGTAAAAATCTCTGGAATCCTAACAATCTTCGGTTTTTCATCATATGAGGCTATGGGTGACAGAGGTTACCCAGAAGGGTTATAAGCTCCTAAGAGAACTTTTAATTTTTGAAATATACGACCTAAGAGCTCACATTTGTGAGGAATAGTGCTTTCATCCATGTATGGGATAAACTAGTTTTTAGAATTCGATCAGATCGCGCAATAGATTATATAAGGTGAGCTCTTGCTCCAAGATAAAAACGAACAAAAGGAGAGAAGAGTTACTAAGCCTGAATATGCCTTCTATGTAGCTGAAGCCCTTACTGCAGCTTCACCAGCCATGGTATCATCTGTCTACGTAATTTTCCTCTTGAGCAGAGGGCTTAACTTCAAGCAGGTTGCCATCGTAGACGGCTTCTATATGGCTGTTTCAGCGCTGGTAGACTCTCCTACAGGTGGGATGGCTGATAAATATGGCAGAGGTCTTATGGCAGGAATTGGAAACTTATTCATGGCGCTTGGACTTCTATCATATGGAATGGCCAGGAGTTTCTTCCAGTTTCTCTTTTCTGAGGGACTGGCTGCAGTAGGATTTGCATTTTACAGCGGAGCCCTAGAGGCATGGCTCGTTGATTCGCTTAAGAAGTCAAAGAGGGAACACGATATCCCAAAAGTGTTTGGCACAACTGGTTTCCTATCTTACATTGTCATGGCACTTTCAGGGTTCTTAGGTGGAGCTATTGCTGAATTTGGGCAAGAAAAGGCCTTTATAGCCGGATCAATTGTTTCATTTGCAGGTACACTCTTCATCTCGCTTGTGATTGGAGTTGGTCAGGCCGATTCTTACACCACTAGAAGGAGAGCATACTTCTCCTACCTAAAAAGAGGTCTTAGAATTACATTTGAAAATGCTATCATAAGAGGATTGCTGGTAGTCCTTGCATTCACTGTACTTGCAATTCCTAGCTTTACACTGACGTGGGCTCCAAGATTAAGGGAACTTGGTGGAAGTATGTGGTTATTAGGGGCAACCAGCTCAATTCTTTTTGCATCAGCAGGTTTTGCTCAGTACATGGGAGGTAGGTTAGCTAGAAGGCTAGGGATTAAGAGGACTTCTCTCGCAGGAATTCTTCTCATCTCATCTTCCTTCATTCTAATGGCCTTCTCGCCATCTCCTGGCCTCTTCATAACATCAGCTTTACTTTTTGAGCTGGGATATGGTTTAAGGATACCCTCCATAAGATCTTGGTTCAATAGAGCAGTTCCTAGCGAAGAAAGGGCAACTATTCTAAGCCTAAGATCAACTCTTTTGAGGCCTTTAAGTCTCTTGGGGATGGCAATCATGGGGATAATTGCTGATAGCTATGGCATACCAGCTACCCATCTCTGGGGACTTCTCATATCTCTGCCTGCCTGTCTTGTAATACTCATTGTACCTGAAACCATCCCCTCTGAAAATAATTCAAGGTTCCTTGGCAAAAGGCATAAAAAAGATAAGGTGGTAAGAAGATCCTCCAAAATAATGCAGTCTCTCTGCAAGAACGTCGCTCATATTGGTTCTTTTATGTCTCTTTCAAAAAATAGTTGAACTCCAAGGAAATCTACCTACTGATAAGCTTAATCTATTGAGAACCTCCATTTAGGGTATAGATTATCCAATTGAATTCTGCATTTTATCTGAAATTTCGTGCTTCATTAGATATGTTTTAGTACTACCCATGCTGCGTCAGCAATGAAAGGCAGGGTAGTGTACTTTGGCATTAGGTGTCCAAATTGCTCTACATCGTACTAACTACGGGAAAATGCAATCTAAAATGTAGATACTGCGGAGGAAGTTTTCCAAGAGATATGGTCCCCTGGGAGGTCCAATACTCAATTGACGACTTAATTAAGTTCTTATCTCGGGACAAAGATGCGATAGTGGCCTTTTATGGAGGAGAACCTTTACTTAATCCAGGTTTTATAGAGGAAATAATGAAGAGAGTACCTGCTAGACGCTTTTTAATCCAAACAAACGGCATTTTGATCGAAAATCTTAAACCAGAACTTTGGAGGAAAATGGATACCGTCTTACTCTCGATAGATGGAAGAAAAGAGGTAACTGACTTCTATAGAGGGAAAGGGGTGTATGACAAGGTGCTAAAGGCTGCAGCTAGGCTTAGGGCCTTCGGGTTTAATGGAGATCTCATTGCTAGGATGGTAGTTTCTGAAAGGAGCAACATATACTTAGATGTAATCCATCTCTTGGGTCTAGGGATATTTGATCATGTTCACTGGCAACTTGACGTTATTTGGAGCGACTCTTGGAGAAATTTTGATTCTTGGGCAAAAGAATCATATTTGCCGGGAATTTCGAGGCTTATTGCCCTCTGGTTGAATGAGCTGAAAAAAGGTAGAGTGCCGGGAATAGTACCGTTTCAGGGAGTTATGAAGGCAATGTTTCAAGGACGGATAAGTTCACCTCCCTGTGGTTCTGGAAGAGATGCCTTTGCCATATCGACAGATGGTAGGATATTAGCATGTCCTATAGCTGTAGATGTTAAATGGGCTAACCTTGGTGATATATGGCATGAAAGGCCTGAAGACCTGAGAGATTCTATTCTAATAGGAGAACCCTGCGTATCGTGCAGCTTTTTCCAATATTGTGGAGGAAGATGTCTTTATGCATACAAAGAAAGGTTATGGGGGGAGGAAGGTTTCAGAAAAGTGTGCGACCTCACGAAACACATGATCTCGGAACTCCTTAGGATAAGATATGATGTTAGATTGCTCATAAGAGAGGGGATTGTTAAACTCAAGCAGATCCTTTATCCCGAGTATAATAACACAACTGAGATAATTCCGTAGTTTGGTTTTAGCTCTTAATTTGAGTCGAAAGCTGTTCCTATTGGACTAAGGAGATCAATCCATGTACCTTCCACCATTTATGTTGATAACTTCCCCAATTATATGGTCGTTTTCGGCTAGGAATATGATTGTATGAGCAATCTCTTCAGGTTTAGTTATTCTACCTTGTGGCGAAAGCTCTGCTGCCTTAATCTTAAACTCAGGAGTCAGAAAGTCGGTATCAACAGGTCCTGGTGCAACTGCATTGACTGTTATACCATAGGGAGCAAGCTCTTTGGCAAGTGCTCTTGTGAAACCTATTATTCCAGCTTTAGATGCAGCGTAGGCTACACCAACCATCCCTCCACTCTTACCAGCTATTGATGCCACACCAATTATCCTACCAAGCCTTCTCTCAATCATTCCTGGTACAACAAGCCTTGTGACATTGAAAACTCCCTTTAAGTTGAAGGATAGCATCCTATTCCACTCCTCCTCTGTTATCTCAGTTATCTTAAAGTGCTATGGAAAAACTCCAGCGTTATTCACAAGTATATCTATCCTCCCAAGATCCTTGATTACTTGCCTTACCATTTCTTCGCAGTCTTGAAAGTTAGAGACATCAGCTTTAGCAGCTATTGCCCTCCTTCCAATATCCCCTATCTCTTCCACGACCTCTTTAGCTTTGTTAACAGAGTGAAGGTAGTTCATGGCCACATCACAGCCCTTCTTTGCAAAGGCTATGGTTGTGGCATCTCCTACACCTCTGCTTCCTCCGGTTACTAGAACTTTCAACCCTTCCAACTCCATTCCTAATCCTCCATAGAAGATGCTCTCAAAGAAAAAAGTAATCTAGACACGGTCTAGTTGACAGACCTATCCTAGGGAAGTGGAAAAGTCTTTATCTGACCGTTACTCAAGATCGGGGAAATGCTAGTAGACTACCACATTCACACATATCTCTGCGGCCATGCTACGGGA
>CAZUBM010000033.1:11978-16567 GCA_964618805.1 uncultured Nitrososphaerota archaeon
GGAAATGCTAGTAGACTACCACATTCACACATATCTCTGCGGCCATGCTACGGGAGAGCCTTTAGATTATGTTAAAGAGGCAGAAAGGAAAGGAATTTCCGAAATAGGGTTTTCAGACCATATAATGGTGGATAAGTGGAGGCCAGAGTACGCAATGAGGTTAACTCAGATTGAGGACTATGTTAGGTTGGTTGAAAAGGTTGAGGAAGAGTCAAGCATCCCTGTTAGAATTGGTGCAGAGGTTGACTATTTCCTTGAGAAGGAAGAGGAGATAGAGAGAATACTAGAGGAATTTTCTTTTGATTATATCATAGGCTCAGTCCACTTCTTAGATGATTGGATGATAAACGATCCTCGCTATGCAGACGAATACAAGAGGAGAGACATAAACGAGGTTTACATGCAGTATTTCTCTCTAATAGAAAAAATGGCTTCATCAAGACTTTTTGACATAGTTGGCCACTTAGATCTGGTAAAGAAGTTTGGGTTTAGACCTACAGTTGACATGACTCCTAAAATAACTGCTGTGCTTGAAAGAATCAAAATAAACGGTCTTTGTGTAGAAATAAATACTTCAGGCTTAGAAAAGCCTGCTAGAGAGGTTTATCCAGGGGAGAGCATTCTAAGGATGTGTAAACAGTTAGAAATTCCAGTTACACTTGGATCAGATTCTCACAAACCTTGGGAAGTTGGAAGACACTTTGATAAAGCCCTAGATTTAATGAAAAGAACGGGCTATAAGGAGATTGCTACTTTTACAAAAAGAAATCTAAAATTGAGAGAGCTATAAGTTAGGAATTAGGGGAAATTGATGATCTAGCAAGTTCTAAGAGAGTCAAAAATGCTTCTTGAACTTTCTTGCCTTTTATTGCAATAGTTTCGAAGACCGGTGCATTAGTCTCCAATTTCATAACAACCTCTTTTCCCCTAAGAGCTCATTTAAGATCTTGCTTACTTGTCAGAATAATCATTGGCGTACCTTCATCGAAGTACATCCCTACTTCTCTGAATATTTTAAGTGCCTTTTCATCGAAGTTTGCACTATCCACAACATAAGCAACTGCAGAGCAGCCTCTTACGAGAGACTCCCTTACAGGAGCAAATCTTTCTTGACCAGGAGTCCCTACAGGAACAACTTTCCAAACGTCTTGGTTTGAATATTTATCCTTTTTTCTTCTGTATTCCTCTAAAGGAATCAGTTTTTTCTTCTTTGGAATCCAATAAACGATTCCATAGTCAAATCCAACTGTAGTTGAACCTCCTGAGCCTGCATAATCAATGGAGATTGCATCTGGATCTAAATATTGGATAACTGTGGTTTTTCCGGCCTTATGTGGTCCTGCCACATATATCTTAATTTCCCGCATTGCTCCATACCGTCTCATTACCTATCAAGGAAATAACATAAAAGCAAGCTACCTATAATAAGAATGATACATCGTTGATAGACGAAGAAAGAATAGAGAACAGGTATCGGGGGCGTGCCGTAGAAATACTTTTCACAATTACAACTATCGTGTATTGGGTCACAGTATTTGCCTTAAACTTCTGGAGTTTCTTGTTAAAACCCACTAATTTTGAGCAGACACTTGAGTGGTTCATTACATTCCTTCCAAAGTGGATAATACTCACTTTCGTCTCTGTTGTTGCATGCGAGCTAATTGGAATGCTGCTTGGAAGGAGAAAGGTTAGAGAATTGCTAAGAACCGCAAGACAAATGGAGATAAGATCTCTCAGGGAGTATAGCGATATTAGGATGTCCGTAAGCAAGGTAGGTGAATACATCTATCTGAAGATTGCACCAGGATATCTGGAACAATAGAGGAGGAGATAGACGATATAGAAAGGTCTATTGGAGCAATAAAGGAGGTATTATGGGATTGTAATAGAGATTTCATGTCAGCAACAGTGTATGTATTGAAGAAGGAATATGTCGAAAAGGCAACTGAATGGGCGAGGTCCATATTTGGCAGCAAGAGGCTCAAAGTTCTTCTAAAACAGCCAGAGAGAGGGGATATATCCTTAGACATCGTTGCCTATAGCCCTGATAGGAAGAAATGATTTACTTCTTTTTGAAGAAGGGCTTTGTGAAAGGTGGCCCTATTTTCGCATCTCCCCTATACATCGATTAAGAGTCAGAGAACCACGACCTTCCCTGGATTGAGGAGATTCTTGGGATCAAACAAAGACTTTATCCCCTTCATTAATCTGATCTCTTCTTCACTCAAGTAGTGAAGCACATCTTCCCTCTTTATCAACCCAATCCCATGTTCAGCGGTCAGAGTTCCACCAAACCTCCTAGCAAGTGCGAAAATTTCTCTCTTAAGATCCGGATAGAATGCCTTCCATTCCTCTTCCCTAAAGCCCGTCTTTAGCGGGTGTTGATGGACATTTCCATCTCCAGCATGACCGTATTGGACTATTTTCATCCCATATTTATCTCCTATCTCCCTGCTCTTGTTTACAAAGTCTGCAATGCTAGCGATTGGTACACCTACGTCTAATATTTCCACAGTCTCATCCTTTAGCCCTTCATAGATTAAGCTTCTAACCTTGAGTATTCTTTCCTGCTGTCTTTTTGTATCTGCTAGGAATATGTCAGTCGCACCATACTCCTGACATATCTCTGCAATCTTCTCACTCATGTACAATAGCTCCTCCTCGCTCATTCCCTCTAAAACTATCATGAGATATGCCTGACCTCCCTTTACGGGCCATTTTTCTCCAGTAGCTTTTTCCCCGGCCTCTATCCCTTCCTTCTCTATGTACTCTATGGCAAGAGGGATGATTCCGCTCCTCAATATCGGAGGAACAGTTTCTATTGCTTTATTTGCATCTTCGTACGGGACAACTAGCGTATATGTTCCCCAAGGTTTTGGCTTCAACCTAATGGTCACTTCGGTTATTATGCCTAAAGTTCCTTCGCTTCCTATGAGAAGGTGCATCAAGCTATATCCAGCAACGTTTTTCACCATTTTCCCTCCGAGCTTGAACACTTTTCCGGTAGGAAGGACCACGGTCATTCCAGCTATGTAGTTTCTCATCACCCCATATTTTACGGCCCTAGCACCTCCCGCATTGCAAGCTGCTAGTCCGCCAATGGTTGCTCCTTCATCCCCGGGGTGAAGCGGGAACCAGAGGTCTTCGACATTCTTTTCGAGATGCTCTAATATCTCGCCCAAAGTAACTCCTGCATCGCATGTCATTGTCAGATTATCCCTGTCGACTTCAATCCTTTCTTTAATCCTTTCTAAGGAGAGAATTATAGATGGTTTTACGGGTACGACACCTCCTGCTAGCCCCGTTCCTCCTCCTCTTGGTACAACTGGAATTTCCCTACTGTAAGCGAACTTCATAACTTTAGATACTTCTTCTGTGTTTTTTGGCTTAACTACAACGACATCTGAGCATGGTTCTGGACATATGTTCTTTGACGTCTCATCAAGCAGATATGGTCTTACTCCTTCAGGATCGCTTATCACATAATTTGGCCCCACGATGGACTTCAAATCTTCTATTACTTTAGGGTCCATGATGAATCACTCATTGATTATTGACCTTTTATTTTACTTTATTTTGACATAGAAATTGCTTAGATTCCTAAAAGGCTGTAAAGGACATGAAGTTAGTGGAGAGGCTATTGAGAGAGGATAGAAATGACTTTATACATTCTGAAAAGGGAAACACTAGGAAATTGGTATGACAGCGATCTAGCTTATGAAGATATAAGGTGATGAAATGGCTGGATTCAGGATCATAGTTTGTCTAAAGCAAGTTCCAGCTACTCAGGAGGTAAAGATAGATCCTGAAAGGGGAACATTGATAAGAGAAGGAATCGAGGTTGAGACCAATCCCTTTGATCTAAATGCTCTAGAGGAAGCTGTAAGGATCAAGGAGAGGGTTGGAGGAGAAGTCATAGCTGTGAGCATGGGTCCTCCTCAAGCAGAGTCAACATTAAGGGAAGCCTTGGCTATTGGAGCGGATAAGGCTATACTTCTCTGCGACAAGGCGCTAGCTGGCGCCGATACCTTAGCCACATCCTATACTTTGTCATGTGCCATTAGGAAGATTGGCAAGTTTGACCTAATATTCTGTGGGGAAAAGACTACGGATGGAGACACAGCCCAAGTTGGGCCTGAACTTGCTGAGAACCTTGGGATTCCATTTGTTCCTTATGTAAGGAAGGTAGAAGAAATTGGAGATGGATATCTCATAGTTCATAGGGAGATCGAGGAAGGCTATCAGATGGTTCAAGTTCCAATTCCTTGCTTACTCACAGTAACGAAGGACATTAATGAGCCAAGACTTCCATCGTTAAAGGATAAGCTCAGAGCAAGGAAGGCTGAAATAAAAGTTTGGACCGCCAACGAGCTGTCTGATGTGTGTGAGAAAAATAGATTTGGACTTGAAGGCTCTCCAACGAGAGTAATAAAGGTCGAAACTCCTCCAGAACCATCAAGAGGTGAAATCCTTGAAGGAGATCCAAAAGAGCTTGCTAAGAAGGTTGTAGAGAAACTAATTGAGCTTGGGCTAGTGAGGTGATGAGATGGTTGCATCCATAAGAGTGATAAAGGAGAAATGCACAGGAT
>CAZUBM010000034.1:0-14996 GCA_964618805.1 uncultured Nitrososphaerota archaeon
AAGTAGCAGAAAAAGTTGAGAAACTGGAAAGGGCATGGAGAGAGCTTGGCTGCAAAATAGTATCTCCCTTCATGACAATGTCTCTTCTAGCGCTTTCTGTTCTGCCTGAGTTGAGAATCACTGACAAAGGTTTGATAGACACGGTAGAGTTCAAGAGGATAGATCTTATAGCAGATTAAATGGAAAATAGGAGTTTTCACTGAGTAATGTGCGTTAGAAATGTTATCGTTAAGCATTGTGCATAAGTCCTAAGGAGGAAGAAAAATGGGATTGAATCAAAGGTTGAAAGAAGCATTGGATCTACTTACGATACTGGAAGAGTCATGGGCCGTAAAAAGACTCGTCGGTATAGATCTTTCGGTAGTCCCATCTTGGATCGTTGAAGAACTGGCCACAGCAAGCAGATACGAGCACTCAGCTCATGTAGCACATCTTGCAATTATAGCTAGCCTCAAATTTGATTTAGATCCTCTGCTTCTCTCGGCATCCGGGCTTCTTCACGATGTTGGATGCGGACCATTCCCTCACATCTCTGATGAGTTAATGAGGATCCTGATGGGATGGGAGCACCCACTTAACGTGAAATTTATGCTAGAAAAAAGTAATGACAAGGAACTAAGCTGTTTAGAGGAATTTGGGCTAAATCCTGCCGAAGTATATCAAGTTATCGCTGGAAAACATGAGTATTCGCCTCTAATAAATGGAGAAATCGATCTGGACAATGCTGATAACATTTATAGATACATCACAACCATGCCCTCTCTTCCTATTGGAGAACCCAGTTACAGGCCTCTTGAGATAGTTTCATCCATGAAGCTTGAGAAAAGCGGACTTAGAATAGAGCAAGAAGTTAAAGAGAGGTGGGCAAGCGATAGAATGAGAATTTATTCATACCTGGAAAACCACGAAGGAAACATGACGGCTTGGGTAATGCTTAGTAAGGCTATGAGATTGTTAATGTCAGAACTAGATGAGAATTTCTTTCTTCTCTCTAACAGGGATGCGTTCTCTATTTTCCTATCCAAACTACCAGAGCTAACCAAAAATCTGCTAGATAGAAAGTTTCTACTCCTTGAGAACGTGGAAGTGCGAGAACTTAACTCTGAAATCAAACCCCTGGTTAGAGAAGATAGAGCAGATTGGACGAAAATTGCTGAGCTGGAAGAACAAATCTGTTCGGAGCTTGGGTTTGAGAGATGGTCTTTAGGCATCGAAATATTCTCCTCTAAAAGCGATCCGCCATGGAAAAGGCAGAACGTTTGGAAACTGTACTTAGTTTCCGTGTACGATGATGAGGATTTACGTAATACCTGGAAGAGATACATGGGCCTTTTATGATTCTCGCTCTATTTGATGTCTTTAAACTACCCTGAGGTAATAGAAATCCAAAACTCATATTCCTGTTTCGATCTTTCGACCTCTGACTTCAATCCAGCTTCTACCAAGTAGCTATCCCATTTCTCGAAGTAAGCTTTCAGTACGGAACTGCCACTAGCCCTTCCAAGGAAGTAAAGTAGCCTAACATGCAGCCTGTGATATCTTTCGCTAGCTGTGCCGTGGAAGACGGGATAGTTTTCAACGCTCTGATTGTATAAAAGGGAGTATGCTGACCAACTTCGGGTAAGAGATATTCTAACATCATATTTTGGTAAGAGAGACTCTAATGTAGTAATTCCAGATAAAAAGGCCTTCAGAGTGGCGTTATCTTCTATTATTTGCAAGTATATCCATAAGCCCTTCAAGGATAACATGAAGCCATTAAGAACCAGATCGAAGGGGGCGTTAGAATATTCTACATAAAAGGGACCATAGTCAAGCTCTATTCTAAAGCCTCCCATTTCAAACGGAACTTGAAATGAGTTAGCAAGAAGCCTCGCCGCTCTCTCAAATTCATGTTCTCCAGTTATCGAGTATGCAATTGCAAAGTAAGCAGAACCAATTCCTTGGGATATTGAGGAAATCCACGGAATGCTTTCCCTTTCCCATGCGAAGTAAAACTTCATAACTCCGTAGCTTAAGTTCTTGTAGCTTCTCTCTTCTATGTATTCAAGAAGATCTCTCATGACTTCTATAAAACTAGAGTTATCTTTTTCGTACTCAAGAAGCTCCGTTGCATAATTTAGAGCATTTATGGGATGAAAGTTGAAGCCTTGGCCCCTAATGTATACGAAAGGAAAGCTTAAAGAAGGGTGAAAAAATCTTTCAAAGAGTTCTGGATCTTTCTTGTTTAGATTAATGTATCTTAGGTTTACCTCTAACGTTTGTTGCAGTACTAAGATGTCTTTTTCGCCTAACCCTTTACCCTCAGCAATTTTCTCGAATCTGTAAAGAATATTGGCAAGATCATCCGACAGAGGATGTTTTAAAGAGATAACTTTCTTTGACCTAGCTATGAGAGAAAATAAATGATTTGCATCACTTTCTTTAATTAATCCTGATTTTGCAGCATTATAAATGGCATCTAATATCTCTTCTTCTCTCAGGGAAAGAGAAACTTCCCTGTAATCTTCGCTCATGAAGTCTGCCAGAATGATAGTAGATGATAGCAAAACAAATGAAACAATAGAAATAGCCAGCCTTCTTCTGACCAATTTACTAGATTAAATGACTAAGGATCTAATAGATATGTTTCCTTTCACCCTTTCCTAAGCTCTCTTAGTAGATAAAAATTAGAGAAGATACTGTTTTAAAACTGGGAGTTTCTAAATTTCGAAATCAACGGGACGTTATGTTACGGAAAGAGAGATTCTTCTGCCTTGAACCATGATTAGTCATCCCAAATCGTTATGTGGAGAGCTTTTTAGGATAAATGAGATCGATTCACTGTAGAACGATCTATAACTAGGTTATGTTGAGAGTAAGCGTTAAATCTAGATTCCAGCTATTGTATCCCATAAGCAAATGGATTACAAGGAAAGAGTGAAGCTTAGCAAGCTACTCAGCTTTATCTTAAGGCATAACCCGGCTTTCTTAGACATTTCTTTAGATTCCGAGGGATTTTCTGACATTGGCATTGGGGAGCTCGCTGCGAGGATAAGAAATCTAAGGGGATTTGGATGGGTAATGCCTGAAGATATCTTGAGGGTTGTAGAAATGGATGAAAAAGGCAGATTTGAAGTTAAGGACGGCAGAATAAGGGCAACCTATGGTCATAGCGTGGAGGTAATGCCAAAATACGAGAAAGTAAATGAAGCTCCAAGGCTCTTTCATGGGACAACAAAGAAAGCTTGGCAGCGAATTAAAAGGAATGGGCTCCTTCCCTTGGGGAGAAAATTCGTTCATCTTACGACAAAGCTGAGGGAAGCCCTAGATGTAGCTAAAAGACATGGGAAAGATCTAATTCTCCTTGAAGTAGATGGAAATTCCATGATAGGAGATGGATTGATTTTGTGGAAGGCAAGTGATGCAATTTATCTTGCCAAAAAGGTTCCTCCAAAGTACCTTAAGGAAGTGTCTTCAGAAACCCTCAGCGAGATGTAATCAAACTACTAGATCAACCATTAAAAGTGTTGAATAGCTAAGTAGGGGATGGAAAGAAGGATGAAGTTCAAAGACCTAATCCTGCTTTTGCTAGCAGTGTTCATTGCTATAATACTGTGGAGAGTGGTATGGTTCATCTTGAAAATTGTCGTACTCTTACTCCTAGCTTTTGTAATATTCATCTTCTTGAGAAGCGTATTCAGAGATTAGCAGCTTTCATCGTCTCGTCGAGGGATCAATCTTGTCAATCGCCGTTAAGGTCTTTCCTCTAGGCCTTTTGAAAAGTAATGTGTATCTAGTATATGAGAGGGAAACAAAGGAGGCTCTAGTAATTGACGCTGGAGGAGGCACTCAATACATTTTGCGAGAAGTTAAGAGAAGGGACCTAAAACCAAAGTTCATTTTGCTGACTCACGGTCACTTTGATCACACCTTTGAGCTAGCCGATCTCAAAATAGTCCTAAAAATAGAGTCTTACATTCATGAGGAGGATTTGTGGACTTTTGAAACACTATGGGATTCAGGACTTTCTGTTTTCGGTCTGAAAATGCCCAAGCCTGAAATAGACAATTTCTTTAATGGAGAGCCCTCATTTGAACTAGGTTCTCAGGTAATTAGAGTCATTCATACGCCAGGACACACGCCCGGAAGCGTATGCTATTTTTTGCCGGATGTAAAAGTGTTGTTCACAGGAGACACCCTCTTTCAAGGATCTATTGGGAGGACAGATCTTCCTGGAGGAGATCCTATAGCAATGAAGGGTTCATTAAAGAAGATCCTTTCCCTAGACGACGATGTTGTGGTATACCCCGGTCATGGTGCTCGAACGACGATAGGAAGAGAGAGAAGATCAAACCCTTTCCTGAGTTTTGATTGAAGCATCATAATTAGCTCATTATTGAAGTACCATGAAAAAGGTTAAATGTCGAGTTGGAGGAAGCTCCTGATGAAACCACATCTAGGGCTTTTGCTGTTAGGGGTTCTCTTGGTGGGAATGGGAGGTCTTCTATACTTCAGAGAAGTGAAGGAAGTAGAGATTCCTGTTGTGCTCACTGGAAATCAGACAAGTACCATGCCATGGAGCGAATCTCCAGGCAAAATCGAAACTTACAGCCACACATACTTAATTAAAGCGGCGTTTAAGTTGAAGAACGATCGAGATGTAAGTGTTTCTGATATAGTATACGTGTTAGTCCCGATGAACACTACTCATCAAACCTCAAAGCTGATATCAATGGAACCAGAACCTCTCGTATTAGAACTGGATGAGAATGGGAATACTTATGCAAAGATAAGAGTAGAAATGGGGCCAAATGAAGTAAAGTGGATCAACGCAACATTTGAAGTAACTATGGAGAGCTATAAATATTCTTTCAACACAAATGTGGCGCTCTGGCCATCTCTGGAGATGGCAAGAAAGTACACCACATCGACTGCGGTCTGGACTACTGAGAACGAAACTCTAATAGAGCTTGCGGAGAGCATAGCAGGCGATGAGGACAATCCACTGAATATAGCGAAAAAGATAGCGGAGTGGGTTGTTAATCATGTAGAATACAGCGTAAACCCTAACCGAAGCAGGGGAGCGAGTCACTGCCTTACATACAAGGACAGCGATCTCTACATCTATGGGGATTGCACAGAGGTAGCCGATACGTACATAACTCTAGTTAGGATAATGGGCATTCCTGCAAGAGCCGCCTTTGGCATGATGCTTGAGGAACCAAAGGAGTATTATTGGCTTAATGAAAGTTCCAGAGGAGAGGGAGAGGAGCTTCTCACTCACTGGGGAGGTCATATCTGGCCCCAAGTCTACATCGAACCTTGGGGTTGGATTGATGTTGAAATGCTCGAGGGTCTGATAGCAAGGGTAGGGGATTATTCTTGGAGGCACATCATCTTTGGCTTGGAGGAAAAGAACTTCCTTGAAGAAGAAACAGGTCACTTCTGTGTTAGCATGTATTTAGAAGTCGAGCACATGGAGTTCAGGTTCATTCCACAATAAAAGGGTGATGTCATGAAAAAAGCAATAGTTATCGTGTTGGTATTGCTTATCTTCATTCCCCTATCCGCTAAAGAAGTTCGCGCACAGCCAAGGTACATAGTTGCCGTTAACTTTAGAATAACTTTCAAGAGCGATGGTACGGCTATAGTTTCACTGCTGCAACATCCTTTTAATATCAGCAAGAAGGGATTTGAGGATCTATATGGAAATCCATCTATTCTTCAAGATATGGTAGTACAAGAGGAGAGAACGGCTGCAGGTCTGGTCTTACTATTTGCAGATAATCCTGAGAAGGTAGATTATGAGATTGTAGGAAATATGAGAATGAAAGATGATGAAGTAGTTCTTTGCGACGTTGAAAACATAGGAGAAATGAAGGAGTTGAAGGGAGCAATCGTTTTAGATGTCTTAGTTCATCTAGAAACCACAAACGCAATAGAACAGCTTAATGACCGCATTTACAGGATCAGGATTACTGACTGTTATACGAGGCTAAACCCCATGAGCTGGATAGATGTCATAGAGTTCAGGATGGGAGAAGATGTTCAACTCATCTCATATAAGTGGAGTCCTAAGAGCGCTAAAGGGCCCAAGATAGCAGAGGATGACAGATTATTGTGGGAGAATTTCAACGAACCAGAGGCGCCCAATGAATACATTTTGGAGCTAAAGCTACCTAGATTTGAGTTAAAGGGAGCGAAAGGGTATGAAGTAATGGCTTCTTCCAGCTTTTCAAACGGTTTACTTCACGTTTCTTTAACTAACGTAGGAAATGATGGTTTCTTTTACATAAGAGCTGTTGGAGATAGCATAGATCAGGTCAGAAAGGTTTACTTGAGGAAAGGAGAAAGTGCTAACTTAAGCTTTCCAGCTCCTAAAAAGGTAAAAGTAGAGATCTGGCACGAAAGTACCATGTTAGGAGAAGCAAAGTGGGTTGAGGAAGTAGAAAGAGGGACGCACCTGAAATCTCCGAGCATTACGGTTTTAGCAGTGATCGTTATGGGACTAGTTCTAATTTTCCTATCCTTTCTCGTGGAGAAGGAGCCAAGAAAGCCAGAAACAATAAAAGATATTGGAGAGGGCTTTGGGCTAGTGAGATAGTTGAATAAAGTCTCAGATCCCTACCACAACTATACTCATTATTCTAAGATGATTTTTAGTCATGTTTCTCTCTTGTAACGTAAGGCTCTATGTGAACTATAACATCTTTGGTATCCGGTAACTCCTCCTTAATTCGCTTCAAAACTTCATCAGCTAAGTCATGCGCGCTCTTAACATTCATATCAGGATCGACTAAAACATGTAAATCAAGAAAGACATTTTTACCAACCTTCCTAGCTCTTATCTTATGAAATTCCTTAACTTCTTTCATCGAACCAACGATTTCACTCACTTTGACAATGTAGTCCTTGCCAGGATACACATCTGTGATGAAATCTTTAATCTCGATAAAGCTCTTGACAGAAGCCCATCCCATGAAGAAGATTACAACACATAGCGCAACAAGGTCCCATATTGGGGAAAAAAGCGATGCCAGTAGCACACCTATAAGGACAGAAGCCCCTTCAAAAATGTCAGAGAAGATGTGAAGTTCCTCTGTTCTAACTGCAAGACCTGAATGCCCAGATCTTCTGTAAAACCATAAAGCAATGATGTTGGAGAGCGGGGAAGCTGAAGTGTATAGAGGAGCCCTTCCACCGATGGAAACATCCTCTATTAAAGTCCATCTTTCAAAGAGGGTATGAACTAGAATTATTAACATGGAAAATATGTAGGAAAGTGTTATGATAGCTGAAAGAGCTTCAAACCTCATATGTCCATATGGGTGCTCCTCATCTGGTGGTTCTACAGCCTTCTTTACGAAGAAAGCTGTGAAGAAGGATGAGATCACATTTCCAAAGGAATCAAGCCCGTCAGCAATAAGAGCTAGACTCTCTGTGAATATTCCCCCAAGAGTACTAAATAAAACCTTTAGGCAGTTGAGCACAAAAGGGACCCATAAACTCCTTGACAATCTCAATAAAAGCATTCAAAGCTACTTAAAAAGATAAAGATCTGAAATGAAAAAGAAATGAGCGATTGAAGCAAAGCAGTTATTTAGAGCTAAATTATTCCAGCGTAGCATGCCTTCTAGCCAGATCTTCTTCCGTCTTTCCTAGCCTTGAAGCTAGCTCGGATATCAAAGCGTCGCAAAAGATCAGAGTTGAGATTTCAAAAAGCGTGCCAAGCGGAGTTAGTGGCTCATGGATGCCCATTATCTGTCTTGATTCGTAGTCTGTATGAGCGGCTGGCAGCACCCTTCCCTTGATGACTAAGGAGAGATCAGCCAATTTGCCTAAGGTCGATTCTGGATAACTCGTTATTACAGCAAGAATGCCTCCAAGCTCCTTAGCTTGTTTGGCAATTGTAACAGGATAGAGAGTCTCTCCAGACCCGCTTATGACTATCAGAAGATCTCCTGGATCCATTCTCGGAGTGATTGTTTCTCCAACGACGTGAACAGAAAAGCCCAAATGCATTAATCTCATGGCAAAAGCTTTGGCGACAAGCCCAGATCTTCCAGCTCCCGCAACGAATATCTTACGATCTCCCAACGTTCTAAGAATTGTTGAAGCAAAACGTTCCACTTCTGAGTCATCAATATCTGAAAGGACGCTTGATATGGCTTCAACAATCCTCTTTGCCCTGTCCCTTACCTCCAGCTGTTATCCCCTAGAATACTAGAAGCCAGATATATTATTTTTCTCATGTGCTATCTAGCTAACATCTTCTAGAAGCACATAAGTGTTGAAAAAGCTAGAAATTATCTTCTTATGAATCAATGTCCCTTTTCTGTTGTCAAAATTCTTCCTCGTTCCCTTAACAGCCAACGAGATAATTATATTTTCTACTAAATTCCTAACAAGAGGATGCTTCAAATACATCTAGCAAGGAAGGAGGACTTTATTAAAATAATGAAAGAATGCCTTTCAGAAACTAGAAGAAAGATAATCCTCTTTTGGAAAGAGAAAACAGAAGAGAACAATGATGGAGAAAAAAGAGTTCTTCTACTCGTTCCTATATTTTATCCTGGCGTTGGAGAGTGGATATTGTGGTGCTACAGTCAAAGTTTGAAGGGGGAAGGGCCCGAGGACATAGCTAAAAAATTTGCAAAGGAAATTGGTATAACGCACACAGCTGAAGTAATCAAAATATCTACAAATGGTGAAGAGCTAGACGTTTAGATCAGACCTTCTTTTCGCAAGATCGTCTCAACAAGACTTCTAACCGCCCCATTTATGTTCTCTCCAGTGAGGGCACTTGTATTGAGGTAACCAACGAAGCCCAATTCGCGCACATACTTCATAGGATCTCCAGAGATCTTTACCCCTAAATCGCTCTTTGTCCCTATGAGAAGCATAGGTACATCACCAAGATTGTCTCTAACCTCCTTCACCCATCCCAGCACATCTCTGAAACTTCTCTCGTTCACTAAGCTGAAGGCTACAAATCCACCGGAACTTCCCTTATAGAAGCCTGGTCTCATTAGACCAAACCTCTCCTGACCTGCTAAATCCCAAATCACTAGACGAATGAGGTATCTCTCAATGATTTGGTGCTTTGAGTAGAAACCTACGCTAATTGTAGTCTTATAGCTCTTATCAAAACTTCCCAATGCAAATCTCCTGCAAAAAGAGGTCTTACCTACCCTAGGATTGCCGCAAACAAAGAGTTTTATTGGCATCGTCCCCCTAAGGAGGTTTACTTCACCTAGAATTTCTACAGCTCTATCTTGCCCAAAAGCTAGGAGAGCTCTTTCATAAAGCGCGCGCAAGGTCAGTTGGCAGCGGGGATGTAAAAGTTCTTTCTACCCTTCTATGATAGCATTTATAGAGGCGGTTTCAAGGGACCTGGTGCAGCCGTATCTTAGAGAGGGCTACACCACCGTCGGGACCTATGTCAATGTAAGACACCTTAGCCCAGCACCAGTGGGTCGGGAGATAGTCGTAAAGTCTGAGCTGGTTGCTGTGGATGGAAGAAAGCTTATTTTTAAGGTAGAAGCGTTCTGGAGGGGAAATAAGATAGGAGAGGGGAAACACGAGTGGTACATAGTTAATTTAGAGCGCTTCATATATAAAATCAGGAAAATTATGAGTTAGAATCACCTTTGCCTGAACTTTAAAGCAAACAAAGATACTGCTAAAGAAATCGAAATGGAAATCAAAAAGAGACTTAATAAATGAGTTCTACTCCCCTTAAGATCTTCCTTTAATTCCATAGCCATTGACAGAGCCTGCTGGCTAAAAGAAAGACCTCTTGTGAACTCACCCTTATCCAGCTCTTTTAAGGATTCGTTTATGAGATATCTGATTTCCTCGATATTAGAGCTATTTGCAACTTTATCCAGATGAAAGAGAATCTCTTCGGTTTTGCGAATCAATAATAGGGCTTTTTGAGCCTCAAGTATGGGAACCCATGTAGCCATGACCCTTAGTTCCACATCTCTTGTCTCAGAATCAAGAACTGGTAGGTAACTCCATCCCAGATACTTAGAATTCCCGCCTCTCTTTACAAAGGCAAAGAATGTATCAGTTAATGAGAAGAGAAAATCTCTGGTATAAGGTCCATCGTCATAAGTTATGTCTACGGGAAGCCAACCGTAGTTCGGAATATAAACCTCTGCCCACCTATGGAACGTGTAGTCCACTAATTCTGCCCTAAGAGACGTACCAGAAAGACTTGGGTCTATAGCAGTACCTCCAACAAACCTTGCTGGTATACCGGCCGCTCTACAAAGAGCAATAAATACGAACACATATTCTGAGCAAGATCCCTCTCCTTTACTCAAAGTAGTCGGCGCATCATCCCATCTTGCGTCCAGTTTATAGCTAAGCTTCTCAATAACATAATCGTGGATGCGCATCACCATTTCATAAATGTTTTTCTCACCTTTAACAGCCTCTCTGACGGATGAAATGATAATAGGGTCGTGAATTTTGTACATCTCTTCGTCTCTCGTATAAAGTGATCTTATTTCCTCTGAAATGTCATCTAGAGACCCGGCTTTTCCACGTTCTACGTCATATTTAAGTGAAACAAGCTTTACTGTGCAGGACATGATTATCTGACTAATCTCACCCGCTTTTAAGGAAGAAATCCTGAATCTTGCTACGCTTTGGTTCCATTCATCCCGAAGTATCTCATCAGGATCTCTGTTGAAGCTAAAGGAAATCACTTTCTGATTCTCCGCATCACAAGGTATGGGAAAGTAAACGTCAAAGGGTTCATTGATCTCTCTGTCGCTAAAGAGGTAAGCAGCTAGGGTGACATTAACATATCTAAGATCTTGGATAGGAGATCTTATACTTTCAGATAAAGGAGTATGGGACCTCATCCCAATTACAAGAAGCATTATACCTAAGACGATGAAGAGCAACGCCCTTTCTCTTTCAAGGTCTTTTAACATCCTTGATGTACTTGTAAATGCGTCCTTATTACATTTAAAGGACATCGTCAGCTGTAGATCTGATGTCCTTTTTATGGTAAGAAGATCTAGTAAGATTTGAAATGATATTTAGACATGGTGAGGTCTTGATACAGATTTTTGAAGGGGATATAACTGAAATAAGCGTAGATGCAATCGTAAACCCTGCCAATTCCCAACTTCTAATGGGAGGAGGCGTTGCTGGAGCTATTAAGAGAAAAGGAGGCATAGTTATAGAGAAAGAAGCAAGAAAAATGGCTCCAGTAGACATAGGTGATGCTGTAGTTACATCAGCTGGAAAGCTTCCTGCAAAATGGGTTATACATGCTCCTACAGTCAGACGTCCAGCAGGAAGAGCGTCTTTCGAATCAGTTTCTCTAGCTACAAAAGCTGCCTTAAGAGCTGCAGAAAAGATTGGCGCTCGTTCCGTAGCCTTTCCTGCTATGGGAGCTGGAGTGGGCGGACTTGGTATAGCAGAAGCTGTTCAAGCTATGCTTGCAGAAATAACATCACACATAGATGGTGGAACTGGACTTGAAAAAATCATATTGGTTGCCTGGGGACAAAAAGCCTTGAAAGAGTTCATGAGCGCTGCCAAAAGCGTGCTGGAGCCCTATGGTCTAAACTATTCTCAAGCACACGACATAAGGATGTAAAGTTAATGCATGTTTAATGAAGATAGATTGCTCTCGATATGTTGTTATTATACAAACCCAATTTTGGCTTTAACCAACCCTCTCTCTCCTAACAGCTACCTTCTCTAACATATCCTCCTTAACTTCGATCCCAATTCCTGGATCTCTTGGAACGCTCATGGTTCCATCAGGTTTAAGTCTCCACTCTGGTTCTACGATATCTTCTTTGAAATATCTAGAGCTCGCAGAAATGTCATTAGGGAATCTCACTCCTGGGAGCGAGGCCATAGCTACGAGGAAACCTCTCCCTATTCCAGTTTCTAGCATACCGCCTATCCATATTGGCAGCCCTAGGCTCAGACATAAATCATGAATCTCCAATCCTTTAGTGATCCCACCAACTCTAGAAGGTTTCAAGTTTATTATTTCACAACTCCCAAGTAGGTAAGCGGCCTTGACGTCATGAATGCTCTTTATGCTTTCATCCAAGCAGATCGGGGTTGAGATCTTCCTAGCTAGCTGAGAGTGATCTGCAAGATCGTCCTCATGTAATGGTTGCTCTATCATAAGTAAGTCAAATTGATCAAGCTTCTTTAGCGACAAATAATCATCAAGTGTGTACGCAGCGTTTGCATCCACCTGAAGAGGTATATCTGGATACTCCTTTCTAACCCTCTTTAGCACCTCCACGTCCCACCCAGGCTTTATCTTCAACTTAATCCTCATGTAACCCTCTTCTAGCCTTTTTTCAATTGTTCTCAACAGTTCATCTACGTTCTTCTTGATCCCTATGCTTATTCCTGAAAGTATCCTATCTCTAACGCCACCTAGCATTTTAGAAAGACTTTTTCCTTCAAGTTTTGCTTTTAGATCCCACAATGCCTTGTCTATCCCTGCCTTAGCTATGTTATGGCCTCTAACTCTCTTCCCTATCCCTTTCCATAACTCTTCAGGCCCCTCAATCTCTGATCCTACCAATTCAGGAGAAATGAAGTCCTTCAAGATATGCCAAGCAGTCTGGCTCGTTTCGTAGCTATACCAAGGACCTTCCATTATAGGAGACTCTCCCCAGCCTACTTCGCCGTTTTCTTCCTCAATTCTAACTATTACTGTTTCTCTATGTGTCTCAACACCAAAACTAGTTTCAAAAGGACTAACTAACTCCATTCTCACGAGGTAAAGATCTATATTCCTGATCTTCAATTCTAAGCATCTCCTAAAAGCCTATCCTCCAAAATATCTTTAAGATCAGCCTTCCACAACACGTGGAAGGACCTTCTCTCCTCTAATGACTTAACGAACTCAACTGCCCAATAGCCTTTTGAAAAGTAGTGTTGTACAGTTGATGCGAATACATCCCTCCATGTTCTCACAAGCTTCAGACCTCCCTCATCCCTGACCCTTCTAATGCTCCAAGGGATTTCCAGAAGCACAATGTCCGAATCGGGAAACCTTTCTCTCAAAATCGGTTTCCTAAGCGGTTCTTCTCCCTCCGTGTTATAGGCGAATTGAGCTCCTCTTTCGATCAAATCATCAAGCGTAATCTCAGATTTACCCTTTCCCAGCCTCGTTAGAACCCTCTTACTCTTTAGGTGCCACTGAACCTTATATCTGTCGCTTCTCATCCCTCTATTTATCTCATCTCTTATAATTCCGTAGTGATTCCAGAGGAATTTGTTGCAGATCACTCCTAGCTTTGACAGGTTAAAGTAAGAGTTCAGCCCTTGAAGGGGATCAAATGTCCACTCGATTATATCTATTCCTTTCTGAAGAGCGGCCTTTCTCTGAGCTAGTTTCAGTCTATATCCTATTCCTAAGCCCTGAAGTTCTCTTATAACGCCAGTTATATGGGATAGGATGAACTTCCTTCCATTCCTTTCACCGAGAAGAGAGACGACACAACCAAATGCTTTTCCCGAATTTCTGTCAAAAGCTCCTAGAATAACCCCACCAGCATCCTGAATTCCTCTTATTATGTGTCCAGGGATTATCTCTATGGGATCCATGCCCCAAGCCTTAATCTGAACCTCCTCGAAAGCCTCAATTTCACTCCAGTTTGTTGGTTCCCTTATCTCAATCTTCCATAAGTTGCCAGCCCTATCCCTTACGTCAAATACCTCGAAGACTTCCATACTTGAAGTGATTTACATTCTTAGCTTTTATTTTAATCTATTACTTTGCCTTAGAAGAGCTAATGTCCTCCTCTTTGGGCTTCTTCCCTAATTTCTTCCAAGATCCTTATCATCTCTGGCACTATCTCATAGAGATCTCCTACTGCACCAAATCTGGCGTAATCGAATATCCTCGCGCTAGGATCCTTGTTTATGGCAACAATAACCTCTGAGTTCTTCATTCCGGCGAGGTGCTGTACACTCCCAGAAATCCCGCAGGCGATGTAGAGCTTTGGTCTGACCGTTTTTCCGCTTAACCCCACCTGTCTGCTCTTTGGCATCCATCCCTTATCAACAACATTCCTGCTTGCAGCTACTGTGCCTCCAAGAAGATTTGCCAACTCTTCAAGGAGCTTGAAGTCTTCAGGAGCTCTAAGCCCCCCACCTCCTGCAACAATAATTTCTGCATCCTCGATGCTCTGCCCTTCCTCTACAACCTCTTTTAACACCCTAGTTCTATCCCGTAAGTTCGCTGGAATTTTTCTCTCTATGACCAAGCCCTTTCTATTTGGATCCTCTTCTGCCTCCTTCATCACCCTGTATCTGACCGTTGCCATCTGCGGCCTTCTTTCCCTGCAAACAATGGTTGCCATTATGTTCCCACCGTATGCTGGCCTAATTTGGATCAAATTCCCTTCCTCATCGATGTCTAGGCCTGTACAATCGGCTGTTAGCCCCGTTTTAAGTCTTGCTGCTATTACTGGAGCAAGAGCCCTTCCAAAGCTTGTTCCACCCATGAGAAGTATGCTAGGCATCTCTGCTCTGACAGCATCCATGATGATATCGGCATAGGGATCCTCCCTCAAAGTCCCAAGCCTTTCATCATCGTAAACTAAGACTTTATCTGCCCCCCTTCTTATTAGACTCTCCGCCTCTCCTCTAACGTCTTTTCCTATGAGAACACAGCTTAACTCCTCTCCCAATTTATCGGCCAGGATCCTTCCAATCCATAGAAGTTCGTAGGTTATCCTATGAATTTTCCCACGTCTTTGTTCAGCTACAACCATAACTCCTCTATACCTTGACTTATCCTCAATCTCTCTTGAGACTTCCAAGAGCTCTAGAGCCCCTTCATTGCAAGCAGATATGCAAACTCCACAAAGCTGGCAGCAATCTTTATCTATCCTAGCCTTTCCCTCAACAAGAGTAATGCAAGCATAGGGACAAGCACCAACGCAAGCGCCGCATCCTGTGCATTTCTCCTTTATCACTCTTATGGATGCAACCATCTCATCACCTCA
>CAZUBM010000035.1:0-14225 GCA_964618805.1 uncultured Nitrososphaerota archaeon
ATGAGTATGTCAGGACAAGATTGGAGAAGGATGGTTATCAAGGTATTGCCAAGCATGAGGCTGAGTAGGCTAAAGTTTATTCCTTGCGCGCTAAGAGAGTTCTGGATTCCAGGATTTGCCTTACCTTCTCCTCTATCATCCTCTCGATTATCTCCGGAGTCATGATGCTTATGAATTCAGCTTTCCTCTTCTCCAGTTCCATCGCTACTTTCTCATCCAAAGGAAGCCTGCACCTTCCGCAGAAATCCGATTCAGGAGGATTCTCGTAATGGCACCTGGGACACTCTTTTGTTTTCAACTCCTCTTCTTTCTTCTCCTCATCCCTCGAGAGTCTTCCGTAGATCCGTAGGATAGCACTGTCCACATCCCTACCAGAGAGATGAACGTAGGTAGAGGGCATGTCAGAACCCTGAACCCACCCAAAGTACTCGCACATCTGTGCTTCCGTTAACTTGTTCGCTAGGTGAGTGGCTCTGGAGTGCCTAAAATTGTGAGGATTTACTGGCACCTTAACCCCAGCCCTTTCTGCAAACTTCTTGAGTTTCAGCCTCACGTACTGATAACTTATCCTGCTTGCTCGCCTTCTTCTCGCTATGCTCGTCCAAAGATAAGAATCCCTGTCTTCTCGATGAGGGTGGTTCTGTATCCAGCTTGATAGATGGGGAACAGAACAAACCAGCCTTATCCTTCTGGAGCCCTTACCTCCATGAACCTTGATGACTGCTCCGTAATCATCAAAGACAATGTCTTTCAACTTCAGGTTCAATAGCTCGCCTATCCTGCACCCGCTTTCGTAGAGGACAGAGATAAGGGCCTTATCCCTAATGTTTGTTGCTGCCCGGATAAGCTTCTTAATGTCTTCTTTTGTCAGTATTTCTGGCAACTCTTTGGCATTGCCCTTAGTGCTCGTCCTTATCCACTTAACCTCATCGGGATATTCCTGGCTATTCCATTCAAAGCCGTGAAGCCACTGGAAGAACTTCTTAAGGGTTATTCTGTATCCTGCTTTCGTCCACTCGCTGTAATCGCTCCTCTCTATCTTTCCAAGCAACTCCTTGATGTCATCCTTGTCCATCCTGCTAAGCCTCTTGTGAGACCATTTGGCTGCTAGCATCTTCAACTTTTCCATGTAGAACAGCACACGAACATTGCTCAGCCCTTGAGAACAGCATTCGTCATGAAATTTAAGGATAAGTTTCTTCTCTCCTTCTGGAATCCTCTGCGAACTTCTAATGCTTTTCAGGCAAGCCTCTAACCTTTTCCTCGGTTCATGGACGTTCATCGTTATAACCCTTATGAGTTTGATGATATGAACAATACCCTAGGAGTTATAACTCAAGTCCGAGCGCCGGGGATGGGCATAAGAACTGGAGTTATAACTCCCATGGCTGTATTCTGTTGTTCTAATATTATTTTGTCCATTGGGATATTTATACTTTCAGCCGTAGGATGATAGACACTGAGAGCCCAAGGATTGAGTTAGAGAGGGGTACCCCCCGTTTAACTCTATCGGAACTTCTATCGGAACGTAAACGATATAAATTTGTTCCGCTAAACCTCAACTATGGATGAAGAGATCATTCACAACGAGCTGCCATTAACAGAGGTCTTTATTCCGACAAGGCTTTTCCATAGAGAAAGTCAGCTAAGGGAGTTAGAGAGATGCTTAAAACCTCTTTTACGAAACAGGATGCCAGAGAACGTTTTCTTGGTTGGCCCTCCTGGAACTGGCAAGACTGTTTTGGCAAGATGGATCCTGGAGAGCTATTTCCGAGGTAGATCAGCCTACATCAACTGCTGGAAATACGGAAGCACCCATGAAGTGTTGAAAGAAATCTTGCTTAGTCTTGAGATACCTATTCATGGTAGGGAGCCCACTTCAGAGCTGATAAAGAGGCTGGAACGCTTATTGAGAGCAAGGAAGATATTAATCTGCTTGGACGAGGTTGATCAGCTTAAGAGGTTTGACATCCTGTACATCCTGGCGAGGGGAAACTGTGGGCTAGTCTTGATATCGAACGATTATCACGCTCTTCTGCATCTCGACGCTAGAATAAGGAGTAGGCTGGCTCTAACTGAAATACACTTTCCAGAGTACAAGCCAGAGGAACTTTTTGATATACTAGAGGATAGAGTACAGTATTCCTTTAGGCCGGGGTCCTTGCCGAAGGCTTTGATTAGGGTAACCTCTCTGCTGGCCAAGGGTGATGCGAGGATCGGGCTTGAGATTCTTAGGAGAGCTGGGAGGAAAGCGGAAGACAAAGGTTTGCGAAAGGTGACTCTGGAGGAAATTAGAGAAGCATCAAAGGAAGCGAAGAAGCTGAGGAAGTCCTACCTTCTCTCGAAGCTGAACGAACATCAAAGGATTATACACGAGATACTCGAGAAGAGAGGGAAGATGCCATCAGGCTTGCTATACAAGGAATATTGTAAACTTGTCAAGCATCCTGTGGTTAGCAGGGCTTACAGAAACTACATGCAGAAAATGGTCAAGCTTGGGCTCGTGAAGGCTGAGGGATACGGAAGATGGAAGAGGTATGAAATCATACTGTGAACTATCGTTTTCAGACGAACCAGAAAAACTGCGATGAGAATATCTTGTCTAGCTATCACATTGCTGATATAATAGGTTGGTGAGAGCGTCTGTGCATCATTTACATCGGTTGGCTATTTCTCCTGATGGATTGGTACACACTTGGCTAAGGAATATTGAGGATGACTAGCGACATCGTGGATTTCGCTAAAGAGATGCTTGAGAAATTGGAAGAAGAAACGAGAGAAAAGGGCGGTAACAAGTACTACACTTGGACCGAGCATCTCAATATTTGGATGAACACGTTTCTGCCTCAGCTACAAGAGCTCTCTGAATTCGAGAAATACAATTCCCTGATGGTCTTGAGACTATCGGAGCTCCAAAATTTGATCACTTGGATTATGATCAGTGTCTGGTACGGTAAATATCATCAAGCCATTAGAGAACTCAGGTACATCCTTGATTCTATAGGTCAGGCATACTATTTGGATATAGAGCACCCAGAAGCTACCATCTCTTGTAAGTTAGAGATCATCAAAGAGATAGAGAAACAAACATTTGGCGCTAGGTTGATTGACAGACTGGATCTAAATCATAAGCAGGAACTGAAGAATCTATATTCTGACTTATCTAAATATGCTCACAGCTCTTACCAAGAATTAGAACCCCTTATCAAAGAAGGCAGGGGTGATTGGCGCGTCACCTTTGCATTTGATGAGGACCAATTTAGTAGAACTGTCGAGCTCACCAACAAAGTGATGGATGCTGTATACTTTATCATGTTCCACCGATTCCCAAAGATCGCCAAAAGGGTCAAGAATAGTAAAAAGATCATGAAATCGATGGAAGAACTTGGATGTAAGCTCAGTTTAAGTTATCTAAGAACTATCTAACCCCTCGTGCCTTCGTTAGCATAAGAACCAAGATGATCAAGCTCATTTTCTCTTGAGTGGGAAGCATACCTTTCTGTCCAATTCTGTCGCATTCTGTATAAGGCAGGCTTATAGTCGAATACGATGTACAGCAATGCTCTCCAGGAAGGCAACAGCGCACATTATGCAATATGAACGATAAAGAAAAAGTCCTCACGGTTTTGGTGCTTCACACGTTCAGTGCAGTATATCATCGAACGAGTAAACATGCGTTGCCACAATCTTCTCAAGTTTCCTCTCCTTTAGGAAGTGCCTCGCCTCGATGTAATCTCTCTTCCTAACAAAGACCAGGACAAGCCTGTCACATAGTTCTATAGCCCTCAACATATTGCTTTTCCAGTCAGATTTGTACTCTACTTCCACGAAAACAAGCTCGTCGTCTTTATCAAAAGCTATGTCAACCATCTTGCCGTCCACGCTAAACTCCTTCACTGGCTCGAAGCCTTTCCTCCTGAGATACCCGTATATCTCATTAACCCAGTAAGCGTGGATGAACCCTCCCTTTCCATATGTCTCCTTGCCCTTCAGCTTCAGGAAATGGCTAGGCGCCCCCTTAGCCTTTGTCTTGAAGCTAACCTCCTCCAAAAGCCCCTTCTCAAGCAAAGACTTCCTTGCTTTTGAGAACCTCGACCTGTGCCACCCCAGATGATATGCCCTTTCTGTGTTCTGCATGAAAGGATATTCCTCCACACTTCTCAGCAACTCTAGCTCATCCTCTTTTAGTTCCTCCCTCTCATCTATTCTTGGCATGAAACCCTTAAGCCTTTCCTCATCAACCTTCTCCAGCTCTAAATCCAAAGACCTAACTAAGAAAGGGTTGCTTGCCAACGGAGTCCTCACTACTGCTCTTCTGTTCTTTAGGCTCGTCAGAAAGCTGGCAAGATAACTCACTTCATCGACCTGCACATAGCCCAGCATGCCGGCCACAGCCCTTATATCCTTTAGGTCCTGCAACCTGAAGATAAAGATGTTCTGCGCATTCTTCCTAATATCGTCCTCTATGTTCGAGGGGCTCTGGGATATGATGACTAAAGATTCGCCCCTCTTCCTCAACCTCGTTGCAAAATCTGTCGTAGCCCAAGTATCGGTTACTATCGCCTTCTTCAGTATTCTGGGGACTAGCAACTGAGCCTCATCCGCTATGAACATGTTCCTGATGGCAGAGCTTTCCTCTCTATTCAGCGCTTCCCTGAGGTATGCGGTTGCCAAACAGTTGTAGATGAGCCTGAGCTCCCTCTTGTAAGCAACCTTCTTGTCCAAGTTATGGAGGTCCACGATGAGGTTGGCATCTTTGAAAGACCCTGGTCCTATGCTAGAGCGCTTGACGAAGAATATCCTCCTCAAGACCGGGTTATCCCTGTAGGGGTTCAGCCTAGTTAATAAAGCAGTTCTTGTCGCATCCAGGTTTCTCAGCCTGAAGGGGGTCTCAGGGTAATGGTAGATGATGTTATCTATGAGCTCAGGTATGCTCTTGCTTCGCAGGAGGCATTTGTCCAGCAGGAAGTTCATCTGTGGGCTCAAATCTTGGTACTCAAGCTCTATGCCCTTGAAGATGGTCTCCCTGAGCAAAAGCTTCGTTAACCCCAGGTCTTCGAGCTCAAAAGGATTGACCCTCAGGTTTGTGCCCACCTCATAATACTTAACCTCTTTCCTCAGCTTTGGTATGATGTTCTTCCATTCGCCCTCCACATCAAGGATACACAGGTTCAGCCCATTATTCTCTGCCCTGATGGCCAGGTTCATTGCAGCCCTCGTCTTTCCACTCCCCGTTACCCCATAGAAGGCAAAGTGGTAGCCGAAGTACTCTGTAGGAAGGCGGAAGAACCCACTCTTTGTATATGCAAGCTCAACCCCTTCTTTGGTTGTAGGTGGCTCGAATGCTCCGAGAAGAGGGGAATGGCAATAGAGGCAGAACTCCCTCTCAGGTGTAACTTTACCGCAGTTGAGGCAGATGACATAGCTCATGCTCTCACCATATGAGCCTTTTCCAGCAGGAGTCGCATATGTTCATGAAATAGAGCTTCCCCTGCCTCCAGACTTCCCTTAACCTTATGCAATCTGGGCAAACAATCTTTTTGCATGAGTCGCACACCCTTGCACAAACTACGCATGTTCTTTTGCCACACACTGCACATCTTGCCCTGATCTGATCCTTCCTGACCGTGGAGCCGCAGGACTCACATATCCAGAGGTCCATATTTATCCCTTAACTTCTTCTTGAGGCACGTTGGGCATAGCATCTCATCGTCTATCCTTGTTAAGCAATCTTTGCAACAGAGCTTCCCGCACCTACTGCACTTCCCGCCTAGATTATCAGCAGTAATTATGTGCCCGCATCCTGCAACGATGAACCTCAGCTTTTCCATAATCCCACCATGCTATCTCAAAGAACTCATTAATGACCTCAAACGAAGTTCAAGGCACTTCAGCTTCTTGAGCACCCTATCCAGCTTTAGGTTGTCCAGCTTAGGAGGCTGGGTCTTTAGCATCTCTTTGATCATAGAGTTAGCGAGTATCAGTTCGCCCGTATCGCTGATCTCATAAGCTTCTGAGATCGGGTTCTTGAACCAAAGTCCCTGAGCCTCGCCCCATTCGAGCAAAACTTTGAGTTTGTCAGATGGACAGTTTATCTTCAGCCTCAACTGCTGATAGCTAAGCTCGCGAGAGCTCAGCAAACCCAGCACTCTGGCAATAACCCTTTCTGTTTCCTCGGCTAGACCAGAAGGATCATGGCCATGTTTACTCATCGCTGTCATCTTCCCAGATGTCGAGAACACTTCCGCATTTCTCGCAGAGAGGACAGCCCAGACGCCAGACGATGCCCCAGGCATTCTTGCCGTCATCGCTCCTGTACTCCTTGCATTTATGGCAGTAGCCTCTCATGCTTAAGTTGATGTAGAAGCAAAAGATTTGATTTATCCGAGCATGTATGGCCGTTTATGCCGAGAGCCAAAGGCTTCTATCTTTCAAGGATCTGGTATGCTTATTTCTCAATAGGGCATGCTGGATGGGAAATGGCGGTTCGTAATTTGGGGATTAAAGAGGAATTAGGTGGGGAGGTATAAGGGGGATCAAGCGGGAGAATTCTCCACGACTGGAGGACAATCGAAAGCCTTCAAGGTCTAGCAGGATCACCCGCTATAGAAATCTGGTCATGAAACAATCCTATCCGAGGAATTCCCTTAAGCTTTTTACTCATTCTACTCTCATAGTAATTTCTGTTGGAAGTCCTGCTTTCCTGAGTTCTTCAATCCTCTTAGTGTAATCTTTTACGGAACGTTTTTTCAGGGCTTTCTGAATTTCTTTTTCGCTCTTACCGCAGGCAGAACAACCTGAAACTATCTCATACTTCTCCTTGGTTCGATAATACTTGATTTTCCTTCCAGCGGCCGCAGACTGAGAGCTTGATGCTTGGAGCATAGAGGGGTAATAAATTGCATTTACAGTCTTTTTCCCGCAAAATGGACATTCAATCTTAATCACTTCGGGCTTTACATATGTCATGGCGTTCTTCTCACCTTACTTTTTTCCTATCCCTCCTCATACTCATAATATTGTTTTAGTCTTTTCATAAGTAAATCTGCCAATCTTCTATAAGGAGTGCCGGGTTGAGAGTTGAAGAACTCTGATAGAAGCTTTAGAGTAGTTCCCCGTCTGAATATCGCCTTCATTATCCCTTCTTCCCATAGTTTGTCGTTTTCGAGAAGTTTCCTCCAATACCTTAATCCTAAGTTATGGATTTCTTCAAAGCTCTTTTGAGGCGTAATATCAAAATCTATCTCTGGGAGTTCCGGTAGACTTTCTTTCCATCGCTTTAACCATGAAAGCATGTTATCCCAGATATTGGGGTGCTGTAAATAATCAAATAGTTCTTTGCCATAAAAAAGATGAAGTTCTACACCATAAAATGCGCCCAATCTGTTCAACTCTCTAAGATAATATTTCTTATTTTTTGAAAGATCGGGATCAATGAAATACATAATACCAATTAATCTAGAACCATGCTTTCTGTGCAGAACCTCAAGTTTCGTCTCAAAATTAGATATTTGCCCTCGTTTCTTCGTGGAGTCGTGGTCGTCTCTTACCTTTTGTTCAATGAAATAATATATCTTTCCATCTGTAAAGTATTGGTCTAATGATAGCGTTTCTTCATGCTCATTGACTATATTCTTAGGTAGAACTTTATGTCCCATATCTTCCAGAATTCTCTCTACCAATTCTTCAACAGCGTCTCCAAACCGGATTTCATGTGATTGTAATAGATGCTGCAGAACTTTAGCACCAGGCTTTGTAGGTCTAAATAAACCTATGAAGCGTTCTGGCCTCTCAGCAATCTTGCGGAGCAGGTCTTTTTTCTCGCCTTCAAATATATGCTTATTTAGAATCGTGCAAAATTCTTCGTAATTCATTTGACCTCCTTCAAATCCAACGTTTTTGTCTTTTCATGAAAATAGTACTTAATTAGCCTTATCGGCCTCTCTTTATAATCTCTTCTTCTCTTCACAAAATCTAGAACGTTATCGTTAAAGTCTGATGCAACAGCAACTGGATGGACCTGTAACGGATTTCTTGCTCGGGTTCTTATAATCCACTTCTCGTAGGAGATGAGTTTCTGCAGTTCCTGCATAGTAAACTTATAATGTTTCAATTCTAGTATTTGATACCACAATATATCATCTCCATTGTACTTCAGAAGAAGAATATCAATTTCCTTTCTAGCTCCAGTAGGCACATTAGCAATAAAATCATCGTAATTGCCAAACAGTTCCTTATGCCTTCCGTCTGCAAAATCCTCTAGAAGTAGCGCTTGTAGAGCTGCTTCATAGTGTAATTGTCCCTGTCTGTCTGTGCGAAACTCTATGGGAAGCGGGTTTCGCTTCTTTATCGGTTTTTGATAATGTATTTCGGGTCCCTCTACAATATTGTTTGCTTTTAGAAGCCGCTCAATGCATTTGGCCTCCATCTTCGTGATTCCTACACAAGCATGCCTTCCCACGGCATCACCCCGACTTTGCTGGAGCGTCCAAACTTTTCCCTCATCTCTTAAAGCCCATATTTCATCGATATTTATAGGATTTTGAAAATTATGAATGCATTTGAATTCAACGCGAAATGGTAACGTTTTGTTGACATACTTTGCTCCTGGGAAAAGTGGACTGGGGTCAAAATATGGTTTGGAAGTTGCCTCAAATATCCCTATAAGCTCTGGAGGATGTTTCTCACTAACCATACGATTAAAAAGTAAAATGTCTCCAGGGCGAATACCAGAAATTTCTGCAATAGCTGATTGCCGTTGTGCATTTGCCTGCCTATTATTTGGGTGAGTAGTTAGAGGGTCGTTGATCGCTGCAATACCTACTCTATTGTGTTCTTTCCAGGTGTTGTCATTAACTATAAAAATTCTGGTCTTTTTCATTTGAATCCCTCCAATTTCATATATTGGTTTACTTTTCGTTTGCTGGTTTTTGGTGTCTCTTGTATTATTAATGGTCGTTGAAACCTCTTTTCAATGCCCTTTACATATTTCGGGTTGATTTCTACCATGATGAAATCCCGCTCGAATGCTCGCGCAACATACCCCGTTGTGCCAGTCCCAGCTACGGGATCCAAAACTAGGTCTCCCTTTTTTGTGGATGTTAGAATAACCCTTTTAAGTAGCTCTACAGGTTTTTGTGTAGAATGCAGTTTCTTGCCTTCCTCGTCTTTCAGCCTCTCCTTACCACTGCATAAAGGCAATACCCAGACATTTGCACCTACCTTTCCAATTCCAAACGCTTTTGCATAATCTCTATTGAATGTGTATTTCTTAGCATTTTTGTCTTTAACTGCCCAGATGAGGGTTTCGGTTGCATTTGTAAATCTGACACCTAACCAATTTGGCATTGGATTAGTCTTTACCCAAATCACGTTATTCAGTATCCAGTAACCTAAGTCCTGCATAATTTTCCCGATTCTAAAAATACTATGATATGTGCTTATTACCCATATCGTTGCATTGGGCTTCATCAATCTTCTTACCTCTGTGAGTAATCTTCGGATAAACTCATCGTATTCTTCGAATGAAGAAAATTGATCCCATGCGTCATTAACCCCTTCCACAATAGTTTTCACTTTCCACCGCCTTAACTGCTTTTCCGGTAATTGTAGGAAATAAGGTGGATCAATAAATACCATATCAGCAATTTCATTATCTAATTTTTTGAGAACTTCAAAAGCGTCTCCTAGAATGACCTTATTTCTTACTTCCTCAAGTGAATACTTCTGCTTAGCAGGCGAATCTTCTATGACAAGGTTCATAATATTATTTTGGTAGGCACTATTATTAAATAAACTTCTTTGCATCTTTTCTCTTGCATCCATCCTTTACTTTCCCTTCAAAAAAGGTGAAAAGCATGAGCAACACTCTCCGTAGCAGTAAGAATCAACCACACTTCTAGTAGCATCATAAAGTATGCCTACATCCCCATCATTATGCCAGATGTACTTTGTAGTCCACTTGAGGTCATTCGGAGGGTTATCATAGGCATCAGGACCGCTGTGGATGCGTACCGAAGCACCTGGCCCGAGCACGTACCCGCTAGGGAAATTATACCACTGATCAGCTGGTTCGCAACCGCCATCTATGTTCTTATAGCTTTGAATCTTCCAGTTCGTCATGTCCTGCGAGGCAGTGCCTTGATTCGTGATCTGGATGTACTCGTCACGCGTCTCGTAGCGGATGTAAGTGATTACCAAGTTGCCCGTTGGCACCTCTGTCGGTGTTGGGGTAAGCGTGGGGGTTGCTGTAGGAGTCAAAGTTGGTGTTAACGTTGGTGTTGCAGGCGTGGCTGTAGTCGTTGGAGTAGGTGTAGCTACTGGTGGTACGGGCTGGTAACTCTTCAGGATGATGGGAAGGAAGACTGTATGAGTTAATCCTCGCGAGGCAGAAACAGAGTAGGTTGAGCCATCAGTCGTAACTATGATTGTGCCTTGTTCATCAGTTCTGTAGATTTTTGCTCCAACAGCCTGCAAACGGCTGATTGTTTCGGGGTGAGGATGGCCATAAGGATTGTCAGCACCAACTGAAATAATAGCGACTTCTGGCTGGACAGCGGAAAGAAATTCAGCACTGGAGGAATATCTGCTCCCATGATGCGCAACCTTCAGAACCTCTGCTTCCAATGAATAACCACTGCTTAGCATCCGATTCTCAGCCCCAGTCTCAGCATCTCCAGTCAGCAGGAAGTCTACGGAACCGTAAGAGACTTTTAGCACGACTGAATTCTCGTTCTTATCGGCGTACAATGGCTCTGAGGGGTTAAGAACAAGAGCAGTGACTTCGCCCCAAGAGTAGCTCTCTCCCATCCTTACCGTTGCTGTGAGCACGCCGTTATCCGTTAGAGCTTGGTAGAAATCCTGGCACGTGGTGGTCGTGCAACTCTGCGAGTCCAACCATGCTTCTGCCACAGGCATAGCTGATAATACTTCTATGAGCCCACCTATGTGATCTGCATCGCCGTGAGTGGCAACCATTAGTTCGATGTCAGCAACGCCATGCTCGTTCAAGTAGGCAACGACGGTAGGGCCGGCCTGTGCCTTGCCTCCGTCCACCAGCACGTCATCACCGTTCGGCAAGTGTAGCCAGCAGGAGTCTCCTTGGCCGACGTCTATGAAAGTAACGATAAGCGGAGCTGTTGCTGTGATGTTTTCCTGAAAGACTGGAGTGGCGATGAGGAGGAGGATGATGCTGGCTATGGTGAGTTTGAGGAGAGCATAGAAAGGGTTCCTTTTCACCATTCCGCCCTTTTAGCTAATGGGTTTTCTTGATTGGACCTTACTCAGGTAAAAGGAATCTATCCCGAGGAATACCAAGGAATTCGGGTCACTTGGCCACATACACTACATACAGTAATGTCTGCTTCTAAAACTTGCACATCAGGTTATCTACTTGGAGATATTTCTTTCATTTTTAATTGATCGAATCTTCCTTTACCAACTGTAACCATATTTGGATCGCAATTATTATATATATTTGTGGTTTCGGCTAAATCATTCCATATCCGGATGAATTTTCGCATACCATTGTTATATCATAACTGGACAACTGAAGCAATTGCGCTGCTACTTGAATTGAAAGCTTGCAGACACTTCCAACTTGAAAGCCATAAGGGCCAATGACTAATTGTTTCTACAACAATTAAATTAAAAAGGATACGCCCACAAATAGAACTTAGAGGCAAATGAGTTTAACTGAAGTAATCTTCAACGCAATGCTTATCCTCACCTCCCTGCTAACCCCAACTAATCCTTCCACATCACAAATATCACTGGAAGCAGTTGACACACAGACTCCAACCCCCAAGATCGTTTTCTACAACTACAGCTATGTCACCTATTCCTCCCCATTTGCTATGAACTATTCTGAGATATTGTTTGGAGACATCTACACCCCTATACAAACGTCCGAAGAAATCACAGAGAGTAAGGTCATCAAGAAAGAGGTTAGTGAAAAGGAAGAAAGGGAGAGGTTTTCATTTGATTGGATCATAGAAGCTGAGAGGAAATGTAATCTGCCAGAGGGCGCTAAGATAGAAATAGTGGCTGATGAGACCTACACTATGCAAAAAGAAGGTGCTGAACTAAGGATTCAGCGAGCTCGCTGTTCTGGATGCGATATAACCATTGAGTTCACAGAGTATCCGCAATCAATAGAAGATGCTAAGAGATTGTTAGATGAAGGCAAAGCGAACTATATCCTGCACAAAAGCGCCATAAGGCTATTCTGGAAATACTCTAAGACCCTTTCTTGTATCAAGAATCTATGACCTTTCATTCAGGTTTGGGAGCCTTTGTCTTGTAAAGGAAGACGATGATGCCAACAACAGCTAAAATCCCAACTCCAATGAACATAGAGGTCTTGACTACATTCCCAGTTATCGATAATCCTCCCGCAGTTGTCGTTGTTGTTTCTATGGTGGGTGCATTCAAAGCTGCACTATAAGCATCGTCGGCTTTTCCTTTCGCAGATTTAGCTTCAGAAACCGCTTTTTCAGCGTAAGCTTTAGCGCTTGAATAATCCTCATTTGCAAATGCATCGTTAGCCCTCTCAAGATAATCCTGAGCTGAATCAAAACTAGTCTGTGCTTCGCTTAGTAAGCTTTGTGCCTCACTCACATCTTTGTTTTGTGCAACGGCCTGAGAGATCGCATTCTGAGCTGTCGTTATGCTAGATTGAGCTGTTGTTATGGAATTTTGGGCATTGGAAATGCTCCCTGAAGCAGCAACTTTTGCCTTGTAGGTATCAATCTTGTTTTGAGTATCGGCTTGTGCACTTGATGCATAGGATTTCGCATTGTCCGCAAATTGTTCGGCTGTAGTTGCATAATCTGAGGCGACATCAAAATTGCTTAGGTCATTCCTACAAGAATCAAAACTATCCTGTGCGGAATCGTAATAACTTTCGGCACTTGCAAGAGAATCTTTAGCTTTTGCTAGATAGTCATCGGCAGTGCTTGTATCAAGGTTATAGGATCTGGCCTCGTTTATCTTTTGCTCTGCCTTTCTGATTGCGCTCCTTGCTTCATCCATGGCACTTGATGCAGAAGACATGTCTTCTATTGCTTGCTTTTCTTGGTCTGAGGGTTCAGAGTTTATTGTTACCGAAATCGTACGGGTTTCAACATTGCCACCAGTTCTACCCTTAATCTCAATCTGTTTAACTGTTGTGGTCGTGGGTGTTCCGCCATAAGGTGCACGGACTTCGATTTCTGGATATAGACTTTGACGGGGACTCGCAGTACGTGACCAAACCACTTCACCGTCGTAGAGGACATCGAAATTGATTTTCTTAAAATGCTCTAAGCTATGGATTTCAAAGCTTACCTCACCGCTCTGGCAGTTCTTGAGGTTAAAAACGGTAGATGAAATGTCCTTCACTTCGTAACGCTGTGCATTGGCTATTGTAGAAATCAAGAGAAGAGTCATCAAGAACGAAGTTGCCATTATGCTTTGATAGGTCTTCATAATCATTTAATGTATTGTAAGATATTTAAATATAATCATCACAACTCGCTACCCCTTAAACCTTAGGTGATTCAGGCGAAGAGATGGTCTTATACGAGAACCTTTGCACGAAAGACCTAAAACTCCCACTTTACCCTGGGAACCCTTGGCTTTTCCTCCGCTATCTTGGCTATGCATTCTAGTGCTATCAACCCCTTTGATGTTATCAAATATTGCTTTCCTTTCTTTGCGATGTAATCAAATTCTAGGAGTTTATGGAGGTGCTGGTATATCTCGTAGGAGCTTGTCGCCAATCTCAGCTTCTCAAAATCTCCTTTGATGTCGGTATAGCACATGGGCCCCTTCTCCAGCATGGAAAGGATGACAAGTCTTTTGGTAGAGGCAAATACCCGTGAAACTTCTCTAATGGGCTTGATGTCCCTCATATAGTAATATTTTTCCTTATCAATAGAAATAAATCATTGCTTTTTCCTTCTTGCCCTTTATAAGAATTTCGTGATGGTGTTCAGCTTTCATCTTTTCACTATATCTAACTCGACTTTGCACTGGCTTGGAAAGGCCAAAGGACATTAACAACGGCAGACACTCAAGCCCTTGTTTCGGGAGAGGTCCGCAGGATCATAAAAATACGTATTGTGCGGAGTTGGGTATGGATTGGAGGAGTGAGGTAGTATCCTCGAAAACCCTGCTTGTCGGCTAGTGGGTCGCTCTTTTATTTTTCTAGTTTTCTAGGCCGAAAATTAAATGTTGCTTTTCTT
>CAZUBM010000036.1:0-2776 GCA_964618805.1 uncultured Nitrososphaerota archaeon
TTAAAATTTTACCTATGAGCCTAACCATTGTGTCCTCAGAATCAAGATTAAAAGGGGTTGATATATTCGTACTTATGGACGATATAGCTGAATCTAGTGAGTTAGAGAAGGAAAAAGGCCTCTCTATATTGATCAGGGCACATTACCCCAAAAGAGATCTAAATATTCTATTTGACACTTCCATAACAGGAAAGAAGGTTATATCCAATGCTAAGAAAATGAATTTAGATTTATTAGAGTTATCATATATTGTACTCTCGCATAAGCACTGGGATCATACTGACGGCCTCTTAGAGATATTGAAGGCCAGAAATGATTGGATTCCCATATTACATGGGCAAAAGTTCTTCAGAGAAAGCATAGCTGTGGATCCATATTTAAGGCATACCACAAGAATGCCATTTCTCAAAAGAAAAATCATAGAGCTTAAAGGAATGCTAACTCCTATCTGGATGCCCATAGAGTTTGCACCAGGGATCTTTCTCTCAGGAAAGATACCCTTAGTCACCGAATTTGAAGCTCCTCCTCCAAAATATAAGATCCCTCCACAGATGGTTCAAGATGAAATGGAAGAGGAACTATCTCTGATAGTTAATCTGGGAGGAAAATTGATTGTGATAAGCGGATGCTCTCACAGGGGAATCGTAAACATAGTCAAGAACTCGATATCCTTGACGGGGATCACAAAGGTTAAAGCAATCGTTGGGGGGCTTCACTTAATAACCGCTAGTGAAAAGAGAATTTCAAGGACAGTAGAAGAATTAAGTAAACTAGGTGTTGAAGAGTTTTTCATAGGTCATTGTACCGGAGATAAGGCAATAAGGCAATTCAAATCCGTTTTCGGAGATGCTGTTCGTAGGACAAAGTCGGGCATGGTTATAACGTTTTAAAGGGAAGAAAAAACTAGGTTCCATCAAAACAAAAACGTTAGAATAAAAAATAGGAAACCTACAACTGATTTAGGTTTTATCAAAAATCATCATACTCCATCTGTCCTTTTGCTTTACCAGCGAATTTCAAGTAAGGAAACGACACCGGCTATAGCTCCAAGCTCAGCTTCTCTGCTCCCCTCTGCTGTTCCGAGGACAATGACATCTCCTTCTCTTGGCTTAAGTTCCTCAATCAAGCTCTTAACCTCCTCTGGAAAGTCGATTTCAACATCCTGACTAACGCCAGGAATCCTGAGTTTCCCATCCAAGAAGACAAGGGTAGTTGCACCGGTTGCTCCTTGGCTCACTGCCGCATCTCTAATTCTCATACCGTTCTTAACTCTGCTAGCAAAGCCTCTAATTAATATAGCTATATTAACTCGGCCAATCGTAATTTTCTGTACAAAAACGCGTTTGGGACGACTCATTAAAACATTTAATTTCTCTAGAAATTTTTCCCCCTTCTTACTTAGAATAATACCTTTTTTAGAGATTTGTAAGAGCCCTATGCTTCTCAGTCGATCTAATAAGCTTCTTGTACTTCCTTCACCAATTCCAAGTTCTTCTGAAAGCTTCTTCCTTCCAATAGGCTGTCTCTCAGCTATTTTGTACAAGCACATTATTGCGTGAGAAGCTGAAAACTTCGGAGAGGGACCAATCCTTGGTTTGATCAATTTCAGAAAATCATCGAGCTGCTTAATAGCTATGAAAATTTCTTCCATTATTCCAAGAATATTAATATCTAAAGATTTATATTATTTTGGATGGATAATCCATCCAATGTTTAACAAATCTCTCCTCACTACTCTATTACTAATATGGGCCATTTCATCGAGTATGTTGGCAGTATACTCGTATTACCAATTAAAAGAGACCAAAAAGGCTTTATATAGAGAAAGAATTGAAGTAGATCTCGGAATAAAATTCTGGAATGGTACCATAACGTGGTACAATAAAACTCAAGTTCCAGCTGGTTCAACTCTGCTCGACGTAACTATGCTCGTAGCAGAAGTAAATTACACCACATATCCGGGAATGGGAGTTCTTGTAGAATCGATAAATGGCGTTAAAAATGAGCATCCTTTCTACTGGATTTGGTGGATATGGACAGACTGGGGTGGTTGGCAAGAGGGGCCGGTAGCTGCAGATAAGTATGTGGTAAGTGATAAGGAGGTTTTACTTTGGTATTACGAGAATACTTCACAAAGCCCGTTTCCAAAACCTTAACTCCCTCCATGAGGACATCACTAATCGCTGCCTTGGTAGCCCTCTCAGTTTCATCGAACTATGCCTTAATTTGGATCCCAAACGTAAAGCTAATGGATCTATTGGTCTTTGTTGCAGGCTTCATATCTGGGCCATTCGATGGGGCAATAGTTGGCGCTTTAAGCTGGATTGTGTACGGCTTTCTTAACCCTCGGGGTTGGATTCTCACAATTTTGGTTGCAACTACAGTAGCCGAAGCAGTTTATGGTATTGCTGGCGGATTTTTAAGAAAAATCCATATCATGCAGGGAAAGCTGAGCTGGCTTTGCTGGGCTTGCTCTGCACCTTACTTTATGATATCCTTACCAACATCGCCTTTGCATTAACCTTTAATATCCCAATTACAATAACGCTTCTAGCTGGAATTCCCTTTTCCTTAGTGCATGAGCTTTCTAATGCTGCTCTTTTCTCAATAATTGGGCCAGAACTCACCAAATTAATTTGCAAAATATTTGTCTCCAAGATAAATGATTAAGGCACACGCGGGCACTTAACCCAGAAATCTCGAAATATGACAGAAGATTTTGTCCATCAAAAGGACGTTTATATGAATCAAGCTGAAGATAATGTGAAAAAAGTAA
>CAZUBM010000036.1:2876-7787 GCA_964618805.1 uncultured Nitrososphaerota archaeon
ATTCAGCCAAGGATAAGACAATATATCTTTCAGATGGAAAATTCTACACTGATCCTTTTGTAATCCTCCATGAGTTTTATCATCACATCAGAATTGTACTTGGAAAACACAGAGGACCAGAGAGGCATGCTAGCAAGTTTGCCATAACATTTTTGTTAGCATACAACAAGTTACAGTCTAGATCTCAAAGATAAGGTCTCTCACTAGCCTTGATTAATGCCTCAATTAAATCTTCCGGTTTAGCTCCAATTAACCTAACTCCAACCTTCTTGAAGAATGATTTTACCCTCTCAGAAAGCTCATCCCTTTCGAGCTTCGATCCTACTAGCTCTCTCTCTAAAAGTCTTAATGCTGTATAAGGTTCCATGAAGAAGTCTCCGGAGATGACTACATCAGTTATCTTGCCTTTTGAGACTTCTATTATTATCCTAAAAAGTTTCTCTGCCTTGTAGGTTGCCTCACAAACTTGCACATCCTCAGAAACTTTTGTGCACTTCCCGGTTATGAGCTCTAGTAGCCTTTCATGCTCAAACTCCTTCTTATATATCCATCTATCTGATTTGAATTCCTCAATAAGTCCCTTCCATTCTTCCATTTCCTCTTCCGTGAGATTTCCAGGCTCCAATTCTATTCCTAAAGTCTTCTCATAACCTTCTATGAGATATTCTTTGACTTCTTCTCTTGGGGGGGTGTACCCGAGTTCTTTCTTAAGCGAAGTGAGCCACATTTCCATAGAAGATGCCAGCTTATCTCTGAACTTCTCATCTGGGACTCTAAGAACACTTACAAATTTTTTAACGTCTATATCCATTATAACATTCCCTATTAGTACGTCGGCTCCTGAAACTGTTTCTGCTGCATTTCCTGAGGCCTTTTTACTGTTTACTACCACGTCATTTATGGGCCTGTACTCTGCGTTAAGGCCGTATTTTCTATACACGTAAACAGTAGGCTGAAGATATTTTCTGTAAAAACCCTCTACATCAATCATTCCTTTGCTCTTCATGATTAAATGATAGAACTGCTGGCCAGCGTCTAAATAAACTGCCCCTCCACCCTGCCTTCTCCTAACTATGGGTATTTTGTGAGTCGTGCAGTATTCCACATCCACTTCTTTGAAAACGATCTGATGGACACCTATACAGACGTAAGGTTTAGAGGGATAGCACAAGATAAGTGTATTCGGGGATTTACCCTTTCCTACAAACTTAGCAACCGATTCATATACTGATTGGATAGAGTAACCATCTAAAGCCCCTAGATCTAGCAGCCTCCACCTCTCTGGCATCAAAAGGAGAGATTGGCGTAGTTATAAAGCTTTTTTGTGAGCTATAGGAACCAAAAACTCTTACCTTGTTAGGATCTTTATGATGCTGTACACTATCAGCAGCCCTGCGATTATAAAGGCCACATCATAGATTATCCCAGGAAGCTGCCCGAGTTCTGGGACTATTTTTCTTATGTAGAGATCAAGTACGCTTTCAACAATTTTTCTTAGAAAAATGTATAGAACAGCCAAGTTCACGAGATCTAATACGTGTCCAGTAACTTCGGAAACAACTTCAACCTTCCCAGGCAAGCTTTCCTCGTATATCATTGACATAGGCTTGCTAAGGCCTTTAATTAGAACGGCCATGATAAGAGCTAAAAGAACCACTATAACGTCTGAAATCCATACATCTTCGAGGGAAGTGATCAAAGGATATTCTATTTTGTAAATCCTGGCAAATATCCAGATAAGTATGGTGGTTATTACTATAGCCGAGATCTGTCTGACAAGTAGTTTGCTACCCTCCTTTATGGACACTCAAACCCACCTAACTTCTTTAGAACCCAATGGATAAAAATATAACCGAGAACAACGGTTCACATTGCTAAAAAGCTAACTATCGCTTTAGATACTCTTTAAAAACACCTGCAATTTGACTCTATAGCTGTAGAATGAGAGGAGATAGCCATGATATCAAATCAACTGCACTTTATCTCTTCTTTAGATCTTCTCTGATGAAACCGATGTATTGCTCTCTATTCATCAAGTTCTTCAGATCCTCTTCCAAATTTGAAGGTCTTATCTTAGCTATCCACCCTTTTCCATATGGGTCCTCGTTAAGAAGGCTTGGCTCATCCTCTAATCTCTCATTAACCTCTATAACTTTTCCAGACACAGGAGATTCTATGGGTCCAGACCATTTACCGCTTTCAATCACACCTATTGGCTCATCCTGAGATACCTCCTCTCCAACGAGAGGTAGTTCAACGAAAACAATCTTCTTAGCCAGATGCTGGCCATAATCTGTCAGACCGACAACAACTAGATTATCCTCAACTTTTGCATACATATTTCCTTTGGAGTAATACAGACCTTCTGGCACTTTGAACTCCTCAGCGCTACTCATCTTCTACACCACTCGGTTGAATCAAGGGGAAGAATAAAATTTTTACAGGGCACTAAGCTAGCTTAGATTTCCAGTCAAAGGTAGAATGGAGTCTTGATTCTTGGGATTTGTAAGTACATAAGTTAGATGAATAGCTGCGCGGTTTTTTCACGATAGTTTTAATTTTTAACTAACGTATCTCACTTAAAGGCGATGTCTGCTGAAGAGATTATCTTCAGATTTGCGACCCAAATATCGCCATATATCACATTTTCGTTTTTATAGGAGACATCTTTTTGAGAGTAAGAAGATGGTTTAGGACAAGGAAGTGGCCAAAAACAAGAAGTTCTATAGCTAAATAGTTTCCTAATTTTGTAGAAGCTGTTTCAAATCTAATCCTTTTCAAAAGAATCTATAAACGCAGAAAGATCTTCTGGTTATTAGGATTTGGCTTTCATATCGTGACATTTATAGTAATATTCGGACATCTCAATGACTTTTGGAGGAGATATCACGGTCGAATAGTTTTATTAATGCAAGGCACTTTTGCGCTGAGAGGCATTGGATTCACTATTCGATAAGATGTACTTGGATTTCTATGCGGAAAAAGGTAAGCTTATGTGGGGACACACTCCTTCGCTTGGCGTAGTTCGCTTTGCAGAGTTCTTAAAGAGTAAAGAGATGTCTGAGGCTATAATATTAGATTCGGGTTGTGGAGAGGGGAGGAATAGCATTTATCTAGCGAAACAAGGATTTAGAGTATATGGCCTTGACATCTCTGCAGTTGCTATAGAAAAAGCAAGAGAATGGGCTGAAAAAGAGGGATTATCGGAAAAAATATGGTTTGAGGTAGGCGATGTGTCTCAAATGGAATTTAGGAGTGAATTCTTCGATGCCGCCATAGACATAAACACTATAAACTTCGTTAAGGCAAGGAGAAGATATGTAGCTGAGCTATCAAGGGTCCTTAAGCCAAAAGGATACTTGTTCATCGAAACTTTATCAGAAAAAAGCGAGAAATATGGGATTCCTAGGGATGAGCTTGATTGGTTGATAACCCCCTTCTTTGAGATCCTAGAAATGGAGGAATTTAATGCTCCATGGGGAGAACATAATCTCCCTCACTACAGGATTCTAGCTCGGAATAGATAACTACTGGAGGTGAATTCTCTTTTTATCGCCAAGATATGGATTTTTCTCCAAATTTAGTCAACAAAGCTCCAGAGATCTCCTTTCTAAGAAAAATGTATTATCTAATCATTCGATGATCTTGGGCTAAACAGTTCTTCCGAATTCTAATTGAGATGTTCTAAGAAGTAGGAAAAAATTTAATTAATCACAGCAATGAGGAAGGGGTTACCATGGACTTTAAGTTTTCAGAAGAAGAGGAATTGTTTAGGAATAGCGTTAGGGAGTTCTGCGAGAAATACATTGCTCCAAGATGGATCGAGATCGATGAAGCCAGAAAGGGAACTCCTGTAGATCTAATAAAGAAAATGGGAGAACAGGGGCTCTTTTGCATTCCAGTAAGAGAAGAATACGGCGGAATGGGAGGGACACTTACTATGGCAGCCATTGCAGTTGATGAAATGGCTTATTATGATCCTTCAATAGCCGTTCCTGTGTACACTCTCCTCGTAAATGGATGGCCTCTATTGCTTGACCTTTATGGAAGTGAAGAGGCAAAATCGGAGATTTTGCCAAAAGTAGCTGCTGGGGAAGCTTTCTTTGGTATTGCGACAACAGAGCCTCAAGGAGGCTCGGATATCGCTGGTACAAGGGTTACTGCTAGAAAAGAAAATGGAAAATGGATTTTTAATGGGGAAAAAGCCTATATTAGCGGAGTAAAGGAATCTCTAGAACTTCCGTGGGGAGGGGGCTTCTTTCTAATTGCAAGGACTGGTCCAAAAGAGGCTGGACATAGATCCCTTACTACATTTGCGTTCTTACTTAAGAAGGATGGAAAGATCGTTGATGGAATCGAGCCAACTTACTATGAGGATATAGGAAGAGCAGGAATCTCTTGTGGAGGATTTATGCTCAACGATGTTGAAGTAGACGACAAATATAGGATAGGAGAGGAGAACAAAGGCTTCTATCTAACTATGGAGGGATTTAATGTAGCAAGAATACTCGTAGCAGCTGCTGCCATAGGCTCTGCTAGGTGGGCACTAGATCAGGCTAAGGAATGGTTTAGGGTGAGGAAACTCTTTGGAAGATACATCTCTAGCTTTCAAGGAGTTAACTTCAAGTTCGCAGAACTTTACGCTAGGCTGGAGGCTGCAAGGCTCATAGTCTACAGGGCTGCCTGGCTAGCTGATCAAATATACATTCACAAGAACCCAGCCTACAATCCAAGAGACCTTAATGTTCCTGTTTCGATGGCAAAGATGATGGGACCGGAGGTTGCCGCAGACATATACGAGGAAGTCATGAAGTGGCATGGAGCATATGGCTACACCAAGGAGTGCCCCATCTTCAGAGGTTGGCTAGGAACCTTCTCCTATGTGATAGGGGCTGAAGGAGCTCAGAACAT
>CAZUBM010000036.1:7887-14131 GCA_964618805.1 uncultured Nitrososphaerota archaeon
GAGGTTGGCTAGGAACCTTCTCCTATGTGATAGGGGCTGAAGGAGCTCAGAACATTATGAGATATATCATAGCTCGTGATGTAATAGGACCCGAATACGTCAGGCCAGGCTAAATCTACGATAACTCAGGAAAACTAGTGAAGCGCTGAACCTCGCCCATATCTCTTTCTTTTTTCTTAAAACTTCTTCTATCTTTTTTGTTCTCTCAATTCTTCCAAGAGTCTTATATGCCTCAGGTTCAGACTTCAAAGGCATCGCAGGAACTTTAAAAGTTCCCAAATTCAATATTACTGCTTCTTGCTGAAGTCCCTTTTTTCTTTCCACCTTTCACTCTTCCCTAACTTATCTGCAACTTACTTGAGGCCTCGAACAAATTCTTTTTGATTAAAAGCCGTTAAGAAGATGGAGGAGGCCTTTTTCCTTTCAAGAGTGGTGGAAACTTGAGCCCTTAACATAAAAAGTTCTCCGATCTACTAGCGATTTTATTTCTTGACGATCTCCTTCAGTACTTTTATCAGCTCTGGCACCACTTCGTAAAGATCTCCCACGATCCCGTAGTCAGCTGACTTAAAGATCGGAGCTTCAGGATCTTTGTTTATCGCCACTATAACTTTAGAGTCTTTTATCCCTGCGAGGTGCTGTATTGCTCCAGAAACTCCAACTCCTATGTAGAGCTTTGGCTTTATCGCCACTCCTGAAAGACCAACCCATTCCGTGTACCATCCTAAATCTGCTGCGATTGGTCTAGTGCAACCAACACATCCTCCAAGCATTTCAGCCAATTGCTCTAACATTTGAAAGTCTTCTTTCTTCTTAATACCTCTTCCTCCAAGCACTACAACATCTGCTTCCTCTATTCTAACAGCCTTGATTTCCTTTGGCTTGAATTCAATTAGTTTAAGACTTGGTTCGGGTAGCTCTATGGTAATCTCAACTATTTCTCCCTTGCCTACAACTGGAGCCTTCTCATACCTTCCTGGCTTCAATAAAACTATTGCTGGGGTGCTTTTACATTTCTCCGTGGCTATTGTCATACCAGCATAAGCTGGGCGTTTTGCCATGACATCCCCTTCGTCACTTATCTCAACTTTCGTGCATTCTGACATGCAGCCAACATTGAGCCTGGCTGCTAACCTTCCAGCCAACTCTTTCCCTCTTTTAGTCGCTCCAATGAGCAATATTTTTGGTTTTTCTTTCTTAGCAATTACTTCCATGGCCTGAGCATACAATACAGGATCAAACCTTTCTAAAGAGGGATGATCTATGAGATAAACTCTGTTCGATCCATGTATAGATAGATCCTCAGCTACCTCTCTTATTCCATGTCCCAAGACGACTGAAGCTAAAGGAACATTTAGTTTCTCTGCCAATTCTTTTCCAGCTGTTAAAAGCTCGAGACAAATGCCTTTATCTTCTGAGTAAACCCAAACCTCATTTTCAGGCACCTAAGATCCCCTCCTTAACCAGGGCTTCAATAAGTTTCCTTGCTGCTTCGCTTGCAGGCATTTCCTCAAATACAACTCCCTTTCTCTTTATTTCTGGAGCTTTTACCTCCAAAATCTGTATTGCTGAACCTTTTTGACCTAGTGATTCGCTTTGTATTCCGAGTTCGGATGCGCTTAGCATTTTCATGGGCTTCTTTGAAGCTTTCATTATCGCTGGTAGTGGAGGAATTCTTGGCTCGTTTATCTCTCTTGTTACTGTAAGTAAAACGGGCAATTTTACTTCCACAATCTCGTATCTATCCTCTAGATCTCTCTCAACAACAATTGAACCATCTTTTACCTCTATGATTTTCTTTACATAAGCTACTTGAGGAATTCCTAACAAGCCGGCCAGCCTAGGACCTACTAGTGAAGAGTATCCATCGCTCGTAGCCTCTCCGCAAATTATTATGTCGAAGCCGTTGAATTTTTCTATAGCTGTCTTTAGGACAAGGGATGTTACAAGCGTATCTATTCCTTCAAACAAAGGATCAACTAGCAAATAAGCTTCATCTGCGCCCATTGCAAGAGCTTCTCTAAGTCCCATCTTTGCACTCCCAGGACCAACTGTTAAAACAGTTACATGTCCACCATACTTTTCCTTGAGCCTAATGGCCTCTTCTATTGCTCTTTTATCGATATCACTGAGCTTCCTTTTTGCTCCGGCAAGTATAGGTTCTCCAGTTGATGGATCAAACCTAAGCTCACTTACATCAACAGCATACTTAGCACAGACAATTATTCTCAACACAATTTCGACCTTGGTGTGTTTAGTTATAAGTGATTACATGGACGAGTTGACTGTATCGATGTAGAGGATTTGAAGGCTAATAGTCCTTCTTGAGAGGCATCATTGGTTTTTCATATCATTATGCGACGCTGACAGATGTAAGAGTGGTTATGCCCTTATATCTTTGGGTTGCAGGACAGCCCAGGCATTTGTCCTCTTGATATCTTCTACATTTATTGCAATCCAGACCGCATGGTGCAATTTTCAGTTTACCAGAGGATATTATTTGTAACGGCAGGTACTCAGGGTGTAATACATCGCCTACGCTCACTTCAGATTTTCTAACCATTTCTCTAGTCCTTATGGAGCAAGAATCAAGAATGCTCCTAAGAGTATCATTGTTTTCGGCCCATATTATTGCGATTAAATTACGTCTGCCTAAAGAATGGATTATCATCAAAGTCCTAGGACATTTGATGTAAGTATCAGCCAACTCAACAAGCTTTTCATATGTCTCAACTTCCATCATAAGCGTAGCTAGCTTAAACCCAAGGATCTTGACGTTTAGCTCAGAGGAAACTCTCATGACCTTGCTTTCTATGAGTTTCTTAAGCCTTCTACGGATAGCTACATGGCTCATGCCTATTTTTCTTCCTAGAGCAGATAGACTAAGCCTTCCGTTCTTTCTGAGTTCTTCAATTATAGTTAGATCGACTCGATCCATTGTTACAATTTGTAAAATGAATAGCTATATAACATTCAGAGATTACCTAACGAATTTCTTACCTAGTATGTGAAGGCCATAATTGACATTTGAAATCAAAAATCGCTAAATTATCTCTTAGATCTTGAGAATAGATGATCCAATTTCTGTACTATAATCGAAAGCAAAAAAGGGGAGGAGAAAGAACTTCTTCCACTACTAGGTAGTTGAGGCTTTTCCTAGGGCCTTAAGGAGTGCGACCATTATGCCCATTCCCTTCTGAAAGTCTTCGTCTCCTAAAGCCTTTAGTAGGCCCGTTAAACCGATTTTAGGCGGATTTAGCAGGGCTTTATCTAGCTCAGGGTCCTGCAAGCCTCTTTCTAGAATATCGATCAAGTCAGTACTTGAAACCGCATTTACAACCTTTAACAGGCTTGATGCAATTTTGGACAAGTCGCTTATCAGTTGATCATTTAACATGTCCCGAATTAGTCTGTAAATGCTTATTATCTCTATTAAGGCCTCTAAATCAGGCTCTTCTAACTGTAAACTTAATGAAGCAGATCCTTCCTTTACCGAACTTCCCATAAATCTCACCTCAAATAATCGCTTTCACGGTTAGGTCCCAGTATATGTAGTAATACATGCGGTAGAAATACCATCCCGCTTCTGTAGGCACGAAGGGCCTGGGGTTAAGTCCATAGGACCATACTGCTAGAAATGCCTTACCTCTTGATTCGGATGTAAGTGAGGACCCCACGTATGGGCATCCCACATTCCCAAGGTAGCGCGCCCTATCTCCTGTCCCTAAAACATCGTATATTAGGTTCTGAGCTGCTGTAAATGCTTGATAGTGCGCTGTTACGCCTGTTTTTAGGATCTCTAATGGACCCGCGTCTCCTGCAACATAAACCTCATCGTATCTTTCCGTTGGCGATTTACTATATTGCAAAGTGTACTTATCAGCCGGGACCCATCCATTCTCATCGGTTATTCCGGAATCATACAGAGCCTTAATGCCCTTATGTGGAGGGATGCTGATTAAAAGATCATACTTTATCCTTTCTCCAGCGGCAGATACCACTTCCTTTTTATCAGCGTCTATTTCTGAAAGCTTAAACTTTCTTACGTCATTTATTTTTCTCTCCTTAAAGGCCTCAGTCAAATTTGAGTTGTATGGGGGCGGTCCTACGCTAGGATCAGGCCACAGGAATGTGATATCAAAGTTATCTCTGGCACGTTTAACGTGCCTTAGGTAATCATCTAACAGTATTGTAAACTTGCCAGGAGCTCCAGGACAAGGAATTGGCATTTTTACGGTTAGTATGACTATTTTTCCTTTAGACATAGATTCTAGCAACTCCTTTAGTTTTAAGGCGTCGTCTAGCGAAGTGTAGAAAGTGTTAAAATCTTTAGAGAGCCCTGGTACACTCTCTACATCCTGTGTACAACCAGTCGCAATTAGTAAGTAATCATAGGAATATTTTCTCCCACTCTTTACTGTTACTTCTCGGTTACTTAGGTCAACTCTAGTTATTTCCCCATTTTCACCGAATACGCTCCTAACCCTAGGACTGATGAGCTTTCTTCTAGGCCTTCTTATGTCATCTGGAGTGTAAAACCCGAATGGTATGAAGGTAAAACCTGCTTGATTGACGTTCATGTCATTTTTGTCAAGTATTGTTATACTTACTTCATCCTTAGCGATCTCTCTTCTCAATTCTCTGGCTAACTTATTGGCTACTATCGTACCAGCAGCTCCAGCACCCAAGATCAGAATCTTCTTCTCTTTCAAATTGTATCACTCCTCTTCCTTTGTTACTGCTGAGTTTTCTTTTTGAAAAGATAAAAAACTTAATAGTTACAAATTGTAATCAAGCTGTTCCAGATAATTGCTGTTAACTAACAGTGACTATTTTAAGAGCCGAGATCTCAGAAAACTTTGGCTCTTATGAGCGTCTTTGTTCAATTTTCCCTCTAAGATAGCTCAGAACACTTATTGCAGCAGCTCTAGCGTGAGAAATGCTGCTCATGATATCCATAGGACCAGCAGAACATCCAGCCAAAAACACTCCCTCCACCATTGTCTCGTTAGTGAACCTTAACTGATCCAGAACTCTAAAGAATGTGTCTTCTCCTACCTGCAATCCCAGCATGTCTCCAACTTCCTTGGCATAACTTGAATTAACTACTCCCGGAATCAAAACAACGAGATCAACGCTTAATTCCTCTAATTTCCACGTTCCTATGTCAAAAATCCTTAAGATTAGTTTTCCTTCTTTTTCTCTTATCTCGGAGGGAATACCGTGAAGCATAATAATATCGCTATCCCTGGCTCTCTGATAAAACTCTTCGTGCAGTCTGCCAGAGGCTCTTATGTCGTTATAGCAGACATACACTTCTATTTTCTCCCCGTAGTTCTGTTTAATCTCATAACCCTGCTTAAGCGCGGTCATGCATCCAACCCTGCAGCAATGCTTTAGGAACCTCCTGTCCCTTGAGCCTGCGCACAAGACGAAAGCAATTGATTTTGGCCTTTTCCCATCAGATGGTCTTACTATTTTCCCTTCAGTCGGCCCTTCCGGATCTAATAGCCTTTCCAGCTCCAAACTAGTAATTACATTATCATATCTCCCATATCCTAGCTCTTTTACCATTGAGACATCAAATGGATCCATTCCTGTGGCTAAAATCAAGGCCCTAGCTTTTATTCTCGTCATCGTTGCCTGCTCATCTAGGTTTATTGCTTCGTTTGGGCAAGCATCTATGCAAGCATTGCACTCTTTCCCATTGAAGTGGAGGCACATCCTTTCGTCAATCTCATAAGCTTCTGGAAATGGTCTCTTAGACGGGACATCTATGGCCTTCCTCTTCCCTATTCCAAGTTCGTACTTTCTGTCGTACTCAGCAGGGCAGGCCTCTGAGCACTTACCGCAGAGAGTGCACCTATCCGCATCCACATGCCTAGGTTTCCTCATGATCTCAATCTCAAAGCCCTCATTTTTTCTCTTTATAGATTTTATCTCAACGTTGGTCATTATTTGAATATTTTTACGGCTTTTTAATTCTTCAAACATGCTTTCTAGCACATTTGAGGCAGGATCAAGTGTTGGAAAAACTTTATTCATGAGAGACAGGTTTCCTCCAAGGCTGGGTTCCCTTTCAAGTAGATAGACACTTATTCCATGCCTTGAAAGGCACAAGGAGGATTCTATACCGGCTACCCCTCCTCCTATAACAGCTACCGGTCCTATGACCATATCTATCTGCCCCTGTTTTGTATCTATGTGTAATCCCCCAACACAGATACTGGATCTTTTTATGGTT
>CAZUBM010000037.1:0-14010 GCA_964618805.1 uncultured Nitrososphaerota archaeon
GGAAGTTCATCAAGTTCATATCCGAAAGGTCCATATTTTCCGAGTTTTCCAAACAAACATCTGATGAGAAAGAAGGTTAACTCAGATTCTTTTTATAGAATAAGCATTTACCATAGGGAAGTGGCTCAAGTCATAGTCTCGAGGGACCTAAAAAAGAGATTTGGCAGGGTTCAGGCCCTAAGAGGGACCTCCTTTTCAGTGACTAAGGGATCAGCAACGGCTCTACTGGGGCCTAACGGCGCGGGCAAGACCACTACTCTAAAGATATTGCTTGGTCTGCTTAAACCTGATTCAGGAAAAGTCGAAGTATTCGGAATGGATCCTTGGAAGAGCGGAGACAGAATAAGGAGCATTGTAGGGGTTCTTCACGAGAGGCCGGTCTATCCTGAGTGGACCAGCGTGAGGAAGCTGATAAGGTACGCCGCTCGACTTCGAGGACTAGGAGAAATGGATGAGAAAAGGGCAATAAAGCTCTCTGGGCTAGGGAAATACGCTGATGTGAGGATATCTTCCCTATCCAGGGGATATTTGCAAAGGCTTGGGATAGCCCTAGCAATACTTGGAGATCCTGAACTTCTCCTCCTTGATGAGCCTACCGCTAACCTAGATCCGGCTGCCAGAATGGAGATATTACACCTGATATCACTTTTAAAGGAGGAACTGGATGTTACCGTGCTAATCTCCTCTCACATAATTCCAGAGCTGGAAATGGTTTGCGATTCTGCTATATTCATAAATGAAGGCTTAGTTCTTGACAAAGGAAGCTTAGATGAACTTGCTAGAAAGCATAATTCCAGAGCAATAATTACTGTAAAAGCGAAAAAGCCTAGAGAACTTGCTTCTAAATTAATAGGGGAAGAATTTGTGAGATATATTGAAATAATCCCTGACGGAGTGAAGGTTGAAGTCTTACCTGGAGAGTTATCCACTTTAGAGCTGACAATTTCGAGACTTTCTAATGAATATGGAATTGAAGAGATAAAATCAGCCATTGGAAGGCTCCAAGACCTTTATTGGAAGGTGATAGGAGTTGCTAGATGACTTAAAATCGTTCACGCATAGGATGAAGCTGCACTTTGAATTCATACTCGCTAGGTACATGCTTGTCTATGGAGCTGTCGCATTCATTGCTTCGATAATCAATGCATACCTAGTTATACCTTCAATATTGGAGCAAATAGTGATCTCATCTATACGAACTCCATATAGCACAGTTATCTCATCGACTGCTAGCTCTGTAGGTTTCTCCCTAAACTTAGCCCATCTGGTCTTCAGCATAGTCTCTCTTTCTTTGGCAGCATCAATGGCTAAAGAACTGAGTTCAACATCCCTGTTCCATCTATCACAACCGCTAAAGAGGTCTGAGTATGCAACCTCCTGGCTATTTGCAATAACGTGGTTTCCGTCCCTTCTTATGGCTCTCTCCCTTTTTGTCCCCATCTCTTGTTTTGATCCTAGGCTCTTACTTAGAGTTGGCTTTCAACCAATGTATCTCAGGCTTGTTGAAGATATCTTGACCTTCTCAATATTCTGTTGGGCTGCGTTGAGTAGGAGACAGGGGATTGTCGCATTTGTTGGACTGTTTTTCATCCTAATTTTCCCATATTTATCGCTGGTAATAATTAGTTTGATATTCTACGCCATTAGAGCCACAAATCCACCAAACTTTTTGTTAACGATGTATCAGGTCATATTCCCTTCGACAGCTTCGAGCCTCTTTCAAGGTTTGACGGGATCCTCAGCAATTAATCCAATGACAGCCTCTTATGGGACTCTCGTGATCTCAGCAATAATTCAGCTAGCCTATTTGCTTTACTTTACTGGAAGATTTGAGGTGAAATAATGTGTTAAAGGCAGCAGGAAAACTCCTTATAGTCTTTGGCTTGGCTGCTTTGGTATCTATGGCTGTGTTTGAAGGAGTTTCAAGGAGAAGAGTCCCCTACTACTATATAGGCAGAAGAGGATGGGGTGGCTCAGCTTGGGTTGATTTAGGCAATAAAAGTGCGTTCATAATAACGAGTTCTTGGTTTAATCCACCAGTAGTAGAAGGAGTATCGTACGAGTTAGAATGTAGGGCGTCTATTTGGTTGGGAAGGTTTAAACCTTCCCCTCCCCTGCCTAACGCCTCCATACCAGGTGTCTTAACCAATATTACAATATACGAGATGAAGCTATACGTAATTAACAAGTCAGCAGCTGGAGCGGGAGGATTTATTTGGGGAATGCTGCTATCATCAAAGCTGCCTGATGCATTGAAAGTCTTAGAAGAATATTCAGAGGTTAGCGTGAATCTGGAGGAAGAATCTCAATTAATAACCCCAAAGCCCCCGTTCAGGTCTTATAGAGCCAAAGCACCCCTTAGACGATCAAATGAAGAGAGAATGGCGATTTTCATAATGTTATCTAATGCTACAAGCGGCTCAAGGGAACCGGACATAGACCTTGAACTCCTGATGAAGATAGAACCTAGCCTACAACAATACGCTAGAGGGATCTATTTACTCTTGGCTGGAATTTCTTTAGTAGTGCTGCACTATTTAAGAAACCCTCAGGAAGCAGAGGATCTATTGAGGAGAATTAGAAGAAAGTTCCTTCTTCTCTCTGGGAAATCAGCCAGAGAAAGTAGTTCATGAAGGCTAGTAGGAGCAATGGATACCTGGATAGAGGGATTTTGCATTCAACGTATTCCTCTACTTTAGTCTTCATTTCAACCCTTCCAACAACCTCACTTACTTCGCTTGCCAACTTTTCCAGGGATTGAACCAAGTTCTCAACTGTTTCAGCAGTATGTTGCTCCCCTCCAGTTCTTTCGGCGATAAACTTAGTTTCAAGCTCCCCTTCATCGCCCCTCGGCCCAATATATACGGAAAATATAGGGATTCCAGCATCGGAGAATTCGGAAAGAATTTTTCTGTACTCCTGCACGTCTGCTGGCAGACCATCTGTGACAAACACTAGAGCGCAAGAGATGTTGAAATACGTATATGCCCTAAGCCAAGAAAGGGCTGTCATTAAAGGAGTGCTATACATCGTCCCTCCCTCAGGTTTAAGCCGAAAAACAACCCCTTTAACCTCATCTCTATTCTCAGTTATGGGCACTTGAGCGACTAATTTGCCCGAGAATGCAATTAAACCGACGTCTATTCCTTCTGGGAGTTCCATTAAAAAGGTTTGAATGGCTCTTTTTGCTGCTTCGATCTTAACCCCTCCCGGGATAGTACCAGACATGCTACCAGAAACATCAATAGCAATGACAACAGCTGGATTTGCCACTCTATATGAATATTCTACTTCTCCAGTGACATATCTTACAACCCTCTTTCTAACAGTTACGGTAGGCGAGGCGAGAGCTATAGATGCAAGAACTAACAAGCAAACCTTCAAAAGGGTCCTTTTTCTATTTTTCCTTGGCTTTTCCCTAGCAATTATGGAAATAAGAGGATATCGGAAAACTAGAGAGCTCCTCAGCTTCTTTAGCAACCAATTGTTTAAAATAAGGAGGGCTAGTCCGAAAAAGAATAATATCAGACTTAGGAGAGGATTCTCAAAAGATATTCTTAGCATTAAGCTCCACCCAAAATCTGCAATAAGATTAGAATCCCTAGGATTGCAAGCAGGGTTTGATGTGCTGATTTGTAATCTTTCAGCGTTATCTCAACTGAAAGTTTGTTGGAAGATTCTAGTGCCTTATAGCCAGCTGATCTAGCAGTTTCCTTTGCTAGAGATGAGATTTCTTCGTAAGAAGCCTGATCCAGCCTGAAAAAGTATCCATTAGTCGTCCTAGCCAACTCTTTCATGAGCTTAGGGTCAGCCCTCGTGCCTGAGCCTATTTGAATGGATATGATGGAGTAATTCAACTTCGCTAAGGCTTCAGCGGCATCAAGGGGATCAGATCCCCCATTATTTCCTCCATCGGAAACTAAAACTATAGCACTTGGAATATCGGAGGATTTTGCAAGGTATAAGGCAAAGAGAAGGGCATCTCCTATGGAGGTGTAACTCTCATTGGGACTAAGGGATTTTAATGCATCTTGCGCTCCGCTTGAATTTCCCGCATAAACGAGTTCAGTTGATCCAGAAAACTTTACTAGGCTAATGGTGACATTTGAACCAAATTCTCCAAGGAAATTTTTTAGAAAATCTCTCGCTGCCTCGAATCTGGACCCATATCCCATGCTCTTAGAGACATCTAAAAGTAAGATAACGTTAAGTCCTCCAATCTTATGTGGATCTATCTTGTCAGGTGTGATTTCTACCCTCTGAACCTTTATGAAGTAGGGATCTGCAAGCAAAAGTGCAAGACAAAGCACAAGAGCAAATCTTGAGGTCAAGACAAGCCTGTAAATGTTTCTCCAAGGAGTTATGCCCTTGAAATCCAGCTCCTCTTTCATGTTGGAAATGAGCTTTCTAACCCTAGAATGTAACCATAGGAGGAGGATCCATCCAAGAAAGGAGAAAGGAAGTAAAATCCAAAGATTATCGACTCCAAAATCAATCATCAGGTCTTTCCTCCCTTCCAGCCCCAGATCCCGTCAAACCTCCTTGTTGAAGCTGACAAGTAAGGGGGAGCTGCATAAGGGCCCTAAATCTTCCTATCTGATATGCAAATCTACCAGCACTTGAAGGATTTAGGTTCTTAGACGCTTGTATGGCGGCTTGAACTTCCTGATTTTCAAGAAATTCTCTTAGATCCACATCTATCTGCTCTCCTGCTTCTAGAGAAAGAGCAGTATTCAAGATCTTCTCTACTTCTTCAGGTCTCTCCTTAACCAAAAGGAATAGAGATATGAGCTGATCTAACTCGTCCAAGAGTTCTTCTAGTCTACTTAGGGACTCATTAACAGTGAGTTCATGAGCCTCTGAAAGCAATGAACTTCGATCAATCTCGATGAGATGCTTAATTGAATTACCTACAAGTAAACGGGATTTTATAACTTGAGACTCAACATTGCTCCATAAGCTAAGAGCTTCTGAAACATTTCCTTTGAGAAGGAGGTCCAGTGCATCCATAATTCCTGGCCTAGCCTTATCTAGTAGCGATGCCGTTATACTAGCATTGATTGAAGCTGAAGACACGTTTTCATAGGAATAAGTGGCTTTTAGCAACCTTTCCCTAAGAGAGCCGCCTACAGTTGCTTTAACTGCCTCCTCAACATCTCTGAGGGAGTTAAGAGAGGACTCAGCAGTAGCACCAATATTTGAAATTTCTGCATCGCTTACGTCAGACCAAATCGATTCGTAAGCTAGACTTGAGGATGCATTGATTGATTTCACCGATAGCTCGGCTAAAGGAGCCAGATCTTTGACCCTCTCTGGATTTATCCTCTTCTTACTCTTCATTGATATTAAGGGATAGAAGAAAGCCGTTAACAAGAGTATTAACAGAACAATGATTCCTGCTGTTGCTATTTCTTTAAAGCCAATTCCTCTCGATTTGAGTTTAAGCATATGCCATCTCCCTTGTGCTTACGTACACCCATGCCAATCTAGTCCCAGATTGCTCAACCCCCCTTATTCCCACAAACTCCACGCTAGGAACACTCCATTTCCTTAAAACGGAACCTATCTTAGCCCTGTGTAGTTGTAGCTCTTCAGAAAGTCCTTCTCTATGGAATTCCAAGAAAGAAGCTCCATTCTCAGGATCCAGAATTAAGGAGGATCCGATCCTAGGCAGGGAGATTTCGCTTTTATCCGAAGAAAAAGCTACTCCAACTCCGTTCTTAACCGCTCTCATTGCCCCAAAGAAGTTTGATAGCTCCTCTGGCGTGTGAGCTGTGTCAGTTACTAAGATTACAGGGCTCCTTCTCCTCGCAAGCCTGAGAACTACCTTCTTGATCAGGTCTAGATTTGCCTTTCCTCCAGGCCCTGGCCCCTTACAGATATAGGCTATCGTTGCATAAGCCGCTAGTCCTGGGTCAATGTTGTGGAGCACTAAAGGATCTCCACTTCCTAAAACAACGATAGTAATCCTATCATCTAAGTTTAAGGCAAGAGTGGATAGGAAAGAAATAGCATAAACTGCTGCGGCTAGTTTTTCCTTATAATTCATAGAAGCTGATGCATCTAGAATGAGTACAGATTCAAGGGACCTCTCAGCTCTTCTTTCTCTTAGGATGAACTTCTGTTTGCCATCTGAGCCTATGGCCCTGCTTGACAACCTCCAATCTATGAATCTGAAATCATCTCCTGGTGTATATTCCCTGTAATCCTCAGGCTCTACACCTATTCCTCTAGATTTCACAGCTGTTTGACCTACTAAATAAGGCATTGCTCTTCTTCGGGCGGTTTCAATCAGTTTTCCTACAATTGAACAAAGATTTTCGGAGTTCAACTCTAAGTTATTATGCGCGTGTGCCTTTTTATCTTCACCCGTCTCATTGCAAGATGCCCCGGTTTTATGATGAGAAAGAACTAAGGGGAGCTGTTGTGGTCGATAGTGAGGGGCTCATATACGGGAAAATTTCGAAGATTTCAATTGAGGAGAAAGGTGTAAAGCTCTGTGTAGGCATCGATGTGATGGCTGAGGTTGAAGAGATAGATATCAAGGGATTAGGGGAGTTGTTGAAAGACAAAGTTCCTAAAAGGGCTGAAGATGAAGAAATAATATCTTTAGCAAAATCTTTGGGCATAGAAATCCCAAAGAAATTGGTAAGAAAGGAACTCTCACATGAGAAAGGAATTGTACCTGTTGAAGAGATAGCATGCATAGCGGAGGGCGATGATACCAGAGTGATAGTACTTTCGACCCCTAGAGAGGCCATGTATAGGGGAGTAGGCGAGAAAAATCCGGAGTATACTGATTTGAACAACATAAAGGGGAAAATGGTTATATCCCTTTCCGGCGAGGTTCTCGGCAAAGCAATGGAGGTTGTAGTAAGCGCGAGAAAGCCAGGGATAAGAGTAAGGAGATTATCTGCAAAGAAAATGGTCAATTGGCTGCGATTGCTAAGAGATCTAAGGAGAGAACAAAGAGATACAGCCCTTAGGTTAGAAGAAAAGCTAGATCCTTATAAGAACCCAAAGATACCATTAGAAGAAGCAGAAAAGGTCGTTAGTATGCTCAAAGATGAAGGAATTGACCCTAGTTTGCTCGATAATTATGTAGAGGAGCCAGAAGGACGTTCGTATGTTGATATTCCTTGGGATAGCATTATAAAGATAGGAGATGTAGTTCTGCTAAGGGAATAGCGACGATTATGTCGTTCTAAGGGCTCAAGTAGTAATAAACACTTTTCTCATGATTTGGCCTGATTAGGCTCTCTTTGGCAGTATCGTTATGTCTCCTGTTTCAACGTTGTGAGGTTGCCTTAGAACACAGGCAACTGCTTCTGCTACGTCCTCTGGATCAAGGATTCCCGGTCTTAACCTTCCAACGCTCTCCAATAGCTTTGTTCTAACTGGTCCTAGATAAATTCCAGTTACCTTAACACCAGTCCCCCTTAACTCCGCGCGCTTATTATGTGTCCAATCCCTTGAGCTAGCATTCTAGGCAGAACTTTCATTGTCAAGTAGTAGGCCCCAAAGAAGTTGACGTTCATCATTTCTACAACCTTCTCGAGGGGTATTCTTGTGAGTTCACCGTAATATGCTATTCCTGCGTTATTTATTAAGAACTCAACCCTTGGAAAGTGTGTCATCGTATCCTTATAGAACCTATCCACGTCCTCCGTTTTGGAGATATCTCTAACAGTATAATAACCCTTAACTCCAAATTCTCTCACTTTATTTGTCACTTCCATGAGTTCTCTTTCTGTTCTGGCAAGCAAGGAGAGGTTTGCGCCCTCCTTTGCTAATTTTAGGGCGATAGCCTTACCAATTCCTCTTCCAGCTCCTGTTATCATACCATAAGAACCTTTAAGTTGCATATCGCATCACTTAAGATGGCAAACTATATAGCAATTTCCATTGTTTGGTTTCGGATGTGAAGCTTCATGGAAATCGTTGAGATAGAGGAAATGACTTCAAAAATAATTTCTTCGCTGAATAGGGCCATAATAGGATATGAAAAGGAGCTTAAACTTATCCTAGTTGCTTTACTATCGAATGGACATGTCTTACTCGAAGGCGTTCCTGGAATAGCTAAGACAACAGCAGTAAAAGGATTAGCTAGATTGATAGGCCTTGATGCGATTAAAAAGAAGGAGATAAATGGTGTTCCATTCAATGGCTTAAGTAGAGTTCAGTGCACTCCAGATCTTATGCCCTCAGACATAACAGGGAGTCTGATCTATAATCCAAGGGACCTGAAATTTGAACCAAGATTTGGGCCAATCTTCAGCTATATACTGCTCACAGACGAGATAAATAGAGCCATACCGAGAACTCAATCTGCTCTTTTACAAGCGATGCAGGAGAGGGAAGTAACGATAGGAGATAAGACATATAGCCTGGAGTTCAGGGATAAAGGGAAGTTCTTTTTCGTGCTTGCTACACAGAACCCTGTAGAATATGAGGGAACCTATCCTCTTCCTGAGGCACAGCTTGATAGGTTTCTAATGAGAATCGTTATGGAATATCCCGAAACTCTGGAAGAAGAAAAACAGGTACTTAGACTCCACATGGCAAGGCTAAGAGAGCCTATAGAGGAGTTAGATAAAGTAGTAGAGCCAGAATGGATCGTAAAAGCACAGGAATCTATAGCCATGAACGTAAGAGTCCCAGAATCCACTTTAGAATACATCACTCGAGGAATTAGGTATACCAGACCCGAAATGTTTGAGCCAATGAGGGAGTCCCTGCTTTTAGGTGCAAGTCCGAGGGCTGGAATTTATCTGATGAGGGCTGCAAAGGTTCATGCTGCTATGAGAGGGAGCGAAGAAGCCCTTCCAGAGGACGTTGATGCTGTAGCATCTGCTGTCTTGAACCATAGGTTAATACCAAATCCTGAGAAGCTAGTTGAACTCAGGATGAGCGGAGTAACCTTTACTTCATCTTACAAGATAGCAAAGGAAGCAATAGATCTTGCTCTAAGCACTGCAAGAAGAGAATTGTGATAATTCAAATTTACTATATCGTTTGAGACTTGAAAACAAGACAGGGCTAGAACACTTTAAACTGAAAATCTCAGTGGATTATTAGGCTAGCAGTTATAACAATCGTTACAAACAACGTTAGCAAGGTATACTTATAGTTCTTAGCCAGGGAGAAGTAAACTACTGAGAGAACCGCTCTTAAGTAAGGGGTGAACATGAGGACAGCCAATCCCAGAGACATTAGGTTGAAGTAATTTGGCCCTTTTACTGCAGAACTAATCGTATTTAGGGAATAAATGAAGAAATTCTCCTCTTTAACGACCAAACTTCGGTCTAAATCTATGTAGATGTTATTGCTACTAGATATGTACAGAATAAGTCCCAATACTTCCAAAGAAAGTGCCATTATGACGCAGATAAGGAGCGTATATCCTATTATCAATTCAAGGACCACAGGTTCACGAGACAATTGCCATCACCCCTTTGTAGATCATCTGGACTATGAGATAGATCAGCACTACGATAAAGAGCAGTCGAACAGTTTTATTCGACAATTTATTTAGGATACGCGTCCCTAAAAGGGATCCAATCGTTGTACCTATAGCCATAGGAGCAGCGAGCAACAGATTGATAAAACCTGAAGCTATAAACACGCTTGATCCAGCAAGGGCTGTCATGCCTATTATGAAGTTGCTGGTGGAACTCGATACCTTGGATGGCATCTTAAGGATTAATTCATGTATAGCTACCTTAAATGCCCCAGCTCCAATCCCAAGCATTCCCGCAGCTAAACCGGCAATAACCATTCCTAGACCTCCCCACAATGCGTTGGTTATCTTGTAACGGACTTCTCTGCTAATAGCTTCGTCATAATAGGATCCCTCTAATTCGAGCCATCTAGAAAGTGTATCTTGAACGGTGTTTTCGTGAACCTCCTCTGTTATCTCACGCCTAATTCCATAGAAGGACGACATAAGGAAAGCCGCAAAGAAAAAGTAGAGATACTTGCTAGGTGCGAGGAGCGAAATATATGCTCCAATTATGGCTCCAGAAACTGTGAATATTTCTAAGTACATTGATGCCTTTATGTTTGTGAGTCTCTCTCTAACATAGGCCGAAGCCGATCCACTCGAGGTTGCTATAATTGTGATCATGCTGTTCGCTATTGCATATTTTACCGGGATTCCTATTGCTACAAGAAACGGGATCATAATCGATCCCCCACCAAGTCCTGTTATAGCACCAAGGAAGCCTGCGAAGGCCGAAGCTAAAAGTACTGTGATTATATTTGCCATATGACAGCAGAACTCCAAGGTTTCTTTAAATTATTGCCTTGAACAGAGCCGTTGGAATTGAGCTATTGGATCTTTGTTGAATCGTAGAGACTACGCTTGATCCAACATAGCTAGCTGATCCTGTTTTGTTTCACTTTTAAGAAATCAGAAGCTTTCATCAAGATAATATAATACTTGTGAGTGCTTCTTGAGGTGCACGCGGGTGATACTAGAACAGTTTCTAGTGTTCGTAGTTGCCATATTCATAGGCATAATCTCATCTATGGTAGGAATAGGCGGAGGAGCCTTAATGGTTCCCATAATGGTTCTTCTTCTGGGAATAGAGCCTCATCAAGCTGTAGGAACAAGCCTTCATGTAATCATCCTGACGGCAACGTCTTCGACGATAGCATATTACATGCAGAGAAGGATTGATTTCAAGACCGGATTGTTAATGCCCCTGATGACAATACCAGGATCGGTTCTTGGGGCATATACTACCAAATTCATCTCACCAAAGGGGCTTGTTGGAGTTTTCGGTGCTTTCTTAATGTTTATTGCTTTGAAAATGATCAGTTCCAGAGAAAAAGCGAGTAAGGGCGTCGAAAGAAATAGATATGAGACAAAAAATGAGGAAGAGGAATCCATAAGGATACTGACGGACAGGGATGGAAACGTCTTCAAGTATAAGCCAAGGCTAAAACTTGGCCTATTGCTTGGCTTAGTTGCTGGTTTTGCATCAGGGTTTTTAGGAATAGGTGGAGGAGCGCTTGTCGTTCCTATCCTAAATTTGGTTGTTGGGATTCCTATTCACATAGCAGTTGCAACTTCCATGTTCATAATGATATTCTCATCAACCTTCGGGGCAACAACCCATCTTTTAATGGGGAACGTAATTCCGGAGTATGTAGTTTTACTTGGGATAGGTGTCATATTGGGAGCTCAGACAGGTGCAAGGATTGCTAAGAAACTGAAGGCATCTAAACTTAGAATGGCCTTTGCATTAGTTCTAATGTTTATAGGGCTAAGAATGCTGCTAAAGGCCTTAGGCTAATTCTTCTTGACGAATTGCTATATCCCGTGCAAATGAGCCCAAAATTAACATATTTAAGCTACGTACTAATTACTGGGCCCCAATCAATTGCTTCGCAAAAGATTTTTTATCCTATTACTTAAAGGCCTTGAAATCAACCCTAGTTATACTATTCCTCCAATCAGGATCGAAAACGGTTCAGATATGAACGGCAAAACAATCAAAGAGCTAGAAGAGCAGGGAATTTTCGTACAAAGCATACTAGATGAGGGAAGATGCATCATACCTCCTAGAGATCGCATTATAAAACAGAATGATGTGGTCTTGCTACAGTTTTTAAGCTCAAAACCATTTTAACCCACAGGAACAGGCGGGGGAGGAGGTCTAAACTCGAAGGGATCCACAAAATATTTCGGAACCCAAGGAATGAGGGATGAATAGATGTTCATCCATCCTGTTATGGTTGAAAGGATGAATGTAGCTATAATGGCCTTATTTACTTCTAATCCATAAATTATCCTAAAAATCTTATAGAATAAATAGGTCTCCCAAGCAAGAAAAATCGAAGTAATTACCAGTACGTCCCACGGCCTAAATTCATAGATATTATAGAGTTCTTGGGTTACCTTAACTCCAAGAGAAGCTAAATACCTAGATGACTTTGCTCCTGAGAGATCAAAGTTTACTATAACCTCTGGAGGAAGTCTGAAGAGATGTGTGGCGTACATAGCTATGACTCTAAAACATTCAGGGACAAGTGTCGCTGAAAAAGCCGTAATTGCCGAGGATAAGTAAGCTTCTCCCTTCAATCTTTCTCCTACTACCTTCATAACAAAGATTCTGCACAATATCATGGCAATTAGAAATCCAGGAACAACAAGAAGGGATTTTATTACGGCTAAGTTAAATGCTCTATCCTCAACAATCCAAATATCAGCAGAAGTAACCCATTGAGGGACATTTAAGTAATTATATCTAATTCTAGCAGAAACAAGATAATTTCCAATTATTATCAAGGATGACTGAAGGAGCCACAGCAGAAAGAAAACTTCTAGTTTAGAGGCCCTTGAAATCCTTGAAAACATCTTCTCTGAACCTAGACTTGCTTTAAAGAACTCTCTAAACGAGTATAGGGCCTCTTTACCAAGTATAGGTCTTTCAGAGTCCTTCATATTCTTTCATTACTGTAAAAACATTTGACTTTTTAACAATAATGTCAGAGGTAGCTAAGGCTCTATTGAGGATAGGAAGGAGGTTAGGCTTCCTACATTAAGTTTAGATAATCTCAATAACCATTTTAGAAGGATTAAAAACATATAACCTGCTGCTCACAGCATGTTGAGTCTTTCTAACCTCTATCTTTGAATAATTCTTTCTGATGCCTTGGGCTCTCATGCATGCTCTTTGATCTGGCTTAAATTCCACCGTATATTTCGGAAGTGATGGAAATTCCCAGAAGAATTGGAAAATTCAAACTTTTTAGAAAGAAAGAGAGTAGTAGTTAATGAGAGCGTTAAAAATCCTTTTAGTAATGTTCTTATTAGTGAGCATATGCATGCCTCCTCTATTAATAGCTTTAGCAGATGAGCATCCCGGTCCTCAAGGTCCTTCACGTCAAAAACCTAAGATTCCTTTTGAAGAAGAAGTACGTAGAGCCCGTCGCAGCGCACGCCGATGGAAGAGAGCTGTGACTGCTTTTCTCACAATAACCGGTAATCCTAAGAATTGGGTTGGTGCCAAAAGTGGGGAAGAGGAATCACTTTTCTAGGAAATACTTATGAGCCAGTTCCAAATGGAGCTGTAAGCGACCGACGCCAGAGATGGCGTAATACATAAGGGTCTTCATAGCAACTGATAGTCTTGAAAACGCTAACATTTTCAATTTAGCCAGTTAAAAGAAAAGATGTAAGATCTAGTCATTATGCGATGTATTTCATAGGAGATCCTCTTTCTTTCCTTTCATTCTTTGGATTTGCGTAGATCGCGGGAGCCTTCACACGCCTTTCAAATTCTTCAGCCATTCTCCTGTAGCTCTCAAGCTTTCCAGCTAGGCTTGGGCCTACTTTCTTCATAGCCTCATTAAAATGCTTCATACTTATCTTAAGTTGATCTACGTGTTTCTTAGCATCCTCTGGGTTTGGGTACTTGGATATTAATTCCTGTATTGCCAACATGGCTGCGGTGTTACACAAAGCCTCAAGATCAGCTCCAGTATATCCCTCAGTAAGCTCCGCCAACCTGTTAATGTCAACATCTTCAGCAAGAGGCTTGTTCCTTGTATGAACCTTTAGAATCTCCTTTCTTGTCTCCAAGTCCGGAGGAGAGACGTATATCAATCTATCAAATCTTCCTGGTCTTAGAAGCGCAGGATCTAACAGATCTGGCCTGTTTGTTGCTGCTATTACAACTACGTTCCTAAGCTCCTCTAAACCATCAATCTCCGTTAAAAGCTGGCTAATAATTCTTTCAGTTACCCTTGAGTCTCCTATCCCAGACCCTCTCATGGGAGCTATGGCATCTATCTCATCGAAGAATATTATGCAAGGAGCTGCCTGTCTAGCCTTTCTAAAGATCTCTCTGATGGCTTTTTCGCTCTCTCCAACCCACTTGCTTAAGATCTCGGGCCCTTTAACGCTAATGAAGTTCGATTCGCTTTCATTTGCAACGGCCTTAGCCAATAGGGTCTTACCGCATCCAGGAGGTCCATATAGAAGGATCCCCTTTGGAGCCT
>CAZUBM010000038.1:0-13927 GCA_964618805.1 uncultured Nitrososphaerota archaeon
CAACAGGTTTAGTCTGGACCTAGATTTCACAGCGATTGAAGAGCTACCTGAAGGAATGCATGAGGCAATTGCCAAGGACATAAGCCTGTTCGGATTTCCAGCTGAAGGGTCTCTAGAGGAGAAGTACGAGAGTACCAGCATAAAGCTAAGGATAAGGGGCCCTCTTTATAAAGGAAGTGAAAGGTCCATCTGCGTTATCAGGTTGGAAATAAGTCTAAGAGAAAGGGTTATTCTGCCTCCGGATGCGAGAGAAATAGTTCCAGTGTATTACGACCTACAACCCTACTTGATAAAGGTCATGAGGTCTGAGGAAATCCTGGCTGAGAAGATCAGAGCAATTCTGACGAGGACTAGAGCAAAGGACGTGTACGATCTGTGGTTCCTACTGAGGAGAGGCGTAAGAATGGACACAAGAATTATCAAGGAAAAGCTGAGGTTGGTAGGCTTAGATTTCAGAAGAGAAGAGTTGCTGACCAAAATTAGAGAATCTGAGCGTATTTGGAAGCATGAGTTGTCTCCTTTGATCAGTTCCGTTCCAGAATTCGAAAGAATTTTGGAAGATATCAGAACCTCGACCGAGGCCTGACCAAGACTTATAAGAAAAAGAGATAAATCCAAGTGAATGAGGAGGCCGATAAATATAACAGAACACGCATCTTCAAGAGCGATAAAATATGGAATAAGTAGAAATGAAATAATAGAATGTCTCTCAAGCCCTGACGAGGTTGTGGAAGGCTATAAAGGTAGGAAGATAGCTCATAAATTCAAGGATAATCATCTATTGAGAGTAATATATGAGGAGGATGATGTTATAACTGTAGTAACGGTATATTTGGCGAGGAGAAAGAGATATGAAAGAAGAGTCTAGGATCAAATACAGTCCTGATGTAGATGCTATCGTAGTTATTGTGCGTAATAAGAAACCTAGTTATGGCGAGGAGATAGCTCCAGGAATAATATTCCATTACAGCGCTGATGACGAGCTTGTTGAGATAGAGATACTTGATGCAAGCGATTTCCTTTCTGCAGCCATGCAAGAGATGGTGAGATCTACTAAAAAAGCCCTTAAAAGGACGCAATAACAAGAATTTAACAAGAATTTTTCAGAAGATATAATGCAAAATTGGCCTACTTGGAGTATCAAATGGTAAAGTCGTAGTGGAAGGGTTGGTGGAGCACTGGATGGCTTCTTAGGACAATAGGGACACAGATTATCTATAGAATTAGTGAAAAACTAGTTACATGAACTCATATCTGAATGAAAGGCGATGTGCTAATTTTTCAAACGAGTCTCTTGAGTTCCGATTTTAACAATTCGTAATCTTCTTCTGGAATCTTCAGTAATCCACTCCTGAAGTACCCATACCAACAATTCTTGTTCTTTATGAAGCTAAGCTTTGGGACCAAGGGCTTAATTTCCAGATACTTCTCCTCCAAAACCAAAATGGGCTTTAGTCTGACCCTATTTGGGTATAAGCGGTCCTTGAATATCCTCTTGCTGCTCGTAAATGGATCAGGTGGAACTTCAAAAAGCCCTACAATTCTGTTGGAATATAGCTCGGGTCTTCCAAAGGGAAGCTTACAGTAATGTTGTTAGTGTGAGGGATATGCCCGCGATAAGTTAGAACTTTTACTTCTAATAATTTATATACGAATTAGAACTAGCGGTTCTTATGAGGGAGCTTCCATCGAAGCACAACCCCTGGTGGAAGGGAGAAGGAAGCTATGTCCTCAGGCAATGGGAAAACCTGAAAAAGAGATGGATTCCAAAATGGCTGAATGAGACCTCTATCACTCCTTACTCCCTGAACTTTGTTATAGGCCCACGACAGGTCGGAAAGACCACGGGTCTCTACCTCCTTATAGATAGGCTTATATCAAAAGGGATAGAGCCAACAAGAATATTCTACTTCAACTTGGATCTAGCAATGGATTTAGAGATTTTCAGAAGGATCTTGGACGAATATCTTGAGTTTAGAAGGGCTGAGGGACATGAGTCCAGTTTTATCTTCCTAGACGAGGTCACTAGCCTGCGTGATTGGTGGAAGGTGATCAAAGGGTATGTTGACCTCGGTTTATTCGAGAAAGACGTGCTAACACTCACCAGTTCATCTTCTCTGACGTTAAGGGGAGAAGTTGAACTATTACCAGGGAGAAGAGGTTTTGGAAGAGACGTATTGGTAAGCCCTCTATCCTTCAGGGAGTTCTTGGAAGTCCATGGGATTAAAGTGAAGTTGAGTGGCAACTTGAAGGAGGATTTGAGCAGACTTCTTCCAATCTCTCCAGAAATAAAGCAGATGTTTAAGAAGTACGTCAAGACGGGGGGCTTTCCCTTATCTGTGAACGAAGATCCGAGGTCGGATGAACAATATCTTAGGGCATTAGAGGGCGAGATATTGAGATTGGAAAAAATCCACAATTGGTAAGGACCATAGTCTCCTCAATCATGAGGAAGGCTCCTTCTCCTCTCTCTTATTCTAGCATAGCTGCTGACGTCGGGGTTTCGTATAAGACAGTTCAGGAATATTTAGATATCTTGAAAAAACTGATGGTGATAGAAACTGCCCTATTTAGGGAGGGAAATAGGATATCCTGGAGGAAGGAGAAGAAGTATTTCCCACTTGACCCATTCATAGCACGCTCTCTCTCCCTATGGGCTGGAGCAAGCTATCTGGAAGGAGCTTTTTATGAGTGGATGGTTCAAGCTCACTTATTCAGGAAGTTTGGTGAAGTTTACTACTACAGAAACTCTTATGAGGTTGACTGCATAGCCGGTCCAATGAGGGTGGAGGTTAAAGTTGGAAAGCCACACAGAAGATACCCTAAAGACGTACTGATCGTTGATGAAGAGAATTTCCCAGCCTTTCTAGCCTCATTGGTCTAGGTAAAAAGCTCCCTTGATATTCGAGAGGAGGTTAGGAAGTGCTAACATACGAGGAGATATTGGAGAAGATAGAGGAGAACAGAGAAAGAATAAGAAAGTATGGGGTGAAGAGGATTGGCGTTTTTGGATCCTTCGTCAGTAGAGAGCAAAGTTCTGAAAGTGATATCGATATCTTAGTAGAGTTTGAAAAGGGTAAGAAGACATTCGACAACTACATGGATCTGAAGTTCTTCCTTGAGGATTTGTTTAGGAGAAAGGTTGATCTTGTGATCGTAGAAACGATAAAGCCAGGTTTAAAGCCTTACATCTTAAGGAGTGTCAGGTATGCGTCGGGATTATAGAGCATGTAAGAGGTTCTGTAGTGAACTTTTGATGCATAGTGGTTATCAAAAATGATAACTTTAATTACACAAAAGTTATTTTAATTTCTAGTTTTGTAGGATGTTACCCTGGCTTAGAAGCGCGATAAAAAAGAGGACTTTGGGCCTTCATTTGGATTCTCCTTTCGTAATCTAGGATCGAAATAGTTAAAGGCTCTCCTCTGAGTCGTGGTGTACTGGCTCATTGCATTCTCTAGATGAGGTTACATGGCGTATAATCCCCTGTCGACATGCGTTCAGAAGAATTAGCTTTGGAGAGAGCATATTCAAGTCACTGGTATCAGACAGCTGCATAAGAAGTAAAGTCACGCTTTATCGCAGCGTTTTCCATAGTTCCTTGCATGCATGACATACCTATCGAGCATAAACTCTTATCTCCTTAAATTTGACGCCAGATCTTTTTGGGAAATTTATACCTAGCCCAAACTTTCTGCTGGGATAATAAAACACCCATCTCCTAGCCTTCTCCCCCCTCTCTTTTGAATCATTCCTTTTAAGCCCCTTTTCCCGTACAGGCGATAAATCACCCTCGTCTTCTCTTTTTGACTCAAGCCCTTGAGGCTGTAGGTCACTATAGCCATTGGACGAAGTTCTTGAAGGATTGCAGGGGCTCTCAGAGGGTACCTCATGTAAAGGATCACCCTGTCTTCGAATATGTTCCGCAAAAAGGTTGGCTAGGTGCTTTCTCGCAGCTCCCTCATGTTTCTCGTAAGAACTTGGGTGAAGAGGCCCAACTTACCGATATCTTCGTAGAGCTTCCTTCTATTTCTTCACATGATGTCGTCGTCCTCAAACACCACAAGCAGGTCGTAGTCGGAGTACTAGTCATAGTTCCCCTTCGCTCTGCTTCTAAAGAGAATCAAAGCTATGACTCCTTCTACGCCTGCTACAGCGTCAACGATCCTACTTAAGTCCGATTCCATTCTTGTTTTTGATCTCATTTATAATCCTCTCCATTGCCTCAATTTGAGCCCTCTGCCCTTAGAACCATAAGTTCACCAGCGTCTCGATGGCTCCCAAATATGCTGTTAAGAATGACTACAAGTTGATAACACTTAATTCGCGCGCCAGCCTTTGCCAAGCCTCGACACTACATAATAAATCTTCAATAAACTTCAACTTTAGCTTAGAGACCTGAGAGACATCGCGGAAGTCTTCGTCTGAAGTAACAAGTTCTTCCTCTCGATTCAAACATATTGATGCTATCAATAGATCAGAGAAGGGTTTAGGTTTGCCGATCTTCCTTAAGTTCTCCTGGAGCTTGTATGCGGTTTCATAGTCTCCCTGCACGGGATAAATCACCCTTCCAGAAAACTTGGAATACCTAAGAATAGGTGGAAACTCTACCATAGTGACAACGGTAATGTCCTCTCTTATCTCTGCCTTCCCTCTAATTCTATCCATTACGATGCACGTGTCAAGTACAGTCATGCAGAACCCCTAGCTAAACAATCTTTTCTTTTCCTTCTCTCTAAGCTCTTTAACATCGAATTCTACCTCGATCTCCTCTGTAAGCTCAACTATGCCAAGCCTTTTCCTGATGGTATCGACAGGTATGTAGCTCAGCGAAGATATCGCCTGCATCACCGCTCTTTTCAGCTCCTCATCTGTAATCCAGCTCGGAACCTTCACTTTTATCGTTGCCTCTCTCATCCTAGACCAAGAAATTAAGTCACGTCAATATTTTACTTTTGTTTTTGTTCACTTCTACCTTCCAATAATTCTTTTAATTCGCCTAGTTATTCCTATGTAGCGCTTCTAGTAATCTTTGTTTAAGAGATTGTTTGGAAGCCTCTCAGCTGATGAAGAGAGGGGTAGGTTCAGGCTACTAATGGACAGAAAAGAACCGACGGTTGCACTTGGTGTAATTTGAGTGCCTAATTCAATCATAAGCTTATGCAAGGAAGATAAGAGGAAAGCTGCTATTGAGAGAACGCGCGCCGCGCCGCCCGTTATAAGAAGGGTGATCAAAGTTCTCTTTGGAACCCCATATTCCCTTATTTCCTTAAGAAAAACCTTTATCTAAAACTTGTAAAAGGCAGAAAAAGCTGTTAGTTCTCCCTTGTTCCATCCTACGTTTGCTAAAACTATTGCCTGCACCCAGTTGGTCCATTTCACAACAGCGTCGGTAAAACCCCACCTAGATGCGAGGAAACTATGCCAGTGGACTAGGAAATCGTGGACCTCTCTGGGTGTTGTGTAAGCCAGGGGTTTACAAGCGTAAAGATTGGGTCCAACATCGATCAGCCAACCCTCGGCTTCTAGCCTATAAAACCACCTGTAGAACGTAGTTTTAGGGGTTGAGAAAGCCTCCTTATCTGGCCTTTATCCATCGGACTGCAAGCAATACTGCTACTGCTCTTCGGTTTATCATTATTCCCATTTTCCTATAATTCTTTTATAAAAGAATTATAATATTTTGGGAAAAACAAAAAGAGCCGTTTTGCTCATTGTTTCAGGCCAGGAAGACGACAAGTATGGTCCTGTTACTTGAAAACAGTATAAGTAGACTAGTTGCTGAAGAGTAGATAGTGCTTCGAAAGGGCTATGTTTGGCACATTTACTGCAGTTAAAGCCATAAAAACATGAGTTCCTTTATCAGCTTTTTAGTTTTATGAACGATATTGAAGATTAGCCATAAAACTAGGAAAGTCCTAGCTTTGTAAGCACATCCTCAGGATTAAACTTCTCCTTTGATCTGACGGCAGCCTCCTCCACATAGAATCTTACTCCAAGTTTCATGGCTTCGGAATCAACCCTTATCCTTTCATCTTGTTCTTTGAAGTAACTCATCAGTGACATGGCACACATTAGCTGAATAGCTCTCCTCTCTAACCTTGGGGAGAAGTCAAGCCTCTCTTGGGCTATGGTATCGAGAATTGCCTCTCTTGCCCTAGTAATCTCCTCAAAAACTCTTTCTGTAAGCAAAACAGGCTTGTATTTGAACCTGTCCTTGACGAGAGGATGCTCGGTCTCTATCGCATGAACCAAGGTAAGGTGATCTCTAATTTCACTGGCTTTTTCCATTTTTAGTTTTCCAAGCACTAGCTCCATCTGCTTCTCGGCAATTTCCCTATACCTCTCTTTAGTTAATCTGTGAAGCCTGCACAGCATCCTTTCCTCTATTGCGCTGAAGTTAGGATCTTTTATCGTGACCTCGTACCCCCTTTCGAAAACCCTTGTGTTATAGTTAACACTAAGGAAGGAGGTGAAGCGGTAGGGACCAATAGTCTGCCTGGCTGTCTCCCACTTAATGATACCATGTTCCATGGCTATTTTAAGAGGCTCTACCATCCCAGAGTTGTGAACCAAGAATCCATTTGCTATGAAGTTGTGGTTTTTAGGAACAAGAATATCGTATACTACAAACTTTCCTCGAAGGATGCGCTTGTTGACTATGCGCTCAAAAAGCAACGGGCTATTTGTCAAACCTCTGGTAATCGTTAGGGGTGTGCTGTCTTCTCCTGATAACTTCCTCACAACTTGAATGTACTTTCTGAGGTTCTTTTTTGTAATCAATGCAAGATCGCGTTCCCATGTATATCTACTGCTCTTTGAGAAGAATCTATGCATAACGCTAGCACTAATGCCCTCACTTTCTCTTACAGCTACAAGAAGAGGACTTGCTATCTTAGCTGGCACGACAAACGTTTTAGTTCGAGCAATTCCCCTATACCTTGAAATAAGCCTGGCTAGTTTTGCTTTCTTACGCTTTGAGTAGAATCCTATATTTTCAGCAAATTTTTGAACGCTGGTCCTATCTGCTATCTCTACGCAATAGCTTCTATTCTTTTTAGAAAAGAAAACCCTTGAAGTTATTCCTAGCCTAAGAAGGAGGAGTTGAACCTTCCTAGCCAGTTCAGGACTGATTGTTGAGAACGATATACAACCACCATAGGGCTTCTTTATGCCTACAGTCCCATCAGTATCAAACAATCCTCGAAGGTATTCACATATATGTCTCTTTGGCATTCGAAGTATTTCTGGAGGAACATCTACTGTAGCTGCCTTGTTTTTAGCTGGAATACCGAATTTCTCAATCAACCCTACTAAAACTGCGTTATTTACGATTAAAATTCCGTTTTTATCTATGTAACCAACACCGAATAGATCTCTAATTATAATAAGACATCTTTCAACGATTTCTGGATCGGAAGGACAGCAGATCTTTATTCTACGATTCTGATTTATGTTTCCGTCTCCTATTACTGCTCCAACGAAATACATAAACTTCGCTGGGATCTCATTTGGCAGTCTTATGCTTTCAACTCCTCTTGATACCTTTTCGGTCAGTTCGTACACGGGGATCTTCAGATCAAGCAGCTGAAGCATTTTCCTGAAAATCATGAAAGGAATAGAACTACGACCAGTTAGATACGCATGAAATGTGGTGTACTTTACCCCAATTTTTCTAGAGAACTCTTTAGGATTCTTGAACTTGCCATTAATCAGCTTTCTGAACAGAGAAAGAGTTTGAGGATTTATTTTCACGTATACGTTCTCTGGAAGGAACTGCCAAAAGGTAGGAGACTCTTGACTTTCTGTAAGTAGTGAAGGCAACTCTCCGAGTGAGATCAGATAATCACCAATTTCGAATTCTGATGCAGGTTTCCAAACGATTTCTCCTGTAGTTAGAACTGGTAGCGGATGGTTGGGGGTTAGCCTAAGCAATTTGCCTGTTTCGGTCGTGAGTTCCACGAGCTCGTCTGTCTCTCTTGAACTCACTTTCTGAACACGATCTATCTCCAATTCCAAAGTTCTTGGGTTAACAGAAACCACAGATATGTCTTTCTTCCTTTCTACGATTTCTCCGATAGGAACTAATTCACCTGTAGCGGTTAGAACTAAGGCGTCATAAGGCAAGCAGTACTTAAACCAATCGTTGAACTCGGTTATGATGAAATTGTACTTCCTCCCTTCGTATGCCTCCCCTATTCTGATGAACTTAGCAGGGGTCATTCCCCCGCAGTATCTGTTCCTGCCAGGAAGACCATGGGCTGGTATACCCTTGTTAGGATCTCCCATTATCATCGTGTAGGTTGAGAAAGTCTTCCCAGTTCCAGGTTCCCCAAAGAGAGCGAGATTAAAGCCGGTTCTCATCCTGGCTCCTCCTTCCTCGGTTACAACGCTGACATCAGCCAAGGAATACTGCTGAGTCATGGTGAGCAAGATGTCGTAGTAGAGAACTGGACCAAATAGAGAACGATGGTACTCCACAAGCTTAGATACAGAGAATTCTTCACCAAAAGAGATGGTTCGATCCAATCTTTCCTCCATCAACAGCTTAAGGAAATCATCAAACTCCTTCTCCATCCTCATTACTTCCTCAAGCTCTCTCTTTGCAAGAGCGCTCCTTAGCTTTAGCTTTGGTTGATAATCAGCAAGCTCTTTTTTCATTGCTGATAAGATCTCTTCAGGTACCTTCCACTTCCCCTCTGGAGTTTTCATTAGGAGGCGGAAGCTTTCAAGCCATCCAAGGAGGCTATGCTGAAGGTATGGAAAATCGAGCTTTTTCATCTTTTCCGCAAGTTGTCTCTCAGTAAAAGCCCCTTTCATCTTCGAGGCAGCGAAGAGTATATAGTAAGCCCTGTCTTGCCACCTCTTCAGCGCTTCTCTGACCCTTATTCTTATCAGTTCAGAGGAGTCAGTGAAATTTAGGACTCCATCCGTTAGGGCGTAATACTGACCGTAGAAGAAGATCGAAGGACTTGGGTTAATCTCCTTAATGAGTTCAGCAAACTGCTCATCGCTTAGCTCCTTTATTTTTTCCTCTATTTTCTTCAGGACTTTGGTTTTCTCCTTCGTTAATTCCGCCCCACTCTGCTCTAGGATCCTCCTTATGAGTATCAATCTTTCCTCTGTCTTTGTTGTAATTTTTCGTTGGTTCATCCTGTACTAAGAGAACCTCCTCATTTTTGATCTTTTCCCACATTTTGGTGTTATAAAGGACGATTATTTCTTTTAACCAGTAGTTCTAGCGAACTCCAGAAGAACTCGTGAGCTCAAATCTTGAAATTATTATGAAAGTAGGAGATCACAACATTACAGTACTGATATTCCCCCATGCTTTTCCTCGTAAACACCACATTTCCCATAATTACCTCGATAATCTTCCTGAAATCTACAACGTGGAGGTCATTGCTGGATCCCTACATTTAAGCATGGTCGAGAGCTTTATGTTGCAAAATTACTATGTTATAGCTTCAGCCCAACCGGACGGTGAGATAGCTCAGAACCTAGTATCCGATAAGGAGGTTTTATCCAGCCCAGAATATGCTGAATTGAACCTATACTTGGAGGGCCATTTGCTAATCCTTACGTCAAGGGCGTATGCATGAAACTTGGCGTTGTCTTCAGCAGAGATTCAATGTTCATCCATGGAACTCAATACATGGGCGTTTGGGGTAAGAGAGACTACTGTTTGATCTACTTTGATGGAATGAACCTCTATGTAATGGGAACTCATAGGTATGGAGCGGAGGCAGGTCTTAGATATGTTAGGGATGTAGCACCTTCAGGTACCTTGTTTCTAATATGCTGGACTGATAAGAATGAAAATGGATTGGTAGAAATTGGTGAAATAGAGAAAATAGAGTTGCCTTAGGAATTTTTCAAAGCTGCTGCATCTTCCGTGTCCACTGATGCCAATTCATAAAATTATAAAAGAAGCTGACATTTCAGTGGTTGATGAACTTCTTAATAATCGGAAAAGAGGAACGCAAGGAATTAATGCGTTTAAGGAGCTTTTAGAGTCCATGATAGAGACGATGGATGTTCTGCTAGATGGGGAATTACTTAAGGGAATTTCAGAGGCTGAGGAGGACATAAAAGCTGGACGGGTAAGGAGGTTAGAGGATTTCGAAGAAGAGTTGAGGCGTCAAGGTCTTTTTATAGACAACTTTTTCTGCGTCTAACGTCCAGCAAATATACAATCTTTTCTTTCTCGTCGAGTTTGCATATGGTCTTGTAGTCTCACATGTAGAGATCTCTTTTCTCTGAGAATACCTGTTAGCTTCTTCCCAGCGAAGGGCTTTTTAGATAGAATCCAGATCTCTTGGAGAATTCTGGCTCTAATCTCTTTGTTTAGCTTTGTCAAGCTTCGCTCAAAGTGTCTCGTAGTGAAGATCTGCCATATTTCATCGTCTTGGTTGCTTCTATGAGATTTCATTCACAAATCACCATGTGTGCATTCTTACTTGGGTTTTTCGTTTCTCCTAAATGAAAAACGCCTCGGAGTATACCCTAGATTCAAGGAAATGGTCACCAAAATGGATTAAAATTTCCAAAATATTTTCAAGTTTTCTAAAATTAGTTGTTGGAGGGCCTGATGGTAGGTACATATCAAAGGATTGAGATCAGACAAGATCCAGATCCCTTCTTAACAAGGATTATCATTGCTGGGGATTGGAGAGGCAATTTAGAAAAAGCAAGAGAACTCCTTGAAGAAGTCTATGAAGCATGGCCAAGTGGTCGCAAGGTGAAATTTCTCATTACATGTGGTGGTTAATTTATGTAGATCAAAATTGCATTGGGTTAACTTCAGTATGAGTTCTGTTTTCCTCCCTAGTCACAACTCCTTCTTGAGATCCACCAACAGAAGAAAGGAAGTATAAAGAGTTCATTATCTGCTTGAATTTGTCACATAAACTCCCGCTTCCATCTATGGTCTTCCAGTCAGCTACCAATTTCCTTAATCTCTCCATCATTTTCTTAGAGAAAAGGGATTAAAAGTATGTGAAGGGTTAACTAAAGTTGTTTATAAACCAGCTTTGGTTGAAAGTAGCACGATAAAGGGAAAAATCCAGCATATAATGACTTAAATCAAAAAATATCCTAGGATGAGTGAATCAAATACTATATCTACGCTAGTTGAACCTCTTCTTGAGATTTTAGGTTGGAACTTACGTGATCTGGATGAAGTTCAGAGAGAATATCCAGTACGTATCGGAGACAAGGTAGATCGTGTGGATATTAATCGTGTATGGACCGACGGAGAGTGAGCTAGCTTATCATATGAAGAACTTTTCAAGGTACCGCAAGCATTTGAGTGAAAATGCTGCAATAGAAACCTTGATTTTTGACCAGTTTCATTGGCCATTGAGGGATACAATACGCTCACAAAGTTACAAGGATCTAGCAGATGAGATATACGAAGAAATTAAGGAAGAATCTTTCAGAAACAAAAAATCCCCTGTTGAATACCTATGGCAGAAAAACACTAGAAGTTATCTTGATAAAAAATTTAAAGATAAAGGAATTAAAGTTCCGCCATCAAACTATGTAAATGCGATAGAAAAAATTCTAGAGAATCTCGAGCAATTTCAATTTAGTCTAAGGGAATGGTATAAAAAAGAAGGAATAGATGAAATTTATCGCTTCTTAAAGGATGATGTTCAAGGAATAGGAGAGGATACTGCGAATAGAATAGTCATATCTTGTAGCAGGATTCTACGATGGAAGCTTCCTAAAGATATGTCGCTACCTAGAGACGTAAAACAACTTCTTAGAAAATTGGGGTTAGATGAGAACGAAGTTCTGCGCTTCTTAAAGAATACTTGAAAGATAAGATATGGAGTCAAGGAAAAAATTTGCATAATCATCATATCATGCGCTCTTTCCTATCTGGTACAGTACTCCTAATGTTATTCTGCCGAGCAGGACCAATATCGTTATGGCGCTCTTGAATGAAAGGAAGAAATAAAGTATTGCTAAAAGCGTAAAGAATATACTGTTGAAAAGAAGCATTGCAGAGATTATTGCACCCAAGCCGTTGCGGTATAGTGTTGCTATAATGCCTACGTTAAGCCGCCATGTAATATATTTATGTGGAAATACAAGTATGCTGCGAAGAGCAGGCCTCCTGCTACAAGCAAGACAAGAAAAGTAACTATAAGAAAACCAAGAATCGCAATGAACATAGATTCTACCTTTCTGTTTATTTAGCTACAAATTCTCTTACTATAAACTTACCGATTCCTTGAGGGTTAATCGCATCTAGAATTATGGTACAAAGAAAAGAAATGGAGCTTATATGACCCTTTTTAATACGGGTTAGAAAAGATGAAGATGGAGTATCATGAAGGAAGATGAGAGGGAAAAGGTAATTCAGCAGTTTATTGAGGAGATCAGAGCTGCTGAAGAGAGCGATGACTATTCTGAGATTAATCGGAAGTCTATTGAGAATAGGCTTGGCTGGTATGAGAAAAATAAGGATAAGCTGAAACTTAGTGGTTCAGACGTTCGGAAAGCTTACACTCTACTTATCCGCGAATTCATGAATCTAAGCCCAGAAGAGGCTCCTGTAGTATACGAAGACGAGAGAAAAATTGTTTGGCACTCATACAACTGGTGTCCAGTTCTAGAAGCCTGTAAAAGAGCCGGATTCGACACAAGAAAGGTTTGTAAAAAAGGATGGGAGAAATCCGTCCAGTTACTAATTGAGAAAATCAACCCAAAGCTACGCTTCACCAGAAACTACAATAAAATACGCCCCTACACAGAATACTGCGAAGAAATAATCGAACTAACCGAATGACACATCATTATAGCGCGCCGCGCTAACAACTATAGAGGTTAGCCTAAAGAAGAGCTAGACGTTCCTCTCTGGTTAAACCAGATCTTCTTATTATGGAATTTGTAATATCAGAACGAAAACAGAATCAAAAGAATCAAACTCAACGAGTCCCATCGAATAGATGAAGATGAAACTCTTTTTTGAGGGATGGTAGAGCGCGCATAACCCCAAGATGCTCACACCAGCCCTCCCTTCCTTAAATATTGGAGATCTTGAAAGGTTGAAAAAGCAATAAACCGCTTTTCTATTGGTAAAAATGAGAGACTTAGCGAAAGGCTTAATTTGCGAATAATTCCGAGAATGCAAAGAAATCTTTCTAAACCTTACCTTATACTCTGTAATTATGATAAGCGACCCGTATAGCCTTTCTTTGTATCTTTCAATTGTTAAAAGAAGATATTTAACTTTGTTCTTTGCTCTTTCGTCTGAAAGTCTTAGAATAATTGCGCCTGGTGGTTTGTACAGTAGAGCAAGTCTTCCGAAATCTTTGTCACATGTTATTAAGATCCTGTTTTACTTCTTTGCAACTTCTATTATCTCCAGGTCTTTTGCTCCTCTAAGCTCTTCTATCGCGGATTTAGAATCATATCCCTTGCCCTTTAGTGCCAAGTGAACCTTTATGCCCGCGCTCTCATCCACAAGAAACTTCTGCTTCAGCGAAGCGGGTACACCTCCTCCATCTCAAGCACTTTTGAAGCATACAGTAAGGCAGCCCTAATGTCCTCTTCGGTGAGATGTGGGTAATCCTCTAGTATCTCTTCAACCGTGAGACCCTCTGCTAAGAGCCTGAGAATTAGTTCAACTGTTATTCTGGTTCCCTTTATTACTGGTTTTCCTCCCATTATCTCTGGGTCGATGACTATTCTCTCTACCATACAACATCAATTTAGTATGATTGAAAGAGTTACTTAAAGAAATGCCAAACATTAATTTTACATAAAAAATATATTACATATGTTTGAGGGCAGATGCCTGGCGTGGATGCCCCCGCCTAGGGCGAGTCGAAGAAGCGCCGAAGGCCCTCACTTTCAGTTATTCTCAAACAAGCTTTTTAACCTAGCATCCGCTAACCTAAGGGATTGGTGATGA
>CAZUBM010000039.1:0-10824 GCA_964618805.1 uncultured Nitrososphaerota archaeon
ATTCTGACATCGAATATGTGATCCTTAGGGAAGTAGGAGCTATCTCTGAGGAAACTCCATTAGTGACTACTGTTCACGATCTTCAAATCGTTCCCACTATTCCAATTCGAGAGAACGACGTACCTGTAGACATTATTGTTACACCTAGCCGTGTGATTAGATGTCCTAGAAGACCTAGACCAAAGCATGTGATCTGGTCTATGGTATCACGAGAAATGATGGAAGCTATACCTCTACTGAAAGACCTAAGGAAGAGAGCAGGTTCAGGTTAGAAAAAACAAGAGAGGGTGTGTTTGAGATTTATAGGTACTACTATGATTTAGAAGAACTTACTTCCCTTCTAGAGAGTGTATTTGGCGAAATAATGCATTTAGAGACCACAAAATACAAGATGACAAGTGTAGCTAGAAAATTTGAGATTTAGATTCTGAAGGCTTGCTTTTTAAAAGTTAAGGGCGTAGGATGCTGAAGAGTCAGTTGTAATATGGAGATTCGACTATGAGAGATTCCAAGAAGCTAAGATCGGTCCAAGCCATACTATTTGATATGGATGGTGTGCTGATAGAGAGTAGCAGGGCTTGGTATTATACTATGAATCTCATTTTAGAAAAGCACAGGCTTCCCAAGATAAGTTGGAACGTATTCCTGAAACACCTTGGACAAAGCATAGAAAAGGATGTGGAGACTTTCTTTAAGATGTTCACAGTTGAACAACTCAAACAGCTGTATATTAAGCACTTTCCAAGATTTATAGACCTTATAGACCTGATGCCAAGTGCAAAGAATGTTCTAAAGAAGATAAATCGCTCTGGACTAAAGACAGGCTGTGTGACCAATACTCCAAAGACTCTTGCCCTTAAGATTTTGAAAAGCTTTGAACTACTTGATTTTTTAGGTGTAGTGATATGTGGAGACGAGGTATCTCTTCAAAAACCACATCCAGAGCCCATTTTAAGAGCTTTGAGCACCTTAAGAGTTTCACCTGAAAAGGCTTGCTTTGTTGGAGATACCATTTATGATATAGAGGCCGCAAACAGGGCAGGATGCATTCCAATAGGTCTTAAGGTTGAGTCAGACATCAAAATAAATTCTTTAAGAGAACTCATTCATTTATTGGGGTTAGAATCTCTATAGAACTCTCTAAGTGTGCTCTTTACTAATTTGATGTAATTTCTTCATTTATTCTTCTCTCTATAGGAGCGATATAGCGTCTCAGCGTGAGGGACCATGATGTTACTGAAATAGAGCTTAGAGCCATTGCTAGACTAGCGTGCATCGGATAAAGCTTACCAAAAGCTGCAAGAGGAATCAAGATAGTGTTGTAGCCGAAGGCCCACGCAAGGTTCTGCATAACTTGCTTTACTGTTCTCTTGCTGAGCTGAATAGCTGCGACCATATCTCTCAGATCATTCCTTATCAGAATTATGTCCCCGGACTCTATTGCCACGTCGGTTCCGCTTCCTATGGTAAATCCCACGTCTGCCTGAGTTAGGGCGGGAGCGTCGTTTACGCCACCCCCTACCATTCTAACAAGGTGTCCCTTCTCCTGCAGCTCAGAAATTTTACTGGCTTTCTCGCTAGGAAGGACTTCTGCAAGGACATCATCAATAACAAGCTCGACCTCTATGGAAGAGTTTATCTACCCAAGCTTTTCTGCGCACACTATTGCTTTTGGATGACCTGATCGCATGTCCTCCTCATTGTACAATATCTGCCTTTGAGGGTTGCTGAGCTCAACGAAATCCCTGTCTGTAACTCTGATCCTTTCTACTCCTGCTCTGACAAGCAACTGAGCCGCTGCTGATCCGAGAGCACCACATCCAATGATGGCAACAGAGCTTTTTCTGACCTTCAGAACCTATTTCTGGTAAGACAATTTGTCTACTGTACCTCTCCAGTCATTTGGGAATTAGAGGCATCATACACCGAGGATGCTTGGGGTCCAAGGATTTAGGTTTTCCTGAGACGAATGCAACGGCTTAGTTGTTAAGCATATTGCTAAGAGAGGATTGCACCAACTCATTTTTTAGTTTCAGTTAACCGGTTAGAAAGGAAATGTCCCTTGAAGAGTTGGCATTAAGATATGAGGATCTAAGAGCCAAGTTAAGTGAGCAGTTCTACTTTCAGAAAGCAGGGCTTCCTTTTGATAGAGATCTAATGAGGCATTTGTCAGACGAGATATCAAAGGTCTGTCTAGAGTTTCTGCAGAAGTACAAAGAACCGAGGAGCATGTATATAGAATCCGTCAGTACAATTGCCCAATCCGAGTCCCTAGAGGCAATGTTAGAGTTTGAGGAGAAGAGAATGGCTATCATCTACACAGAGAAGTACCAATTAGATGGAAAGAAGGTCAATTGGGGTAATTGGAGACAATTCAACTCAAAAGTTGATGATCCTTCCAAGAGAAAAGAGGTATTTGATGAGTTCCTGACAAAAGCTCCAGCTCTTGCCCCTTGGGTTGAGAAGAGGTTCAGAATTTCAAAAGAGGTTTATGCAAGGTATGGTCTGACCCCGTTAGATGCATATCTAGAGTTAGAAGGTTTTGGATACGATGAACTCAGAGAATTACTCATGAAACTTGGAGATGGCGCGAGAGAGGCCTTCTTAGCTGCCGCTGAGCATTATGCGCCTCAGGTTCTTGGGAAGAAAAAGTATGAGTATTACGACGATTACTACACTTGGAGAGGGCGTATATACAGGCCATTGAACAAGTATTTCGAAGGGATGGACCCTGTTAAGAAGGTTTTGGAACTATTAACTTCTATGGGGTTTGACCCTAAGAAAATCAAAGTTGACGATGAAGATAGGGAGAAGAAGAGTCCAAGCGCTTTTTGTTTCAGCATAAGGGTTCCTGATGACGTTAGGGTAGTTTTCAGAAGGGTATCTCCCTTCTCTGATTTCGGAAGCGTTTTTCATGAGTTCGGCCACGGCATACACGGGATAAGCGCTAACCCTGAGGATCCTGTTTGGAAGAGGTACATAGTACCTATGAATGTAGCCGAGACCTTCAGTTACCTGATAGAAAGCATGCTTGAGGAACCTTTATTCCTACAGGAGGAACTGAACCTTGGTAAAGCGGAGATAAACGACATCTTGGACAGGAGAAAGTTCATGAAGCTTGCTTTCCTGACTTTTTATGCAGCAAACGGCATCATGAAGATGGAGTTCTGGAGAAAGGGATACAATGCTGAGGAAGCTGCAAAGAGGTGGCAGGAACTTACAAAGAGGTTCTTCTTAGAGGTTCCTGGCAGTTACTGGTTATTACATCACATAATGCCAAATTACGAGATGTATTCTCCAAGCTATGTGATAGCGGCCCTTAGGGTTATGACCATTAAAAAGAGGCTAAGGGAAGAATTCGGAGAGAAATGGTGGAAACACCCCGGAGCTGGAAGATTCATAAAGGAACTTGCTGAAACTAGGGGCGAATTCAACGTTAGAGAGTGGAAGTTGGACCCAGATGGCTATCTAAAGGAATATACTGCTTTAAGCTTCCTAACATAGATTCTAAATCTCATTAGAAGAGGGGCGCTGTCGATTATCAGCTACATGATTAGCTTAAGACAAATTTCGTGACATCCTCTAAACTTGAGAGAGCTCTTTCAAGCGCCTTTTCTACATCCAATCTTCTCTCTATTTCTTTTATTTTCTCAATTTTTGCTTTTGTCGCTGGTTTCTTCACGCAAATGGACAGAGTGCCGCACTCCGGCGGAACTCTTTTGATGGAAATCTCATATGTTCCTATTTCCTTCGCTAGTTCAACGACTTCAAGCTTGTTCATACCTATGAGAGGTCTTAATACCGGAAGTCTCGAGGCTTCATCTATCGTTGCTATGTTATCAAGCGTCTGTGAAGAAACTTGTCCTAGGTCCTCTCCTGTCACGATCGCCTTGGCCCCCAACCTCTCAGCAAGAGCATTAGCTACTCTGAGCATCATCCTTCTTTCCAAGATGTAAGCATACTTGATCTCATCTGGCTTAAGAAGAGAAACATCATACGATTCCCTGTATACAAACGCTCTGATTTGTTCTCCAGCATGCCAATCCTTAAGAACCTTCATTACATCAATGAACCTCATAAATGAGTCCCTGCTGATTCCAGAATGAGCATAAAGGGCTATTATGGTAGCTCCTCTCTTCATCAGCATCCAAGCGGCAACTGGAGAATCTATACCGCCAGATATCAGGGCTACAACGCTTCCCTGAGTTCCAAGAGGGAGTCCTCCCGGCCCCTTGAATTTCTGGGAGTAAATATAGGTCTCATTCCCCCTTGCCTCGACGAACAGCTCGATGTCCGGGGACTTCAAATTCACTTCCCTGTCAATTACCTTGCCCACCTGTCTAGCTAGTTCTAAGCTGTTGTATTCCTTAACTCCTACTCTCTTCGTCCTGACAGCAAAGGTCTTTCCTTCTGGAATCCACTTCTCATAATTTTCCTTACAGAACCTCAGAATGTCTTCTAGCTTAGTAGTTTCAAGTCTGTGGGCTGGTGCTAGCCAACTTAGACCAAATATCCTCCTCAAGGAGGTGAGCGCGAGTTCTACATTCTCAAGCTGGACAAAAACCCTGCCTCCCCCTCTGGTTACCTTTTTATAAGGTATTTCAGCGTTCTTTAGAGCCGATTTCATGTTTTCAACAAGTTTTTTCTCGAATTTCCTCCTTACAGCATGAGACTTTAAGATTATTTCATCATAAGAAGCTAGTATTCCATCTACATGCTTCCAAGCTTCTTTTAATTCGATTGTCTCGAGGTAGAGGGGTGACATCTTTTACTATCCCTTTGTCTTGAACCCATATTATATAGTTCTGGATTGAATCTCTCTATTACATAGGAGTTGTAGACTTTTATCCTATTGTAATGTGTCGAAGGAACCTTTGGTGTAGCGATTTGGAGTCCATTTGAGGAAGGATTTCTATTCAATGCGGTGTGGATGGGTGTAAACATTGAATCTATCCCTCGTGCAAAGCCTATCAGCGTGATTCCTGCCATCTTTGCCAACTCCAATCCTCGGCTGAGAGGAGCTGAGAGAGATATAACGAGCGGTATGCGAGCCCGAGCGCACTTGAACACTAGCTCCTCAGATAGACGCCCACTTACAGCTAAAATTTTGTCATCTAGCCGGATTTCTTCTATAAGGGAACTCCCAATCGCCTTGTCCACAGCATTGTGCCTTCCTACATCCTCAGAGTAGATTAGAAGTTCTCCTTCTGTGTTGAATAAAGCTGCTGAATGTGTTCCTCCCGTTGTCCTGTATGTCATTGAAGCTTTGTTTAGAGAAATCGATAGGTCTCTGATGATATCCTTAGGAATGGTAAGATCATTTGAGAAGATCTCCTCTGATACCTCTTTAATGTAAGATATCCTTTTCAGCGCAATAGTTGACGTGCAACTATCTGATAGGAACCTTCCGATTTTGGGCAATCTCCTCCCTATATCCTCATCCTCTCTTATCTTGACCTCTATGCTATCGTCATTAATGACAACTCTTTTTACTTCCCTTGCCGAGTTTATTAGGCCCTCAGAGTAAAGAAAACCGATTGACCATTCTTTTAACTGGAAAGGAGTTAGCACAGCTGTCATGTAAAGGTTTTCATTAACATAAAGATCGAACAAACCCTCTGAGGCAACTTCAACATCCGTCTGAAGCTTAGTACCGTACTTTAAGTCAAATTTCAGCGCTTTCCATTTAACCAGCTGATGTAGCGACATCTAGACCAATGAACCATTGAGATAGTCCCTTATTAATACCTATTAACTTCATAAGGCCCTGGGATGAGTTAAGACGGATCACACGCCAAAAATCCATTCAAGACTGAATTTTCTGTTTAACTTTCTTAGATAGAGCTTTTAGAAGACTTCTGTTCGAATCTAAAAGGATCGTAATACTTCGGTAGTCTATTCAAACAAACTCAAGAACTCTTTCGGAATGGAGCAACAGGCTGGCACCTTTTTCAGCCCATACTTCTCAGCAATCTGCCATCTCGGAACCGCAATTCTATCCGCTAACCCTTCTCTTAGAATAATTTCGTCTAGCTTCTTCTTGTATTCGGGAGGTCTCATACACCCCAAAGCTATTTCTCCGCTAAATCTCTTTCTAGCGTATCGAAATAGGTTAACCACCCCTTCAACTGGAGGAGGGGATATTGCCTCCATTGGCGTTCCCTTGGTTGGCATAAATACTATGAAGATCAGGACATAAGGGTCGAAATCCAGCAGCACCTCTAATGACTCTTGCTCCATATCGATTTTGCCATAGTGAAACCCTACAGGAATGTGTGGTGCCACGTAAGGAGGTCCCTCCTCCACCAACCATTTTAGCCCATTTAAGAAGTCCTCCTTTGCCCTCTCGAGGTGCATAACATCCTTTATCACTATAGGATCCATGACGAACTCATAGTCTACGATATCTACACCCGCTTCTTCAAGAGCCATTGCAAGTTGTCTTGAAACGATCCCAGGATGTACACTGATAACTAGGTTAAAGTCTCTCTTGATTTCCTTGATTGTAGGAAGAAAAGGTTGTATCGGCAGCTCTCCCTTAGAGTTGAAACCTCCGCTTATTAGCAAACCCTTTGCCCCTCTTCCATATAGCTTACCCGCAAGCTTGTACAACTGATGCGGAGATAGCGCAGGAAACATGCCACCTAAGTAATGGGCTTTGCAGTAGTCGCACATGAGAGAGCATTTCATTCCTGTAATGCTTATGGCAGGATATGTTTGTCCAGGAATGTAGGCCGTTGCTACCAAGTTCAGACCACCTCTGGGTTTAGTCCGGCCCTCGATAATTGTCTCTTTATAGCATTGATGTCTTTCTCAATCAGGGAGACTGAAGGATAATTGTAGATCAGAGCAGGACTCTCGTTATAGAATGGCCTATTGCACCCTGGACAACCGCTCGTCAGAAAGGAAAACCTTATTCTGTTAAGCCATGGTCCTTGCTTCAAAACAACCTTTCCTTTCTCGAAATAGGCAACCTCATTAAGCTTGTAACCTTTTGAGAGTAGAGATCTCAGTATTTGTATTATCCTATATCTTATGATATCGGGCCTCCCGTTCTTCTCTGCAGGAGTCCCGGCCAAGGGAGTGAAGGCGAACAAGGATACTTCTGCTCCTACGTCATAAACTCTTTGCATAGCCTCTGCAAATTCTGTTTCTGTCTCTCCTAGCCCGAAGATTAAATGGACATTAACCTTCCTCTTGCCGAATACACGAATGGAATCCGTTATGAAATTCCAATACTCCTCCCATGTATAAGGTTTCTTTATCTTAGCAAGAACCCTTGGAGATGCAGCATCAAGACCTACTCCAATGAAATCCACCCCGGCCCATTTAGCCCTCTCCAAAAACTCCTTACTAACAGGAGAGATTGAAAGAGAGATTGGTAGGCTGATGCTAGCTCTCCTCACCCTATTTACGATATATAAGAGCTCTTCCTCAAAGTTCTCCTTGATAATGCTCTGAATGCAGAGCCTACTGAACTTTTTCTCGTTTTGAAGGACACGTTCTATTATTGTATCTAATTCTACAGCTGGCCATCTGATCCTAGAAAGCAGATCTTTGCTTGAAGAACTATTCTTGCTCTGCGAACAGAATGTGCAGGAGGCCAAGCAACCAAAAGGTGAGTACTGCAACAAATAGACCGTCTTGGGAACCTCTAACATCTTTAGATCAATCATGCCTAGCTGTGCAAGTGTGCCTACAGAGGCTCGAATCAGCATTTGACCACCACGGCTCCTGTTCGGTATCTGAGTTGCACACAAAAATATATGTTCCCCTTGATGTTATTGATGGATGTGGCGCCTCTTAATAGATGAAGGACCTGTCCATTGGCAGATGGCTTTAGACGAAGCTCTTTTAGTTCTGAAATCTAGGGAGAAGATACCAAACACAATCAGACTCTATGTAATAAAGCCAAGTGCTGTGACAATAGGATACTTCCAGAAGATCTCAGAATCAGTGAACCTCTCTTACACTAGGGAGAAAAGAATTCCTGTTGTAAGAAGAGTTACAGGAGGAGGAGCTGTTCTACATGATCAAGACGGGGAGATTACGTACAGCGTAACAGTCTCCTCCAAGGACATCCCTGAGAACGTCCTAGAGAGCTATAAGGTCATTTGTTCTGGGGTAATAGAGGCGTTGAGTATATTTGGGCTTCAAGCAGAGTTTGTACCTGTCAATGATGTGTTGGTTGGGGGGAAGAAGATATCTGGAAGTGCTCAAGCACGAAGGTCTGGAGCAGTTATGCAGCACGGAACCCTAATGTACAACACAAATCTAGAGATCTTGGCTAGAGCCTTAATGGTCCCTAAAGCAAAGCTAGTTGATCACGGAGTTAGAAGCATTACGGAGAGAGTAACCACGATTTCCACATCTTTAGGAAGGAAGGTTGACAAAGACGAGGTCATAGAATCCCTAAAAAGGGGATTCGAAAAGGCGCTCGGCATAACTCTGGAGAAAGGAGAACTTACTGAAGAAGAAATAAAACTCGCAAAGAAATTGGAGAGAAAATACATTAGCAAAGAATGGAATTTTAGGAGGTAGTTATATGATTCATAGAGAGGCACTAACGAAGATTCCTGGTGGCAAAACTGTCAAGGTTGAGTTAAAGATCAGGGAGGGGATCATAGAGAGAGCAATAATAAGCGGGGACTTCTTTGCTTACCCTTCAAGCATAATCGAAGATATTGAATCTGAGTTAGAGGGAAAAAGAGCCGAGTTTGAAGCGATAAAGAAGGTCTTGGAGAAGTTTAGAGAGAAAGGAAAGCTCGTTGGCATTTCATTCAATGATCTAGAGCGACTTTTCGAACAAGTAATTTCTAAATAACGAGTTCAGCTAATCGTTAATTACTCTGTTTTTAGACTAGATACAAAAACTGTACTCCGTCTATGAGTGCTAAGAATATGGATGAAGTTGTTAAATCCTATTGTTCCAAGATTTATCCCATCTCTAACAATTCCCCATCCAGCGACCTAAAACCTCCCGTTGTCAGGGAATTGCATCCCTTTTTCATCATATCCTCCGCCAATTGCCTTCAAAATTTTGCTATGATAAGAGGGTCAGGAAACTTCGAGTAACATGGCCAAAACGGCTGATCTTGCTACGAAATCCGAATTCATTCCTATAATCCCTCTTCACAGCTATCGAAAGGGACTCATAAATAATAAGAAATATTGTTTGGCTTATTTATCTGAAAAAGGCTATTTGAAAAAGAGGATGAATGAAGATGAAAATAAAAATAATCAAAGTTAAAGCTAAGAAAGCTTTTACTCCAACCAAAATTCCAGGAGCAGATTATGTTATAAACCAATATGTTGGTTGTGAGCATGCTTGCCTTTATTGCTATGCAAAGTTCATGAGTAAGTGGTACAACTACGGAAAGTGGGGAAAATGGGTTGTCGTTAAGGAAAATCTACCAGAGCTCGTTAAAAGTGAACATGTGAAAGGAGAAGTTTACATGTCAAGTGTGAGCGATCCCTATCAGCCCATAGAAAGGAAGATCAAACTGACCAGAAAGATTTTGAAAAGAATGAAGAAGAAAGTAAGGCTTAGAATTTTGACAAAATCCGATTTGATTTTGAGAGATATTGACATTTTTAAAGAGTTTGAAGATATAGGAGTTGGATTAACAATAAATGGTTTTGATGGAAAATTAAAAAAAGAAATAGAACCGTTTTCTCCAACCAATGGAAAAAGAATAGAAGCTCTTAAAATGCTGCAGGAAAACGGAATTAAAACCTATGCTTTTGTTTCTCCGATAATTCCTAAGTTGGTTGATGTTGAGGAATTGATTAAAGAAACGAAGGGTTTTGTAGATTTCTATTGGTTTGAATTTTTGAATTTAAGGGCTTCTGGCAAGAATTTTAGACAATGGTTAAGAAACAATTATCCTGAAAGTTATAATTTGATTTCAGATAAACATGAAGCTGGAAAATATATGAAAAAAGTTATTGATATTATAAAAAATAGCAACATTTATGTTAAAGGCGTTTGTATTCATTATCCAAAACTCGTGGTGGTGAAATGAAAGTTGAATTTTTAGATGATATGCTATCTGCTTTAGTTGAATTACCCGAAGCGCGCGCTATTATTCAAAAATTGAAGAATAGGAAAAGACTACTCCTTCTTAAATTTTCATTGTAATAACATCGACGCTTGAAGTTATCCTTAGTCTTCTTGGGAATTCCTTTGTTTTTTCTTTGAAAAGTTAAGTATGTGACCCTTTTGCTCTCTTAAAGAGAATAGGTTTGTTTTCTCCATGATCTCTAGAATTCTGTCCTTCTTCATGCGAAAGCAGAAACGCGTGGAAAGGTATCCGTTTGGCTTCAAAATCCTATACAATTCTTTTAGTAAAGATTCCTTATCCTCAATTTCAGGCAGCACTCCATATAAAAGGATCACATCTACACTTTCGTCAGGTAATCCGGTATCTCTGTCGGATAATATTGTGTCTATATTGTAGAAAGTTTCCTCTTGAGCCTTTTCCTCGATCTTTTTTATTGCCAACGGCTGTTTATCCAAAGCGTATACTCTTCCTTTTTCGCCTACCAACTTGGCAGCTGGGAAAGTGTAAGAGCCAATACCACACCCATAATCCAGTATTTTTTGTCCTTCTTGGAGATCAAGTTTGCGTACTTCCTCTTCTGGTTTGAAAGGTATGCCGAACTTATCTCTTAATCCTAGAAGAAAGTACTCTATTCTAAGTTTGATGTTGAGGCTTCTCATTTTACTCACCGATTCCTATATTTTGCCTGTTAGCCAGCCGATTTTCACATTTGTTCTTTGATCAAACTGTGGAACGTAAGGTTTGATGTCTAGGAGAAAAG
>CAZUBM010000040.1:0-10741 GCA_964618805.1 uncultured Nitrososphaerota archaeon
TTCATACATATCTCTTCTCAACTCCAGAAAAAGCAAGGAAATATCTTGGAGAAATCCTCTACCAATTTGAAGATCAAATCATAGGAAGCCATGTGATTCCTCACGAAGAGGGTGCTCCGCCAAGAATAGGAGAAATACTGAAACTTGATGGAATAGGAAATGAGGCTTATTTGTGCAATTACTCAATGGGGAAAGTACTGAAAGTAAGAGAGGGAGGGAGCCTTCCAGGTCCAGAGGTTGTTTTCTCATTGGACAATGTCGTGATCTGGATTCAAGGAGGCAATCTCAGGGACTCATACCTCCAAGGCTGGTTCGTTTCGGTTGAAGAGCTTATGGAAATTTGTGAGCTCCAAAAAGAAAAAATTTATCGACTTAGTGGAGGTTAATTAAGATATCGATGGTGAAAACCTCTTGATAGGTAAGAAGGAGTTATTATCTGGAGTTATACTGGCTATATCCGTTCTCTTCTTGGCTAATGCATTGACGAAGCCCCAACCACTAAAAATAGTAATAGAGGGAAGTGGATCTATTCTCATCAACTCCCCAAAACTATATTCCTTTAAAGAAGTATTTGCCCTTGTTCTTTTTTCTTTTGCTGCAGGGAGCTCGTTCCTTTATCTCCTTCTTAGGAGAGATTATGTTCATTCAAGGCCGAATTATTTACAATCAGTGGTTGATAATTGGCAATTAAAACGTATTAGTAACGCTTTTACTGCATTAAAAGCTCTTGAAGGACCAGAGAAGGAGATATTTCAAATTATTCTTGAGAAAGGAGGAGAATTACTTCAAACGGAGATCAGTAGCATCTCTGGATACTCTAAAACCAAGGTATCAAGAATATTAAAGAAATTAGAGGCAAAGGGATTGATATCAAGGTCACAACACGGGATGACCAAGAAGATATCTTTAGCCTTCTAACTCTCTAAGAAGTTTCTATCCTAAAAGAAAAAGACCTTTTGAGGGAAGTGATGAGGCCAAGGCCATTCTTATGTATGTAGGACTTGATTCTTTGAAGCATGCAAACCTTCTGCGGCAAAGCGCTAAAGTCTTATTGCGTGACGTTGAAGTGGATTTGGAGAGTTGTCGGAATCTTGTAGGGACGGAACCCGTTAATCTCATTAAACACATAAGGGAGGAGACTGAAGAGCTAGCTAAAGGATCCATATCAATGAAGGAAGCAAGAAAGCTAATTGAGGAACAAACGAAAATGGGGGGCCAGTTAGGAGAAAAATATCTTAACATGTGCCAAGCAAAGGCACTCTCTCTGATAGCTACATCTAAAGTGGTAATGGAGATCCTTGAGCTAATTTCAGAGGACGAAGAAAGACATCTTGAGTTATTAGAAACGACATGAGATATCTGCCCTAGTGAACCTCACAAAAACACTACTCAAAATCTCCTTCAGTTAAGGCATTTTTCATTTCTCTAGCTTTCTGAAAGCTCAGTTTATTTTCTCAAGGCCTTTTAAGGCATAATAAATCTTATAGAGGTTGATTATGTTCGCCTTCATGTATTCTTCTGCAGCTTTCCTAAGGTACTTTGTGAAGTAAGGCCACTTAAATTCTCCTCTTTCCTTAAGTATACTTGAAGATCTTTCAAGTTCCTTCCTTAGGGAGACAAGATCAGTATCCGCTTCCCAACCTAGTGTCCTCACAAGTTCCTCAAAAGGAACTACTTCAACCCCAAGAACTCTTTTTGCAAGTAAGCTCACTTCAATGAGTCTTCCTTCTCTTTTCAGGCCTTCAATTAGCATTGCAGCAGAGCTAAGCCTGAAGTGAGTGAGAGTTCTCATAATTAAGGGCAGGTCATAAACTACTAAGTAAAAACCTCTGTCTACGATGGAGTTTAACACCTTTCCCATCTCTTCCCATCCGCTAGTTTCGAAGAACTCCTTAGAGATAAGGGCATAAAAGCTCTCTTCGCCGTCGAAGATAGCAGAACAACCTAAAAATATGTTCTCAGATAGTGGAAGCATAATGAAATCGAAGGCAGCAGTCTTCAAAGCTCTAGATGGTTTCGGAAGCAGGATTTCTTTGTCTCTCAGTTTTACCTTTATTTTCTCCCTCAACATCAGGTATTCGAGCATTCTTGTAGCATATTTCTTTGCCAGATCCCACCTCATTCCAGAGCTGAGCAATTCAAAGTGAGCTTGATCGTCAATCACTTCAAGAAGTATCTCTGAGAGTTCATCGGGCTTGAACTCCTCAACTTTCTTCAAAACTTCTGCCCAATTAAGCTTCTCTATAAGACCAGCACTATCTGGTTCATGAAGCAATAGGAGCTTCCTATCTCCAACGTTAACAACCTCATAATAGATAGTATCAAATGGTATTCCATAGACAAGCCTTAGGACTAAGGTAATAAGGGCCATCCCAATTCTTCCCCATACAATGTCCTCAGCAGGATCCAGCTCGATGGCAATCCCATAAGTATAATCCCTATAAATGCCTCCTGTAGGTCCCAAAACTGGAAGAGACTTTCTATCCCTAATGAAGTAAGTTCTGTCCCCTGAACTAATAGGTCTGGATTTTCTGGCACAAATGGTCCAATAAACCCTGTTTGGAATCTTTGTCCTTATTCCAAATCCGTCTCTTGGAGGATCAACCACACAGATTACTTCAGAATGTAGCCTTCCAGTGTAATAGTCCCTGATTACGTTTGGCTCCTCTCCCCAAGAATGCTTTGTTTTCTCATACTCTTCATATGCAAAGGCAAGAGGATCATAGCTAAACACAGTTCTCATGGATAGTTGCTCTTCAACAACTCCTGTGACGAACCTTCCTTTTCTAAGCAGGTCGACAACTACTGCATCTGCAGAGTAATCTATACAACCAGGCTGAAATCTCTCCACAAGATCGCAATGTCCTATGTCCTCGAGGTAAATAGCCCTATCATCCTCCCTCTTCATCCTTTTCATCCCGTAAGGCGGGCCAAATTCGTAGAAATTCATGTTTCTCCAAACTCTCCTCCCCCTATCAGTTAATCCTTCCTTAGAAATTAGCCTTAGATGGGAGAGCAGAGATAGCTCCTCTTCGGACAACTTCTCTCTGAGCTTGGGATTAGCGAATTTAAATAGTCCTTCAAACAGCAAGCTGTATTTGTTATCTGGATTTACTAATGCTTTCTCCAATGGAAGCTCTATCCATTTTCTAAGTGCATTTAATCCTCTAAGCAGGAGTTCTCTATCCCATCTTCTAACCGGAAGAATCACCGTTTCCGTGAATGGAAGCTCTTTTCTCCTGCCTTTCCTTCCCTCCTTCTGCCTGAACTCCCTAACATCTTCAGGAAGCCCAACGTGGACTATCCTAATCACGTTTCCTATGTCTATTCCTTGAGCAAGAGTTCTTGGAGAAACAATAACTTTGACCTTTCCCTCCCTGGCACCAGCTTCTATGCTTGCTCTAACAACTTTTGAGACTAAATGATGATGAGTTGCTATCCTATCATGATTCTCCTTCAGCCTGAGAAGCGTCCTTCTATATAGCTCTTCAGCTCCTCTTATGCTTCTAGTAAAAACAATAGTAACTCCTTCATCTCTAGCGTAGCTTGCAATTATCTCGGAAACATCTACTTCAATGCTAGGAGGCTCTAAACCAGCATATCGTGCGACCTCAATTACCTTATAGAAATCAAGTTTAAACCTATCAAAATCATCCAGTGCCCTTTTTATGTCATCTCCAACTTCCTCAGTTATTATTTCTTCTTTTCTCTCCTTTAGGGACGACCAAATCTTTTTTAAATCCTTTCCTAGAACAATATATACTCTATTTTCAACTCTAAAAGGCTTTCCAGATATTATGCTTGTTTCTCTTCCGTTTATTGAAGAAAGTATGGAGGCCATCTCCTCAGGATTACCAAGAGTTGCCGTGAGAACCGATATTTGAAAGTCCTTCGGCAAAATTAGCTTCATAATCCTCATCATTGATATTAGAAGGGCTATTTCTCTTGGTCCGTAAAAATCAAACTCATCTATGACGAAAAGATCCATTTCAAGTGTAAATGGATAGAGAAGAGACCTGCCACTGGGCCATTTCTTGAGATCATTAAGCAGGAAGGCAGGGTTTGTAATTAAGATGTCTAGAGAGGCTAAATGTTGCTTCATTGCTCGAGTTCCCATCTGCGACCTGAGTTCTCTAGCTCTAAGAGAATCTATAGAATCAGCTCTTAACCCCAGTGCCTTTGAATATTCTCGGATACGTCTTATTTGGTCATTGGAGAGGGCTAACGTTGGATATATGATCAGGGTTCTCTTCTTTCCTAAGGCAGAGTGAAGAAACCAGGCCTCGGTCTTTCCACTTCCAGCACCAGATATAAGGACAAGATTTTTCCCTCCTTTTAAGGCCTCGTATGCATTTAATTGATGCTTATACAGCCTTGAACTTGCTATTCTTTTAGAGTGAGATCCTCCTCCCTTCAAACCTGGTAATAGGTCCTCAAACTTAATATCTACTGTTTCTGGTTCTATTTCGGGCTCTTTGAAACTATAAAAATCGTAGTGAAGCTCCTTAAGGAGTGATGAAGAGTCTATTGGCATGTCCTCTTCATTTCATCATATCCAATATGTTGCATATAATTCTGTAATAGAGCAGGATTAGGAAATGACTAGGGGGAAGCTAAAAGCTATAGCAATAAAACCGAAGAGGATTGACAGCTTCCATGGTTCCACGCGGTAAGAAAATGATAGCAGAACTCTGAGGAGCAATAAACTCGTTATAAATGAGGAGAAAAAAGCAGGAAGCATGTTAATACCCACCGAGGTTATTTGCAGTAAAGACGCTCCCAAAATCACTGGTATTCCTAGGAGAAACGAAAGCTTTAGCGAGTATTTTCCAAAACCCAGCAAGATAAGCGCAGCTAAGGTTATTCCAGATCTGCTTATGCCTGGGATAACTGATAATCCCTGAAGTAAGCCGACAAAGATAGCCGATCTAGGAGTGAGAGACGCTTCTTTTGTCTTCCGAGAGATAGCTAACCTTAGAGCAAACCCGACAAAAAGCAATAGGAATCCTGTTGCTAAAGCGAATATCCGTCCAGAAGATGGCAGGAGGGATCCTCTTAAATAAATGTAGAGCGGAAAACCAACAACGCAAGTGACAGCTGTGGCTGTGCTTAGGAAAACACCTAATTCTCTTCCTTCTTCCCTTTTTAATCCTACAAAAACAGCTCTTATCTCCTTCCTTAGAACTAAAATTGCAGCAATTGAGGATCCAAGATGAAGGAACAAGGCAGATGCTAGTGCCTCCTCTGGATCTATTCCCAACAGAAGCACTGACACTATGTACAACCATCCCTCGCTGCTTATTGGAAGCCACTCAGCAACCCCTTGAATAAGTCCGAGGAGTAAAGCAATCAATCCGTCCATGATGATCTACCTACTCACGAGAATCTAAACTCTCTGTCATAACAAAGCTCATAACTATTCTTTCTTTAGCCTAGAATGAATCTATCGAAGTTTTAGATAAACTAATCATGTTCTTTCCTCAGAAGGTCCCTTGTTTCTCTCGGAAGCAAAGTGATCTGCTGCTATTATCATGGCCTGAAGTGCTATAACAACCGCCTCGCTTGTGATCCATCCGGCATCAAGCTGGGAGTTGATGTAAGGAGCGCCCTCCTCATCTAATGAATAAAAAGCAAAGGCGAAATTATGATTATGGCTGAGCATCCACTTCTCCATGTCGCTGAATCCCTCTCCTAGAGACGCGGTTAAGGAGACAACCCCTCTCTCCTCACTTACAAGTAGGAATATATCAAGAGGATCAAACTCCTGAGTCTTCCAGCGCGTAAGTATAACTGGTTGCTCTCCTAACATGGCATATCTTATGCCAGCTTCTTCTAGGGCCTGTTTAACTTTCTCTATGAGTTCACCCAATCTTCTCTCCGATGTTAAATAACAAACTGTGGTTAAAAGCTTGACGACTAAGACATGTCTGCAGGACCATCGGCGGTCATGCAATACAATATTTTAGATCTTAGCTGAACATGTTGATTGAAGGTGTTGATAATGGGATGGCGCTTGGAGCCCTTATTTCTTCGGCTCTCTTGGTCTGTTGATTATTGGCTGACCAAAATAACTTTTTTGGGAATTGCAATGAGCTTTTTCAAAGTTTTTGGGAAGAAGGGGGAAAAGGAGGGAGAGGAAGTGGTAACCAAAAAGCTGAGGCCATCCCTGGATGCAAACTTAGCAATAGAATTCGTTAAGAAAAACTCTGACGAGGAACAAAAGGAGAGGCTTGAATGCATCTTAACCGGAAAAAAGGCCAGCGAGGAAATACTGACTTCCTTTCTGGAGATACAAAATCCAGATGGGGGCTTTCCATATGGCTTTGAGAGAGGAAAGCCAAGCAGCATAATGGATACTTTGTTGGCTCTAGTAAGGTTGGAGGAGTACAATTCCCTAGATCATGAGAGCGTTGGCAGGATAACTCGCTTTCTTTTTTCAATCCAAAATAGTGATGGCAGTTGGGAAGAGCCAGCCATCATAGAGCAGTTCAACCCTCCATTCTGGATGAAACCAGGAGACCTGAAAGCTAGGGTACTTACTACAGCATATACTTCCTTCTGGCTAGCAAAACTCAATTACATAGAGAGGGACGAATTGCATGACGCTATGGACTTTTTAATGAGGTTTGTCCATCCAGACGGGCACTTTTACGGATTCCTCCATACAAATTGGGTTGGAGCCTCCTTTTTAGCTATGATGCTAGGAAAGGATCATTGGGCTGTGAGAGGAGCCCTTTCCTACTTAAGAGACGTGCCAGCAGATTCGTGGGCTCCCTCTCAACTAGCATGGCTTCTCTGGAGCCTTATAAGTGCTGGATTTAGCTCAAAAGATCCAGACGTAAAGTACTTTCTCGCAATTCTTAACAAAAAACAGTGGGAAGACGGCTCCTTTGAGCCGGAGAACAAGGGAAGAGAGGTAGAGACCACAATTGAGATAATTAAAACGTTGAAGCTTCTTGGTTTAATTGGTAAGACCTAAATTTCAACGATTTCTGCTTCTAAGTTCTCTAAATCAACTAGTGCAACGGTTTTCCTTTTTGTAAGTTTTCCGCAGGCTTCTCCTGGATTAACTAGGAGCGACTTTCTCTTTTCTACGACAGGTGAGTGAGTATGTCCGAAGAGTATGACATCATACTCTCCACTGTCCGCTAAGAGCCTTGCAATCTTCTCGGTGAGAGACAAGCTACCAAATCCATGAAATGCGAGAAGATCTCTGCCTGAAAGACTGAGTTCAACAGGAGCCGTGTGAACTCTTAATCCAAGCTCTATCCCTAGCTTTGCCACAAGCGCTTCCCCCTCATTATTCCCCCAGAGAAGGTCCACCCTGCCCTCCCATTTTGCAAGCTCTCTAAGTGCGAATGGAGAAATTAAATCTCCTAAGTGAATGATAGACTCTACCTTTTCCCTCGAGAAGGTTTCTAAAGCCGCTCTAATTGAATCTAAATCATCATGAGTGTCGGATACAACGCCTATCATTACATCCCTCCCTATCCCAATTCTAAATTTATGGGTGCTATTGGTGGCATTTCCCTTTTATGCTGACTCCTTTCATACATATCTAGAACCTTAAGGATCTTGCTCTCGCTAAGCCCTGTTTCCCTCGAAGTCTCTTTTATGGAGAGATTAAGATCAAAGAGAGCATGTAGGATGAGATCGATCTCCTCATATGGGATTCCCAATTCACTTTCTGCTAAATGTCCCTTCCAAAGCCTTGGAGAGCTTGGCTTTCGAGCTATTCTCTCAGGAATTCCCAGATAAAGGCCTAGCTGTCTAACTTGTGTCTTAAACAAGCCACCAATTGGCAAAAAATCGACTCCTCCATCCCCATATTTGGTAAAATAGCCTATAAGCAGCTCACTTCTATCTCCAGAGCCTGCTACGAGATAGTTTAACGAATTAGCGTAATAGTATAAAATCGTCATCCTTATCCTAGGCTTCAGATTACCTTCAGCTAACATATCTCTAGTCTTAGGGAGGACTTCTAAATATCTCCTAACTATTGTAGAGATCTCAACCTCCTCCCATCTTATGCCAAGCTGGTTAACCAGGTCTATGGCATCATCTAAGTCCTCTTTGGGAGTAACACCTTCTTCTGGTAGCAACAAGCCTAGGACCTTCTTCTTTCCTAACGCTCGTACCATCAGAGCTGCCGTGGTGCTGGAGTCAACTCCTCCGCTTATTCCGAGAACTACACCTTTTGCTCCAGCTTTTCTTACAAATTCCTTAGTAAAATCACAGATAGATGTAGAAACTTTCTTTGAATCTATTCTTAGGGAATCTAAGGTTAGCATCATTCAAATGCTTAGGTCGATGTTTAAAATCCATCACTCAGGAATGATGAATATAGGATTTGTAGGCTTGAACCTTATCCTAGAGGGAGGCCTACTCTGCCAGAAAATCTCTACTTCCTGGCCATCTATGACTACTATGAGCCTGTATCCAAGTCTAGAGAATGATATGGCTTTTACCTCCCCTTCAAGCCCTTTGTCAGAGGGCTCAACCTCTTCCGGGTAGAAAGCAAGTAGAATCTCATCTTCATCTCTTCTAAGCTCTATCACCTGTTGCCTAACTCTATACTTGCAAGGAGCAACTTTCTTCAATCTAAGAACGTTTGCTCCAAGAAATCTTGCTGCAAACTCACTTCTTGGATCTCTAACCACTTCCTGCGATGGACCCTCCCTGACAATCCTTCCCTCTCTCATTATTGCCAGCTTATCTGCTATGGCTAAAGCTTCCGCTTGATCATGGGTGACATGGATTGCTGTGAAATTATGCTCATCGTGAAGTCTTCTGACCTCCCAGAGGAGCTGTTCCCTTAACCTTGCATCAAGAGCCCCAAATGGTTCATCCAAAAGCAATACAGAGGGATTTGGAGCTAAAGCCCTTGCTAGAGCCACTCTTTGCTGTTGACCTCCGGAAAGCTGGTGAGGATATCTTCTCTCAAGACCTTTTAGTCTAAGAAGCTTTATTAAGCCCATTGCGCGCTCCTTTGCCTCCTCATGTTCATATCCCCTAGCAATGAGCCCAAAAGCTATGTTATCCAAAACAGTAAGGTGGGGGAATAGGGCTAGGTCCTGAAAAACCATGCCAACCTCCCTATCTTTAGGCGGGAGATCGGTTACATCTCTGTCACCGAACAGGACTCTTCCGGAATCTGGGACCTCGAGACCAGCTATTATTCTCAACATAGTCGTCTTTCCGCAACCACTAGGTCCAACAACCGCAGTTATGCTTCCATCTGGAACCGTAAGGTTAACTTCATCGAGCGCTATAGTTCTGCCGAACCTCTTCTTCACACCAATTAGCTTGACTTCGACCATGACTCATCTCCTAGCCCATTTCATCCATCTCTCCACTAATCCCTGAAGACCTAGTAGAGCCCAGGTTAGGAGGCAGACGATGACAGATATAGCTGTCGCTTCCTGAAATCTCCTTACACCAGAGTATTTTAAAGCGGCAACTGTTAAAGTCTGAGTCTCTGGAGTGGAGAGAAGAGCTACGGCAGAGGTCTCAGAAATCGACATAGCAAAGGCATAAAAACCTCCTACAAGTATGGAGGGCAGTATAAGCGGTAAAAGAACCTTAAAAGTAGCGCCCAATCTATCCAGACCTAAAGTCTCTGCAGCCTCCACAAACACAGGATCTATAGCGGAAGCACCAGCTTCCAAGCTTCTAAAGGCAAAAGGAGCCGAAATTAGGAAATGGCTGAAGGTTATGAGGATCCAACCTGGAACCTGAAACTTGCTACCGATGGAATAAAGGCCTAAAGCCAAGCTTATGGATGAGGTTCCTAATGGAAGGAGCGAAATCAGCATCCCGAGACTTTTAATCCTATGAGTAGATGATATCAGAAGACTAGCTGCAACTAAAGTGGTTAGTGAGGTCATTATAGCGAAGAATAAGCTGTTTATCAGGGAGCTCAGAGGGGATGATCCTAAGGAGGGATCAAAAATCCTTGAAAGCACTTTAATGTAAACTCCTAGGGAAAACTCGTCAGTAATTGGATTGAAAAGTGACCTGAAAGCTAGGTACACAACAGGATATAGTGCCAAGCAGGCCATGATGCAGTAATATGCTAGGAGAGCGATGTGGAATGGATCCTTTGGAATGCCCCTCCTTAACCTGGCCTCTTTGGACCTAGCTGCGGGCCATGATCTTAAAGCTATTATAGAAATGAGACCAGTCGCTGCAAGCTGAAGAATCGCTGCTCCGGAAGCAAGTTTCCTATCAAGAAATACCTTATACAAGGAATATATTTCAACCTCTAAAGTCCTATAGCGGGGTCCTCCAAGGAGAAGGGGGATGGCGAAACTTGTGAAACAAAGGACAAATGTTAATGTAAATGAGTAGAGAATGCCCTTCATCACAAGTGGAAGCACTATAGCTTTGAGCTTAAGCCAATAACTAGCTCCTAAGGTGTCAGCTGCCTCTTCTACGTCGGTGCTTATTGAGGCTAAGGTAGCTGAGAGAATTTGGGAGCACATACCGAAGTTGAAATATGTGTGTGCTGCGATTATTGATGGCCATCCAGGAGGAACGATCCCCTTACGAGATAGAAGGAGAAATGAAAGAGCTACCGAAATTGTTGGCAGAGTAAAGGGCATAGTTACAACGGCTTTCAAGACTTTTCTACCATTGAAATCATATGTTGCATCAAGGTAGGCCATAGGTATAGCTAGAACTATGGAAAGAAGTGCGCTAGCAAAGGCCTGTGCAAATGAAAACTTAAAGGCCCTTCTTA
>CAZUBM010000041.1:0-10236 GCA_964618805.1 uncultured Nitrososphaerota archaeon
TGCTTGGCAATACCTTGATAACCATCCTTCTCCAATCTTGTCCTGACATACTCATCATAGAACTGAATAGCCTCGTTGATCAACGTCGTCATCGGCTTTCCCGTCAGTAGTTTGAGCCTGTAGAGCCTCCTCACATTCTCCGCCTCGACAAACGGTTGATAGAGCCTCTCACGCTTTGCTTTCAGACCCACCACCATCACCCAACTTAAATAACCCCATCTGCTCATACTCCTTCTTGAACTCCTTGGCTTGCCTTTTCCTCACCTTCACCACTTTCTTCTGCTCCTTCCTGATCCAATGCTTCAGCTCTCTCAACTTGCTCTGCTCATGATCTGAAAGCTCCTTAGGCACCCACTCATAAGCATCTGCTCCACGCTTCTTCATGTACCTGCCGGCCAGATACAGGTAGATGTTCGCCCACTCCTGGGACATTGGCAAAGCAAAGCTAGCACAATAGAGGTAAGCCAGGGCTTCGGCATCCGTAGCATAATCATCTTCCCCCTTGTAGACCCTTACTATCCTTTCGATCGTTATCTGATCTTTGATCCACTTTGGGAGTGTGTCAGCCCAGCCCTCATCATACACGATCACAGGGTCGGTGAAAACCTCAAGCAAGCGAGCGATGTATTCATCCAGTTTAGGGCGGTGCGACATTCAATCACGATTTAGCTCAAAACGGCCGTTTTCTTCATGCAGTTGCAACGTAGTAGGCAGACTTGGAAACGGTCACCTTCCTAACCAACTTCCACTTTTCCTCTAGCCTCTTGAGGACTTTGCAGCAGCGCGACTTACTGATGCCTGTCAGAAAAGAGATCAAGTCTATGCTCAAAGGCTCCTTTGCCTCTCTCAAAACTTTCAAGATAACACGATCATAAGGCTCAGTCTCTGGCAATTCTCTATACTTCTCCAGAATCCTCTTTGCTCTACGCTTTGCCTCCCTATCAACGTACTCCATCAATTCCTCGAGTGTACTAAACTGGGGTTGGTGTTCTTTCATGCTTCAACACCGCAAAACTCATAAACCCTCCACCTCTTCTCCCCTATGGCTCTTACAAGCCCTTTTGCCCTAAGTCTTCTCATGTACTCCCTGAAGGTTCGTTCGCTCTTTGCCTTTTCAGCCCTCTCGACATACAGCTCATAGAGCTTGGAAGCCGGAAGCCTCTTCCTTTCCTTCATCAATTCCAAGAGTATTTGCTCGTCATCCCTCGTCTTCTGTTCATTAATGGGATTGGGTATGTCTGGCTCTCGAACGATTCTCCTATTCTCGCTCTCAGCCCTTGCTATACAAGCTTTCAGAAGGCTTATGGCGAGGGTAACGTTGCCACCAGACTTTTCAGCGATACTACTGATGATTGTACTCTTACAGCAACCTTCGCTTAAAGCTCGTCTAGCTCTTTCTGCAAGTATCCTGTAGACCTGCTCATCCGTATACCTAGCGACATGCAAGAAGTTAGGTATTAGTGACATAGCATGTTTGCTCAGTCTTTTGAAGCTTGCCCTCTGGTTCGAGGCCAAGATTATTGTGATGCTCAGGCCGAACAGCTTATCTATTATGCTAACATCTCTTAACTCTTCGAAATGGTCTATACAAACTGTCATCCTTTTACCCATTCTCCTTAGCCTTTCAATCAGGTAGGAGTTGCTCCTAGGAATGGCACTTAAAGGGTTGAGGTTGGATAGGATTTCCTTCAGGATGCTGTTCGTGGTCTGGCATAGCACAGCATCAACATAGACTGCTCTAGCCTTGCTTATAGAGTTAAACTCCTCGATGGTTAACTTCAGCAAGGCTGTCTTTCCAGAGCCCGATGGGCCATAGATGAAAGTGTTAACGTTGTTCAGCAAAGCACGCAGGAGTTTTGCTTTCTCCTCTTCCCTGAACAAGAGCTCCTGCGGAACATAAGCATGTGACAAGACTTCTGAATCGATGAGCAAGCGTCGCATGATGTAATGTTCGAGCTAAGGTTTGGAATATCTTACGAGAGTGTAGGTTTCCGTTATGCCGTTAGACAAGGTTGACCTCTCGGCGTCACGGATTCTCAACTACGGGTAAACGAAATGTGTGGCCAGTGCATTTCTTAAACTTGATACGCTTGAACCAAGACGAAGAACTGGCCCGCCTAGAAGCGATGGAGAGCTACATTCGCTACAAAGCATTCTACTTTGCAGAAGAAGACCCCATGACACAGGAAGACCTAGCTCAAGAAGCAAGGGAAGCTATCATCAAAGCGTTGAGAAAAGACCATTATCCGAGGAGCTATCTCAGAAAGGTTGTGCAGGGGGCGATGATCCACTATCTTCGGCAGGGAAGGAGCGTGGATTACCACAGGCCTCGTCAAACTCAAGAGTATAGGATAATGAGCCTCGATAGGTCGATCGGAGATGGCACTCCATTGGAAGAGGTCATCCACGTAAGGGGTAGTTTTGAGGACATGGCAGACGCGAGGATGATGCTCAACCAGTTGGAAGCTTATCTCAATGAGCGTGAGAGGTATGTGTTTAACCTGCTCAGAAAGGGATACTCACAGGCAGATGTAGCGAGGATGATGGGATGTACGAGGTCTTGGATCTACTACATAATGGAGGATATCAGGAGGAAGGCAAAAGAAGTGTGGAGAATCTAAAAGCGGGAGATGAGCGGTGAAAACACAAGCCCTATGTAGAGAGGCACAAAGCATAAAGGTGAGGCTCAAATGGTAACATTTGAGCTTCTAAATGGCTCCATAATTCGATAGCGATATAGGTTAAAGGCTTTGAGATTCACCTAGAATTTACACTTCAACTATTAATGCTTCTGCTTGCTCACCTATCTTCTGGGCAATTATCTGCGCTTTCTCAAGATGCTCCCCCATCTTCTGCTCAGTAAGTTTACCTTGCTCATGTAAATCTCTGATCTGCTCCACGATCGATGCATATTCGGAGAACAGCTCGCCTATTTTAGCATCTCTTATAGTTATTGAAGCTATACTGGCCGCAACAACAGTATTAACACTTACCTTAGCATACTGAGCTAAATCCGTTCGGCCTTGGCGAAGCCCTTCTGCCATAAATCTTAAATGAGTTAATGATTGACCGAGTAGATTCAATAGAGAATCGACTTGCGTTTCCAAACGTTCTTTCTTCCATTGCAACCTTAGATCATGCAAGGCCCATTGCCTCTGTTTCCATTGCAACAAGAAAGTTCCAAGACTGCCAATAATAACCCCTAAAAGACTACTAAGAGCGGGAATAAATGTTAACCATGGCCTATCCATTTCCCTACCTCTAATTTTAAAAACACTGCGAGAAGACTCATGGTTCGCTCATTTTTGAGGGACTTTCGCAGATTTGGGGCTTGGCAAGCGCTGATTCTTAAGCATTGTGATTTACTTCAAGCTTGCCAAAGCCATTTCCCCCTACTTCTTTGCAAGCAGTGTACTTCTTGGTGGGGCATCAGCCCAAATTCGCCCTAAAAATGAGCAATATGTTGCTCTGAAGTGGAGACAAAATCCTATAATATGCCTCAAAAAAATGAGCGAACGGGGAGAAAAGAGGTTTATTAAGCCCAATGTAAGCAAAGGTTGTGTAAGTTTCATAGACCAAGATAAATCATTTGGCGGTCTCCCTGCAAAGCGTTGCCGCAATCAGGATGAATGCCACCTGTAAGGTCAGAGCGCAATGCAATGCCTCCGTCGTACCACACTGTGCTTGCGAATGTTGGGCGTCTTTGCACATGATACTCATTTTGACCCATCAACGGGAAGTATGGTTGTAGTATTAGAGCGGTAATGATCACCAGCAACGAGAGGGAGACTCAATTATTTAAGCTTTAATAAACAACATATACACATGTGTCAGGACATGTATCAGGTAAAAAGAGAAGACTGCAATAAGTTAACCAAAGGATCCTGTGAAGGATGTCCAATTTATGGAGAGTTTCTTGAGGCGATGAGGCGAGATGCTTGGGAAAGAACTGGCAAGCCTGCTGGACTTCCCTTCGATTGGTTTACAAAATTATATACATGGGGTCCAAGAGCTCAAGAAGTAGTCAAAAAGTGTCCTCCTGAAGCCCGTCCAGATTACCCTCAAGATGGTGAGACATTTGACGAAATGATGGAAAGAGTAGGAAAAGATTTAAGAAGGTACGCAATAAAATAAGCCCACTTAACTTTTGTTTTCTCCCTGCTGCTGCTTCTCCTCAAGATGTCTATAGTAACTCTCCGTTATAGAGTACATGTACTTGGCTCCTGCAGCTTTGTATACATTGAGGGCTTTGCGAGCATATTCTTTTGCCTCATCTATTCTCCCTAAGTGCTCCTCGATCTCGGCCCGAAGTTTGAGAGCGTAGGCATAGGCTGAAGAAGGAGGGGATATCTCTTGAGCTAGTTGAAGCGATTGATCTGAGCGTTGCCAAGCTTCTCGCCATATTCCCAATGCGGCATACACCAAGGCCGTTTCACTTAGTCCTTCAACAATATCATCCAAGTACCCTAGTTCTCTACGAAGTTCTAGTGACTCCTCAAGGATTGTACGGGCCTCTAAAAGTTTATTTTGTCTATCCTTACCCTTTAAGAGCTGTGCTTGTCTATATTTTACAAGTCCTAATGAGGATTTTGTATAAGCTATCCATTGCTTCCGCTCGCATTCTAGCCACAACTCTGAAGATTGAATGAAGAGTTTACTAGCCTTGTCTAATTCTCCCCTTTCCCTAGCCATTCGGCCCATGTTATACAAAGCTAATGCCTGGACTTCTGGATATCCCATCTTCTTTGCAAATTCTAATTGCTTAGTAAAAAGCTCCTCAGCTTTTCGCTCCTCTCCGAGGACTAAATATGTCCACCCAATGTCAAACACCTCAAACCAGGCTTTCTTCCTTTCCTCACCCAACGCTTGGCAAGCGACGCATGCTTCCTTTCCCCACCTAAGGCGTTCATCAAGATACCGCAAGATACCTAACGATTGGCCTATCAGGTCAAAAAGATCTATTATGTAGCGCCAAGCTTCGTATGGACGACACCCTTCACATTCAAAATTGGCGTCTGCAAGAGCACGACATCCTTGCAGGGTCGCGAGCACGTTCCATTTCTCATCCCCCCTTCCTTCTCTAAGGAACCTCAGCTTTTGATCTATTGTGGGCCTTTCCTTCAAAGCTTGAATGTAGTAATTGGCTAAACCCACGTAGGCTTTGGCAGTGAACTCCGAGAGACTTATGCCATCAATGGGCCCTTTCTGTTTTTTCAAGAACTCATGGGCAGATGTACTGCGAAGCATGAATCGTGAATCGGACCTAGTAACGAAGTTGAAGTTACATAGAGTACCTAAACCATGTAAAGCCTGAGATGAATCCAATTGACTCGCAGCAGTGATAGCCTCTATGGATGCTGAAAAGGGGACAAATATAGGCATAACATGCAATACTTGCTTAGCTTCTCTCCCTAATCGCTTGTAAGCCTCACCCCACATAAAATCCAATACTACTTTATCCTTAACGAACTTCTTGATAGCTTCCTTCAAGGGGAATTCAGTGCTTTTCATTAATCTTAGAGTGAGGTTTATGGCTAAAGGATTACCTTTAGTAGCCTTATATAAATCCCGTTTTTCCTCCTCAGTTAAAATATCTAAGCTTTGCAATGTGCAAACCTGATCCATCAATTCAGAGGCCTCATCAAAGCTCAGACCAGAGATGTCAACGATTTGGTCTCCGATGTTAAATATCCTTCGACTAGTAAGAAGAACCTTGCTCGGCCCTTTATATTGCCTTAGAAATATACGGAGTTGATCTAAAGCATCAGGGTCAAACTCCTCCAAGTTATCAATGATTATGAGGCAATTGCGATTTTTCAAGAGATCATTGACAATTTCGAGCTTCCTATTAAAGCCATTAGGCCCTGACACAGCACGATATTCGAGGATGTGCGCGATAGTATCTAATACGCCCTCACATGAAGTGACCGTTTTGATGTAGGGGACCTGAGCAAATGAAGGGACTTGCTCTGCTCGCACTACGAGTACCTTCTTCTTTGCTGAAGCCCAGATGATTGCCTCAAAGAGTCTTCGTTCTTTACATCTTCTTCCCACCTCGTAGGCCAAGGCGGTTTTTCCTACTCCTGGAGGACCATTCAAAGTTATAATCCAAGGCTTTCCCCTAAGCATTTCGATAATTATCTCTGCAAGCTTATCCTCCTTCTTGTATCCTGGGATAATGGGTTTATCTTCGAACCGATTGTATCGCTCAATATATTGGGCAAAAATAAATGATTGAGGAGGCAAATTATCCTTAACCACAACAGCTAGCCGTGTTTCCTCTTCCCATTCCCAGATTGTAGCAGCTATCTCCTCTCCAGCGAGACGCTTTAGTTCTTGGAATGTAGCTCTTTCTACACCAATCCTGTCGGCAACCGTTCTCCACCTTTCCCCTCTTTTATAAAAATCCCTAAGAAGGATGTATATTCGCCAAGGCTGTGTGTTTAAATCTTCTGGAAATGACGGTTGCTGAGCATCTATAGCCTCCCACAGCAAGCTTTTTAAATTGTTGCCAAGATAAACTGGACTTCGATCGGGGGAGGAGAGCATACGGTTCTCCAGTATTTTGAGGCTCGTAAGCCTCCTAAGACCCGCCAATTCTCTATACCGATTCAACCTAGCTAGTTTTAATGCTTTTCTAATATCCTTTACAAATTCTTCATTCATTTTTTCCCCCATGTTAACTTGAGTTTGGGAAAGTATGAGAAAGAACAACCCAACAGAAGTAAGAACCCAACCCAGAAGCAACGCGGGTTTTTTTCTATCCTCAATTATACCTGAAATTGCCCCCCTTGTAAATAGGTTTGGCAAAACTCAAGAAAAACTGTGGAAGATCACTGAAATTCTACTGGACCTTGTATCTAATTTCATAAGCTCCAAGCTAGCAAAATTCCAGATGCATTAATAAATCAAAGTTCTATAATATAGCTAGAAAGCAGGAGAAACGCAATAGAAGGATTGGCCGCAGTACCCAAACATGAAATATTGGCTTTAGGAGTCTAAACTAATGAACCAACAACTTATCTTGGAGTTTCTGCGAGGGGAGTTAGATTACCTTGACAGTCAGCTCAGATGGCTTTGGGATACCTTGGAACAAGCCAAAGCTAAAGGTGACGCTGATGGAGTGCAATTTTGGGAACAAGCCTTTCTATCTAAACTTAACCGATACGAAAATGTCGCTGATCAGATAACTCAGATTACTCAGGAAACTATATTGTACCAGCAGAATATTGCACATAGAAGAAGGGGCAAAGGCTTATGCTTAGGCCGGTCGACTATTATAGACAAAAATTAGAAGAGGAGAAGAAAAGAATAGAAACGTATGCCCAAAGGGATTGTGAATTCTCCGCGGACGCCACTGGACTTTGGCAAAAAATGGAACACGAGTGGCGATGCCGGGAAAAGGCAAGGCGTCTCAAAGAGATAAGAAGGGCTTTGCAAAGATTGGAAGAGGGTGTGTATGGGGTATGTGAGAGATGCGGAAGACCGATTAATCCTGAAAGGTTAGAGATTTTGCCGTGGTCCACTTTATGTGTCAAATGCAAGAATTATGAAGAAAGCCACTCTAACCAATATTAGTTTCCCAACTCTTAAAAAGGTGAGGAAGATATGAGCCAGACCCAAATCATCTTACTGCTAGTAGCGTATATTCTTGGATTGCTCACTGCCATGATAATATTGGCACCGAGGTATACTAGGTGATCATCTTTCCCAAACTGAGTATTTTTAGGGTTCACACTCCAATCAGATGCTGAAACGCACAAAAACCCAGCACCGAATGGTGGTGAGGAGGAGAATATGTTTTGCTCCCGAATCTGTTAAAGTTAACATGGTTGCACACCTTACCTAAAATTGCCTGCTAGTACCTGAGAGACGCAAGAAACCTAAAAGGTGCTGACAGGCAATTTTTGTTGTATGATAATCTCAAAGTGATTGTGATTTTACTTTGGTTGGAGTAAAGCTAAAGATTTGTAAAGCACTATCGGAAATCTATGCGTGGATAAGATTGATTTCATCCTCTCTCTTAAATCAATGCCGAGTATTTGGCGAGAAAAGTAAAGAGCATAAAAAGATGATCTGAGGTGATCCATACGCCGTATAGGTACGGCTGTGCCTCAAACGGTGCCTGAAGCCAATCTTCCATTCTTCATATCCAGGGGCTTGCACCTCTAGAAAAACGTAATCAAGAACCTCACCTGGAAGGGTAAACTTAAACTCAGAAACATCTTCAGCTATAACCTCACCACCCAATATAACACGGGAAGCTATAACAGGTTCACCAGTGGCAGCATCTCGAATTTTAGCGATGACTGTCAATCGAGGGTTTGACTCTGGCGTTCCTTCTATAGGCTCAGGAAAGGTTACGATGCTTTCGCCAGGAGCTAGCTTCGTAACTATTGGAGTTATGATTAGTTCAGGTGTAGTAGCTTTTTTGGATTGGTTGAAGAAGATGCCAACGATAAAGCCGATAGCTAGCAGGATAATGGCGATGGTGATTATCCCTAGTTTCTTCACAAGGGGCCTCCTTTTGAGTGAAAAGATTATCTTCCGCACTTTTTGATACAAACTCCAATACTGGTAGTCTCCCTATAAAGAGTTGGTGAAAGGCGGGGGGACAACAACCGTGGTGAGAATCTCCTCGATGCTCCAGATATGGTCGGTTAACTTCGCTGCCATGGCTAGTGTCCGGCGTAGCCAGCGTCGTCCTACCTCAAGCCTTGGTCATGTGGAATTTTGAGGGCTTGCCGGTGGAATAGGATTTTGACTACTAGTTTGCTGAGGAACTCCTGGTGCTGTGATCTCCTCAGTGCTCTGATGGACGACTTTTCTCGCTGAAGGAGGACAATACATTTTGGCCTGGTGAGCGTAGCGGTCATCAGAGGCGTGAACCAAATTTTCATAGAATGATGCAATCATTAGGTCCCTAGGAGAAGAATCCAACAACTCTTGTGCTTCTTCATGAAGAAATGCAAAATTCGATATCTCACTTATGATAATCTTCCTTTTAAGAGGGTCAGCCGTTAGATACTCGTATGCGAAGGGATAAACTCGTTGAGCAGTACAGCAGAATGCCTGGAGACCACCCCCATACTTCACTACGACGTTTTCCCTACGAAGAATAAGGCCCGACAATGCTAGGCAATACAAAGCTTTATTCGGCCACTTCTTCTGATGGAATGCGATTGACAGGCTCGCTAATAGATGTGAAAACTTAGTAAGGTCAGTGAAGTAGAATGATTCCGGGTTATCACGATCTCTAGCGAATTCACATGATGTCTCTAGGAAGTTCTCGAGAGCGATGTCTGGCTGACCAATTTGGAGACGTGTATGACCGTAGATATACATACCATTTCCCAACTCCTGACCAGGCTCAAACTCTTTTGATAGCTCCCGATGAACATGGAAGCATCTTAAAGCGTCTTTTAAATGTTCAGTGTGCCACAATACATAAGCAGTTCGCCATAGCAAGCCCAGAGTATATCTGGAAGGGGAAGCCGTGGCCTGAGCTATAGCCTTATGAGGGTCAAACAAGTCAGGATCCCATTGTCTAGTTTGGAATAGCAATTTCATGCGTATCCGCATATAGGGATTATACTCAGGGTCATTCCGGATCTCAGGATCCAGCATTTGCATACCCTCCGAAATGAGAGCATTTGCTCTTTGGATATGTCCCTTTGCTTGCTGAATGGCAGCCTCAGCCCAGTGTGATGGCGAGGGTGGAATGCACTCGGTTGGCCAAACATGGGGTATACCTGAGATGATGAGACCTTCAGCAGTATAGCCAGCAGCTCTCAGAAGTGCATTCCTTTCACTCGGGGTTAGACCCAGAACATCAGCAACCCTGATGATATTCTCATAATCTGGCCTATGAGTCTCACCGGTTTTCCATCTACGAATTGTGATGCGGTGGACAAAAATCCTTCTAGCTAATTCTGAATCATTTATTCCTCTGCGATCAATGAACTTCTTGATTAACTCCTCAAAAGTCTCTCCCATTGGTTTCCTCCCATCTCAAAATGTAACTCAGATGTAACAGTTTTGATGTAGACAATGTAACAAAGCTTATAGTATCCTATTTTGAGTATAGCGATCATATTAAGTTTGTATCCTTTAGCCATGTCATTCATACATGTATATCATATCCTAAACACCCGTAAATTGCAAGATACCGAACCTTCACTATAGGGCAATCGCATTTTTATCCCATGAGGACTTTAAGTAGATACTTTTCATCCA
>CAZUBM010000042.1:0-10090 GCA_964618805.1 uncultured Nitrososphaerota archaeon
GCTAATAGGGTCTTACCGCATCCAGGAGGTCCATATAGAAGGATCCCCTTTGGAGGCTCGATTCCAAGCTTATGGAAGAGTTCAGGATGCCTAAGCGGTAGCTCAACCATCTCCCTTATCTTTTGAATGGCCTCATCTAGACCTCCAATATCCTCATATGTGACCCTTGGAATCTTCCTCACTAACTCTGGAGCTGGAGTCTTGCTAACCACAACTTCAGTCTGAGGAGTGACGATTACAGCATCTGCAGATGGCTGAATAGAGGTAACAATGAAATCGACCCTAGTTCCCATTATACTAACTGGAATGCTGTTTCCTCTGGCTAGAGCCATGCCCTCTAACATTCTAGACAAATAGCTCTCAATTCCGACTATTCTCAGCGCCTCGGTAGGTGCGAAAACTATCTTCTTAGCAGGTTTTGCCTTAACCTTCCTTATCCTCACGAAATCATCTATTCCAGCGCCAGCATTCCTTCTGGTATAACCATCGATCCTAATCACGCCTTTTCCATAGTCCTCAGGATATGCCGGCCATACTATGGCTACTGCCCTATTCCTTCCAACGATCTCAATTACATCGCCAGAACTCAAACCAAGTTCTTCCATAGCTTTTCTATCAACTCTAGCAATGCCCCTTCCGACGTCCCTCGAATGAGCTTCAGCAACTTTTAGGGTAATTTGCTTCCTTTCTTCATTCAATTTCGATCACCTAAATTAAATTCTTTTCAAAATAAAAATAAGTACAAAAAAGAGGGAAAAAATTCACTCTACGTTAATCTTAGTTCCAGAAGGCCTAACCTCTCTTTTTGCCTTGAAAGTAACCTCTAACACGCCGTTGTTGTACCTAGCTTTCGCACTTTTTACGTCTACCTCGATTGGAAGATCAACGCTTGCCTTGTACTTTCTGTCACCTCTTTCAGCCCTTATCTCAACACTTTTCTCTGTTGCTCTAAGATCTATATCTCTCTTTTCCACGCCAGGCATCTCAGCAATTACTTTGACCTCGTTGGTCTTGTCGTCTACCATTACATCAACGAAGGGAGTTCTGAAGCCCTCGACTTCCTGCACTGGAGGCACGTTGCCAAAAGTCCTGACTACCGGCTTTCCTTCTGGTCCCATGGTTATTGAGAATCCGTATACGTAGGGTCCAAAGGTTTTTCCGGTCTTTATTGAAGAAAATTCTCTGTCTAGCATTCTCTCCATTCTTCTAAATTCCTCTTCTATCTCATCAAATACCTTTCTAATCCATCTGTCCCAGTACATCCCAATCACCCCCTTCTACTTTCTACTCGGATAATTAACCCCAGATTACATATATAAAATTTCTCCCCAATTCGAAGATAACATGCTAGGAGGATTTTCTTGAAATTTTATTAGTTTTCTTAAGCTCTAGGCTAGGTAATACCACCCATTGTTTCTTTTATAGTCCTCAAAACCTCTCTTTTCAACCACAACAGATAGGACTGGGACTCTTCGAGCAACTTGATACCTTTATCTATCTTAGCTAAGAGTTCAGCGGACCTCCTCACCTTTTCCTCAAAGGAATTGCAGCGCTTTATTCTGGTCAGTTCTTTCCTTCCTTCTGTTAGAATTTGAATTACATCTCTATCAAAGGAAGGCTTAACTTGCGAGGTAAGATTGGATGCAGAAATTCTGTGGATGCTATCTCCAAAACAAAGGGAGAGAAATATGTTCTTTTTCAAACGATAATATCTTCTAGGGAGAGCATTTATGTCGCTTATCATTTCATAACTTTCAAGAAATCCCTCATCTTCTAGTTTTTTCAGATGTTTAAGAATGGCGGTTTGGGAGGCCATATCTCTAAGCTCTTTCCTAAGTTCAAACAAGTATCTTGGCTGTTCGGAAATAAGCTCAATGATCCTTCTTCTTATCTTGTTTGAAAGTATTTCGAATATTGTCTCAAGATCCTCTTCCATTTGTCCTCCAAGTTCGTTTTGAAGAAGAACCAATATATAAGTTTGGGTGTAGTATTCATTAAGAAAGATCTTGCGTAGACTGAAGATAGATAGCAGATTTATCGGAGAAAGAGGTTGAACTACCTATCAGAGGCAGAGAGGCAGTGCTTACAATTGCTGTTCCAAACGAAAACGGCAAAACCTACTCTGAGACCATGAGAATCCTAAATGGCGTCCTAAAGTTAAAACTGAATAACTCTCCTGTATATAGAAGTCAAGCCTTGAGGTATGTAAGGATCCAAGGAAGTTTTTAGATCTTAGTATATTGTTCTGATCATTCTGTCAATTCTTCAACCTCTTTCTTACCTTCCTCCAGCTCCTTAACCTGCTCTCTATCGAACTTCAATAATAGGGCTAAGAACTCACCTACATGTGTCTTTTCTTCCTTTGCTATATCTAGAAGGATCCTTTTGATGTTTTCATTTTCAGTAGCCGCTGCCATTTGTTCATAGAGGTTTATGGCATCGAGTTCAGCGATTATTCCAGCTCTCAAGATCTCCTTATCCAAATCCTCCTTTTTTAGGAGATTAAGGTTGATAGGTAACTTTGATAACATGTTTCCTCCCAATTCCTCCAAAACCTGTTTTAACTTAAATCTTCCCTAAAATTACATCACTTAAACGTATTATTGAGTCGTATGTTAGATTCTTTCCCTTTTTGTCAAAGAAACTAGTTCCCTTCTCTTTATGTTTAACTCCTATAAAAGACCCTAAGATTTTTCTTGGCTGCGAATTCGTTACCATTATAACGACGAAATATCCTTTAGGTATCGGAGACGATGAGATTTCTAACTCTAGGTCTCCTGAAATGCATTCAATGCGCAAGCAATAGCTTATGCCTGAAACTAAGAGGAAAGGAGAAGGAATTTAGATCTAAAGATGTTAGCGATATACCTGTAACAGGAGCTCTGGAAGAGATTCAGGAAGGTATTGTAGTTTGTGAGAGCTGTTTCTTCTATTATACGATAGGAGTACAAGGTCTAGGGATTCTGGATGCTTCTCCTGCTCATTTTAGAGATCCTTTAAAAGAGAAGGAGGTTCTAGAAGGATGGGGGTTTGATACAAGCAAACTTCGTCTGAAAATCCCACGACTAAATGCAAGGGAGAAATGGCTCTTAACACAATTTAAGGAGGCCATGAAAGCATATGAGAATCCAGGAGAGTGTTGGAGCATAGATGAGCTCGAAATGATGCCCTACTTTCTAAGAATCCTAAAGAAAGGTGGAGTAGTACTTGATCTGGCAGGAGGATATGGCAGATGCGTTCCCTCTTTGCTTGAAAGGGCAGGATTCATAGTATTGGGCGATTTGTCTTCTAAAGAACTGAATGTAGGAAAAGAACTCCTAAAAGATCTGAGAAGAGTGGATTTTGTCCGGTTAAATATGCTTAACCCTCCTTTCAAGGAAAAAGTCTTCGATGGAATCTGGTTCACACAGGCTTTTGAGTACGTCCCGCCAGATAAGCTAGAAAAGTTCATAGAGAACATCTCAAGGATACTTAAACCTGGAGGCGTTTTCTTCGGAAATATTGAGAGACAACCCCTCTGGAGGCTTCTTAAGGCTTATTTAAGCCTAAGACTCAAAGGTAATCCTGCAAAGCTCGGGGAGTATCACTATAAACTCAAAGATGGTCTATTGCACTATCATTCGGTTCCTACGCTAACTAGATCTAGAATTGAGAGGTTATTTGAGAAGTACGATCTCGTTACAGTTTGTAAGCAGGATTATCACAAGGAAGGATCCTACCCCTTAGTCTATTTGCTACAGCGACAGGAAGAAATTGTATCGTGTAAATCCTCAACAAATTGGAGAAACTCCGGTTTAACTAATAGATCGCAGGAAAACTAAATTATCTGCGAACTGCTAGGAAAAACCTACCTATCTCAATAACCTCGTCTACATCCTCAGGAAGCTCATATCTACCTCCTTCTTTCAAAAAGACGAATAAAGCAGGTCTCTCATACTTAATTTTCTCAAAAATGGGCTTCCGGACCATTGGATCAGATACCTCTCCGTACATCGCTAGGTCCGTCTTCTTCCCTGTGAAGACATAGAGCATTTCCCCAATCCAGCCCCTATTCACATGGACAGCCTCTAATTCCCTGAATTCTGAGTTAATTATCTGAACTATCTTCTTAACGTCTTCTCCGAGCAATGAGTAGTCTCCTCGAGAGAGAAGCATTATTTCCTCTCTTAATCCGCTCGGAACCCATCCCTTAACTATCTTTCCTTTTGATAACATGATTCCTGGCTGGAATAGCAGGGAGCATGCCAGTATGATGGAAGCTATGGCAACCTTTCTCACCTTACCATGCCTAGAAATGTCGTAAAGGGGAGCTGAAGCTAGCATTGCCCATATTAAAGAGGAGTGGGCCCAGAACCTTCGTCCATAGAGTACAAAAGATGGAGAAAAACCTAAAAGACAGGATAGAGCTAAAAGACCGGCTTTTTCACCGCTTTTAATGGCATTGAGAGTTCCGAGAAACCCTAAGACTGTGATTGCCGATAAAATGAGGGGTCTATCTCCTCCCACTAGCCTAGATCCAATCCTTATCCAGCTCACGTTGTTTAGCATGTGTAGTCCCCAGGGCAAGAACAAAAGCATGGAGCCAGCTAAAAATCGCCTGTATAAAGCGAAATACTCCTTATTAATGAGGGAGAAGATAAACAAGCCCAAAAGATACAAGTAAGGTATTCCAAGATGGGTGTAGAGGCATAAACCCATCATCAGAATGCTTTGGATAAGTCTCTTTTCGTAAAAGTAAGCTGCTGCCAAAAATGCAAAGCCACTAGCTAGAACCGATGGGAGCAATCCTCTATGAACCCCGAAAAATATGGGATCCATGCAAATTATGAGAAAGGCCAAGAATTCTCTCCAAGGATCCCTGTACACCTTTGAGAAGCTCAGCAGAGCCAAACTCGCGGATATAGGTAGCATTAAAGCGTTAAACACCTTTCCTCCGGCCAAGACGTTCCCTTTGAAGGGAATTGAGAGGAGGGCTACACATATGTGCAGGAGAGGAGGATAAAGATGAGGTCTTCCTATGGGGTAATACTCCCAATCAGCATATAATGGAATGCTTCTCTTGCTAAGAATGTTCTTGGCAACTGCCATATGATACCAACAATCTACGCCACCAGGTCCCTTTCTGATGTTAAGCAAAGAAACTACTAAGATCGTGGCGAAGAGTAAGATTGAAGCAATTCTCCAAGGCGATAGCCTTTTCATTCTTGTCTCACATCACATGTTAGGACTAAAAACTATTTCTGGGACAAATGGTTTAAGTGTTAATCGTTGCTGCATCGTAAGACCAATTAGACTATTCTAACGACCTCATCCAACTCTTTCCTTGGTCTCGGATTGGTTCGTTTCAATGGGATTCCCAACGGCAGAACAGCTATGAGCCTGCATCCCTCAGGCGGTCCCAAGACTTTGTTGAATTCCTCTTCCAAGAAGTTCACGACACCTATCCAACAAGTTCCTAAACCTAGAGCCGTAGCTGCTAGTGAAATGTTCTCTATAGCTGCTGAAACACTCTCAATTCCCCACATCTCCTCTATATGAGAATAATCCTTCCTCAATCCTCTCTGGCTGAATCGAAGGAAAGCAGCAATGTACACAGGAGCACGATACATGCCTTGATCAAGTCTTTCTCGAAGTTTTTTCAACGTCCTTTGATCTATTGATTTGCTTCTTGCCCTTGCTTTCGTATAGTAATATATATGAGCCTTTTTTAGAAGCTCCCAAATCTTCTTACCCATCTTACTGTCCTTAATAACTACGAAGAACCACTGTTCCATCGCCATAGCAGTTGGTGCCCTTGTTCCAGCTTCTAGGATCTTCCTAATTGTAGATTCATCTAAAGGATCTTGTTTGAACCATCTGACACTCTTCCTTACATTTATCGCATCAAATAAATCCAAGACATCTTCCTCCCGATTACGAGTGTTTTTGATCCTCTTTCCTCAAATAATAATATTACCAGCAGATACATGTAAAACCGAGGGAAAAACATTGGATAGTGGCTTCTAGCTTAGTTTTTTCGGGTAAAGAGGGTTTGTGTGCCTGGGGCCTCCCTTGATCCTAATAGTTTTTAGGAACCCTCAACGCAAGACTAGGACATGTCCAAACGCAAAGAAATCGGGATACGACCAGAACCAAAACTTCTCCTGCTTATAATTGCAGTAACAATCTCCTCGACTAGTAGTATATTGATTAGGTTAAGTTCCGCCCCGTCCTTAATAATAGCACTCTATAGACTTGGAATAGCCGCCATTATAACGGGTCTTCTTACAATACCATCTGCAAATCAGCTCTTAGAGCTTAATAGAAGTCAGATCGCCGCTCTTATCGTGTCTGGGGTGTCCCTTGCTCTTCATTTCTGGTCTTGGATGGGCTCCCTTAAACTTATTCCAGTGTCAACTAGCGTTATCTTGGTGGATTCTGCTCCGATATCAGCCGGTATTATGTCAAAGCTAATTCTTAGGGAACCTCCTTCAAAAAAGGAATGGTTAGGTATTTTTATGGGAGTAACAGGAGCTCTTGTCGTTGTCGGCAGACCTCAACGTGGAGGATCCCTCTTTGGAGCCTTCTTGGCATTGATCGGATCTATAGCCTTTTCAATTTACTTGATATCAGGGAGATACCTGAGAAAAATTCTTGATACAATTTCTTATGCAGCATCCGTCTATGGTGTTGCCTTTCTTACTCTCTTAGTCATTGCAATGGGATTAAACAGCCCGCTTTTTGGCTATAATACAAGAGATATCCTAATTTTCTTTGCTCTGGCGATCGGACCTTCTTGTTTAGGACACACCTTTTACAACTATGCATTAAAATATCTAAAAGCACACGGGGTCTCCATAGCCATTCTTGGTGAGCCTGTAGGAGCTACTTTGCTGGCTTGGATCTTATTAAATGAACCACCAGGCTTTGGGGTAATTCTAGGAGGACTCTTGATAATAATTGGCTCGATACTAACGCTAAAAGAAGGGTAATAATGGTCTTAATTGCCTTTTATCTGTGTAGAAAACTCTATCAAGCTTCTGGCATCTTCGTCTTTTTAGCTAAATCATCTTGATTAATCATATTTCTAAGCTTTTTCAGGCTAAGAGACATGTACTCATCATCAAAGCAGATTACCTCCATGGTTACAGTTTTTAGCTTTGGGCATTTGAGCGCTTCCTTAATCAAAGGCTCAAAATTAGTGCTTCCCATTCCTAAAGGTAAGTGCAAATCCCACTCCTCAGAGCCCCCTCCAAAGTTATCATGAACATGGAGGTGAATTATTCTATTCGAAAACTCCATTATGAACTGGAGGATTTCATCTTCAGGGAAGTATAAGTGAGCATGACCTACATCAAAGCACATATGGAGAGTCGGGAAGAATCGAAACACCTTTCTAAAGATACTTCTTGATTCTGACTTGTTCTCAATGGCAATAGGCATATCATAATCATCTGCGACCTTTAAGACTTCATTAAGTACCTTTTTCTTATGCCAAAGTGAGACCTGCTTTCCTCCAGAGAGATAAATCACGAATATCTTTCTGTATGAAGAAGAACTTGATATGGCCTCTAGAACTTCCTTCAATGCCTTGATCTCATGCCAACTATAAGTGATCTCAGGGAAATGAACAACAGGAAGGGGGATAACTCTCTCAATCTGCTCCATTTTATCAAGGAGTTCGTCTTCTTCAGGTAAAGGCCGAGTTAGGTTGAGTTCTAAATAGTCTGCACCCATGCTTTTGAATTTCAATGCTGTTTCCAACAGATCCGAATCAAGACCTGCTGGAACCCCTACCTTCATATCATCTAAGCAATTATCTTATTGCAATATATCAGCGTTTCGCGGAGTATCCTCAGCTTGATAGCCTGATGGGGCAGAAGGGCTTTTACATGTGGTTGGAGTTATTAGGATAAATTATCGGACTTATTCGGCTCATAGATAAAGATTAATGAAGTGCCAAAAATAAACAATAATTGAAAAAAACTATTTTGAGCTACTCTTTTTCTAGCTCTCTAACTCTTATTGGAAGTTCTATTTCCTTAGGAACCAGGGATGGCCTTTCCTCTACCGTTTCAAGGACCAGAGATGTAATTGTTTCTGTAACACCTGGTACAGAATGTATCTTTGAAATTATGGTGTTCAGCTCATCACCATCTCCTGCCAAAACTTTAGCAATTACATCATAAATCCCAGTTATGGTGTATACCTCTAGGATGCTTGATCCAAGAATTTCTTTTATTTCTCTTGCGACGTCAGAGTGCTTTCCAGCCTGTGTCTTAATCATAATGATGTACTTGTAAGGCTTTCCCAGCTTAGAATGATCAACTAGCGCCGTATATCCTGTGATTATGCCCGCATCTTCTAGCTTCTTTACCTTTTTCATCACTCCTGCAGGACTCATTCCCAATTTCTTAGCAATTTCAGTGTAGGTTATCCTTCCGTTCTCCACAAGCATCTTTAGGACGTTTATCTCCTTCTCCCCTATGCCCCTCCTCCTCTGCATCTTATCACCAAATTCGAGTGAATTATTAGAATAAATCGTTAAAAAATGTTGCTTTTAGAGATATAACGTAAGAATTGATTCAGATTTTTATACGCCTTCTTATCTGCTGAATAAGTCTCTAAAGGCATAAAATGTTATAGTGGAACTTAGTTTCAACTCTCATTGAAAATAACTTGAAAATGAACAAGCCAAGGCCTACTTGGGTTGAAAGATCGGAAATAATTAATCCGTTTATAATGAAGGCAATCTACCCTTCTATATGCTGTGTTAGACTCATGAACCAAGCCTGTTTGCGAAAACGATCATAGCAATGAATCCAATTAGGCTGGTAACTGTGCTATACATGAAAGCCTGCTTGGATCCAAGTACATCCCATAGAATGCCAAAGATAAGATTTGCCCCCATGCTGCAAAATCCTACAACCATGTAGTAGAGTCCATATGCAGTACCCCTCAAATCAGATGGTCCAAACTTTGCAACAATTGCCCTTTGTACCGTTTCTATGATTCCTACATAAGCTCCAAACAGCAAAGTCGCAATAAAAACAACCTTAATGCCGGACATAATGCTAAAAGCGAGCGATGCCATAGCGAACAAAAGGTAGCCCATTGATATTGTCTTAGCACCTCCTATCTTATCGGATAAGACGCCCGCGGGAATTGCAACGATCGTATGCAAGAGGTTAATGCCTGCATAAACAAGAGGAATAGCCGTGTAGGGAATTCCTATCTGCCTAGACTTAACCAGAACGAAAGAAGGGCTATAAGCCCCAATTGAGAATAGAGCAACTGCTGCTAAGAAGTAGATAAACTCAGGCGTTAAGACAAGATTTATGTCTTTCATGATCCCTTCCGTATGCTTCCTAGAGACCTTCTTCTCTTCAACAAAGAATGTTAGTACAAAAAGAGCAGCTAAGCCCGGGATAAATGAGGAAAGAAATACGCCTCTTGTTCCAATGAAGGATAAGAGGAGAGCAGCGAGTCCTGGACCAAGTATTGCTCCCATCTGGTCTAGAGTTCTGTGGAGGCCGAATGCCTTGCCAAGAGATTTATCATCAACGGATTCAGCTAAAAGAGCATCCCTTGCCGATGTTCTCACGCCTTTACCAATTCTATCAGTTACCCTTATTGCTAAGGCTTGAGTCCAGCTCCTGACAAAGGCAAATCCTGGCTTTGCAAAGTTTGAAATGGCATATCCTGCTAAAACAACAATCTTCCTGACACCAAGCTTGTCAGAAATGAGTCCAGATATTATCCTAAATAGGTAATTTAGGACGTCTGCAATCCCATCTATGAGGCCTAGAATGGCTTTTCCAGCACCAAGTTCTTCTACGATGAAGGTTGGAAGAAGTCCTATTATCATCTCTGTGGAGATGTCTGTAAAGAAACTTACAAATCCCAAAGCAAAGACGTTCCGAAGTCCTTTCTTTCCTTTTTCCATCTCGATCACCCTTAAATGATATCGTATAAAAGTTGTCTTTGGAAAAGCGGGGCTATCTTAGCGAGAATGATGCTGACTATGCAGTGGTGGGGGAAGGCTCCGTTTGGAAAAGGGAAGTAGTAGGCGTCAGGATTGGGCATAATGGTAAGCTTAGATTTGTCCTGA
>CAZUBM010000043.1:0-9814 GCA_964618805.1 uncultured Nitrososphaerota archaeon
GCATAACGCAACCTCAGGTGGGATCGCCATTTCCTCATTTCAACCGTTACCCCTTGGTTCTAATTGTAGAGATGACCCCACAAAAGATTTCGCCAGGTTTGATCTTATCTCAGAAAAATGGCAGTATCTCTCCGAACAAACACCTAGCTTAAAACTTCCCGAACCTGTGGATGATGGCGGTTCTCTTCTCTATGATGGTAAGTATCTATACGCTATAACTGGCGGAGGCGGAGAGGAAAGCTCCGGGAAAGGCTTCTATCGCTTGGATTTAGAAGAGATGAAGCAATGGGAATCTCTTGAAGAGCTGCCTTGTCCTGTGGGCTATTATGTGGGCAACCGTTTAGCTCTTGTAAACGGCCATATCTTCGCATGGCAAGGTGCTAACTCGAAGTTTGACTGCAACGGAACCGCAATCATGAGGTATGAGCCTTAGAATCTCAAGCCTTGGCTTTCAAATTTCACTACAGAAGGGAAATTTCGCCGCAATACTTGACTTTTCCTTGAGAATGTGATATATTGCCAAGTTGTCTTCTCAGGTCATTGATGTGCCCATGTAATACATATTACAACATACTGATGACTAAAATCATGACTCGTCAGGCATAATAAGAAAGAAGGGAGGTGAAGCATCGGCAAAACTTCTCCATAGCAGGAGAAGTGCCAATCCCGAAAGGGCAAACCCATCGCAAGGTGGGGGCGCAAAGCCACAGGTCCCTCTGGGATGGCTGGGCTGCCGAAGGATATCATGGCATACAAAAGAGCAGTTCTAAAAAATGAAGGAGGCGTTGTTTTAACCCCGCCTGTATTAGGCCCACCTGTTATTACCTTCCTTTGTTTGTTAGGTGCACAGATTCTCATCTTCTATTAAAAAATTCCTCCTTTTAATTTACCCAATACCTTGCTAGGGGGGTGTGCTGAGTGCAAAAACTAAAAGTTTTGTTTGTGATATTGATTGCTCTTGGATTGGCGATAGGTTTAACAGGATTGAGCTCCCACCAAGTGACTCTTTTGAGTTCTCCAAGCGTAAATGTTACAGCAATATGGATCTCGGACGGCGGAGGGTATTACTTCCCTCCTGTTTTACCGTGTAGCGGACCAGATGAAGGAAGTGAATAAAAACAAATAAATTTAAATTTTTCATTCAAATTTTATATAAAAGGTGATATTTATGGCAAAATACACAGGTCCAGATGAAGGACAAGAAGGAGACGAGGGATAATATTCATAGAAACACCTAATATCCTAAATAAGAGGTATTTTTTGCTTCAATTCTTCCCAATATGTCTTTTGCCTAGTAGCTATAACTTGAGGAAGATTGAGGCATATAACATCGCACGTATATATACCCTTTGGTATGTCTTGCATAGTCCAAACTACAACTTGTTTACCTTCTCGTGTAAATGAATCAACTTTTGATTTCTCTTTTAGTGTCTTATCTTCAAGTAAAGGCTTACAGTCACATCCTTCTACCCCTAGAGGAAAGATAATTTCTACCTGGAACGATTGAACACGTTTGGGTATTCTAAAGATAGCCTGATCTACCCCTTTCCTCCTAAGTGGAGCCCATAAGTCTGGCCATACATTATGTATCTTAAGATTTCTGGACTCCCCAGGCAATATATGAGGTATAAAGATTATATTTCCTTTCCAATGTTGCTTATCTTCTGCAGGGAAGGGCACGATAATAGCGTCCCCTTTATCTACTTCAATATTTACCCTCAAATCCGTGAAATCAATAACTTCTTTCACCCCACTACCTTGTCCACCGAAGAGGACTTTCTCTAAGTACATTACTTTATCCTTTGCCTTTATTTTAATAAATCTGTGACAATAATCCTGTTCTGTTTCACTAACCTCATACTTAAAATGATATACCTCATATTCATAATCCACATCAGTCTTGGTTCGTAATTTAGATAAACTGTCAATAATGGTATCTTTGATGCTATAACATCTACTTAATTGCATATAATTTTTTATCTCATAAAGGATAGTTGCCATTACAAATATTCCAAATGCAACCCAAACTCCCAAATAAATACCAAATATAGTAGCAATGATGCCAACTAAAGGCAAGGTAGCAGTCCAATACAATCTTTTAAGAAGAGGCTTCTCCGCTAAACTCTGTATATACTTTCTCATTTATAATATTCTTTTATAATATTCCTAAGCGAAGATTGCAGCCATTGCTCGAGCAAGTTAGCCAATCTTTGAAATTCTCTCTCATCAGAGATCTGCCCAGTATGCAATATGGCACCTCGGCATCTCACTATTGAACAAACATCCTCTTCATTTGCATCAACACCATACTCCTTTAAAGCCTTGGTAATTCTATCTACATTGCTTTTGACTTGCGTTTCCTGAAGCCGAGATATAAGACGTTCAATCTTCGCGTCTTCAAGTTTAAATTCACGGAAAATTTTCTTGATTGTAGAGATTAAGAGATCACGTTTATCATCTTGCAGCGTGCTAAAAATGGTTTGCGGAGAGTCTTGCTGGTCTCTAAGTACTTCAAGAGCCGCAAACTGGACAATGAATTTAGGGATCCTATCGTGGCTTATTACTCCAAGATAATTAAGCTGAAGTGCTGTTTTTAACCAGCTAGGCCATTCCTCGCGATGTCGAAGCGCATCGGATTCAAGTTTAAAATTCCCTCGCTTTTTAGTGATTGAAGCAAACTCCTGAAATTCTATAACATCATGAGTTGCTCCTTCTTTCTCCTCCACTATAATCAGAGAACTATCTGGTAGACGCTCAGCCTTAACTTCTTTATGGATAATCCGAAATCCATCATTCCAAAGCGCAAATAATGACAATAATTCTTCAACGCGCTGCACAGCAATCTCTTTAGCAGAATTTATGTTAGGTGCTTCCACCTCTAGAACTGCTTGATAGGAATTATTCCCTCCAGTAATCTTGATACCTGGGAAGCTTAGGTGTTCTGGCAGCTGCGTAGTTGCAGAGCTAGACAATGTTTCATATACCCCTGACTCAAACGGCACGGAAATTTCGTAGCGCATTTTTAATCCAATAGGATTCAAACTTTAATAAACCTTTGACACAATAGCCACATGCCATTGAAACGCGAATGAGAGTGCTTACCTTGCTCTTCTTTTAAACTACACATAAAACACCCCTTAAATCAAATCCCTCTTCGGGGAGAAAACCCTTTTCAGAAGCGTTAAATCAAAATCACATTCAAGGCTTGATGAGGGTCCAGCTCCAGGTCGTAGATAGATATGAACATTATATTTTGCTCTTCCGTTAGGGCTTTCTTGGCCTCTCGCTTGATATTTTTGAGAAGCTTATTATCTGTAAAGGCCATAACGATACCATCTACTTTACCAATTAGCTTTTTAATGTTACGCAATCCATTATCTGAGAGCTCCACCTCTATGGCTATCCTCTTGCCTTCAGGCAGTAGAAGTAGGAGATCAGGCTTAACGCCCTTATCGATGGCTTCCCACTGCTTTACCTCATAACCTTCTATCTCAAATCTAAGCTTTAAACGCTCTACCCAGTAGAAGTGCTCGAAGCTGCCTTCATAAGCCAAGGGCTTGATGCCCAGCCTCTTGAGATAAGCCTTCCCTTTCTCTGTCAGCTCCAGAAATTTGGCGCTTTTCCCTTGACCAGCCCCTATCTTAAGGGTTATGGACCGAATAAAGCCCTTATTTTCGAGATATTTCACAAGGGATAGCATCTTTTGTGGGTAAATAGCTCTGCCTATCTTGACCCATTCCTGTTTTAGGGCTTGGATTCTCTCCGTAGTGGTCAGCAGGGGATTCGCATTGATATGCCTTAATAGATCTTCCTGCTCGATGTCTAACCTGTCGTTCTCTTCCTGTTTAGGTATCCTAACGGGCGCTCTCACATATCTGTCCAAAGCTTGAAGTATGTCTTTAGAGCCTGCTTTAGGCTCAAATTCGAATTCATAGGTCTTTAACATGAAGGGCTTGTTATAGCCGATATTCTTCTTCACTATGGCCTCTCCGACCTGGAGCTGCTGTAAAAGTTTGGGTTCTTTTAGCGCTAAATCTCTCGCTATATTTGTCACATCGCTACCTGAACCTAAATTGAAGCTTACCTTTATTCTAGAGTTTTCTCTTATCGCTAGAGGGACCCTTCCACTCTGAGATGCTATTATGAAGCAGATTCCGAACTCCCTGGCTCTAGCTAAAAGCAGGTCGAAGAACGGCGTGCTCTTAAGCTGCCTATAGTCCTGATGGGGTAATATTTGCTGGGCTTCATCTATGACTATAACCTGATGCGTTTTACTACCTCTCTGATTGGAGGCCATTCTCCAATAGAAGTTCTTATAGAGCAAAATTAATATTAAGAACTTAGCTGCTATGGTGCTCATCCCGCTGTAGAGGAAAGCTATGTTGTGCTTTACAAGCTCCTGAACGGGGTAACCCCTCGAGCAATAAAAGGTGTCCTTCAATTGCCTATTTAGGGCTTCGATTCTGGCCCTGATACGATCGGCATATTGGAACGAAGGAGAACTCTTCGGAAGAGAAGACCACTCCTTGATGATGGCTTCTTCCAGATCGAACATCGAAGGCATTTCATTGCTCTGGAAGAGGTCATATAAGATCTTATAGCCAAAAGATAGGGAGCCCGAAAGCAAATCCTCGGTCTGGCAGAGCACCTCCCAGAATATCTCCAGCCAATTTTGATCTTTGGCATCGATTGGCCCCTCCAAGGGGTTGAGCTTTAAATCCCTCAAATGCAGGGAATAAACATCCCATTCTTGGGGTATGAGCTTAAAATCCTCCTTGACATCGAATATCCAGAACTTTATGTCCGATGCTTGTAGTCGATCCAGTATATTCCTTATCAGGGTGGTCTTTCCCGTGCCGGTCTCCCCCACAATGAGCATATGTAGGGGAGTATCAAAATCGAAGCCTACTTCCGCTCGAGAATAAGGCTCTATGCCTATCTTAACCGGGCCGTCAATTTCTTGAGGCAAAGGTATTGGCAGAGGGGAGCCCTTCTCCAGGAAGGCCAATTTGAGCTGCGATTCTATAGCCTGTATCAGGTCCTCATCTCTGGTCAAAGAAGCCATCTTTATGGCTTCCAAAATCTCTTGATTGTGATGTAGTCCTGATCTTTCCGCTAGATCCATCAGATACTCATAAAGCTTCATGGCATGAGCTCCTCCATCTTGCCCACGATCTTCTTGAGCAGCTCCTTGCTCTGAACGCTGATCAATGAGGATTGGACTAAGGCCTCTATCTTGTCCATAAGGGAGTGTATCCTTGCCAGAAACGCCTCGTTATCTTTGGCAAAGGCCTGCAGGGCGACATATATGTCCTCTATGGCTTTTTTCCTAGCTAACCTGTCACCAAGACCCGTAAGCATAGCAAAGAAGGGAATCGGCTCTTGAGAGTGTTTGTCCAGCCTTTCGTTATAAATTTCTAGAAGTATCTTTAATCTATCATTTTCCAATTTTTGATGTTCTTGCACCAGAAGTCGCGCTTCCTCGATGGCAGCTATAGCCATCTCCTTCTCCCTATAAGGATCGAGGACCTTAATAAGCTCCGTTAGGATGGGAGTCCAGTCTATCTTCTCAAATCTATACATTATACCTCCCCACGAGAGCCAAAAAGATAATAAACAGAGGAAAAGCAATCAATAATGCAGTTGATATAAAAGAAAAGAAGTTATCGATGGAGCATATACCTATATATCCGAAGGTAGTTATCAAGAATAGGATAATACCTACAGTAAAAGCGAAGAGGAAGCTACCACAATACCAAATTTTGAAGAGTAAAGATGCAATGCCAATTATTCCTAAATTTACTGCCGAAATAATATAGATCAAGTCTTTAGAGGGTCCCTCGCGAAAGCCATTAGAGATCAAAAAGACGACACCGCTAAGCAGAGAGCCTAGGAGTAGAGAAAGAGTCAAGCTTAGCTGGGTAAGGTTCGCAGTGTTGGGCTTGACAATTAGCACCAGGAAGATTAAAGGCACACTTATGCCGATAAGCAGATAGGTAAAATCAACAAAATTCATCTCCCTGGCTTATGTCTATATCCTTACCGAAGAGTTTTTCGCTCAATCTCTTGAGTAGATTCAGATTCCTTCTCAACTCTGTGGCTATGAAGTCGGTTCTTGCTTTCAGTATGAGATTTCCGTTCTCCTCAAGCTGGGTCTCTGCTAGGCAGGCCGCCAGCATCGGTTTTTTCCCTTTCAAAGAATTGATTAGAGCCTGAATCTTCTTATTCTTATGGGAAATTTCTTCTTCTTTTATATATGGATAGGTAGCGAAAATCTGTTCGTTATCCCCTCGGGCTGGCGAACTTTCGTTCGTTATGAAGCTCTCATAACGAATATAAATTCGGTATGAGCGTCTCCTCTTGGCGATAACTCCGGCCTGGCTTAACTCCTGGAGGTGTTTCTCTACAGCTCGGGTCGAGATTCCCCTCTCTTTGGCTAAATCCTTGGTTGAGGCGTAGATGTAGCCCTTTCTAAAGCCGTTTCTGTCCTCGAAGTCCCTTCTCAGTATATGTAGAAAGGTCCTGAAGGCCCCATCCGAAATTTTTAAGTTTAGTATGGAGTCGAAAACCTTAGCGAAGCTATCCCGAACCTTGACTTTTCCGTCGCGGCGGGATATAATCTTTTTGCCATAGGCAGTCATAGGAGGAATCACCTCCAAGCTTTGAGAGCTCCGCTCCTCCCAGCGGAGCTCTCCTCGTTTTTTATTTCACTGGTTCGAGCTCCTCATCTAAAAGTTCTGTTATAGAGACTTCCAAAGCTCTGGCCAACTTTAGCAAGGTTTCCAACTTGGGCAGATATTCCCCTTGCTCTATCCTCGAGATGGAGGAGTAATCGACCCCAGAGATGGCCTCTAACTCCTTGAGCGTGAGCTTTCTCTCCTTCCTAATCTGTCTCAGCTTGCGCATCTCCGCTCCTTTGAGTTCACTCAAATTGTAGCATAAAAATCCAAGGTAGTCAAGATCACATTCAGGGATTACATCAAGCCTCTTCCTTAGGCTCTTCCTGCCTCTTGGAACGACCTCTAGAGCCTTCGGGCTTGTAGGGCTCCAAAGAGACTGCTCGCTTAGCCTGGGTCATCTCCTTGAGCCACTCATCGAGAGTCTCTTTATAGAATACATATTTCTTGCCAAACCTTGTGTGAGGAATCTTGCCTTCCTTACAAGCCTTGTATAACCACATCTTAGAAACGCCGAGATACTTTCCAGCCTCCTCTATATTCATTACCTCTTTATCCATAAGTTACCTCCTTGCTGTGAGATATGCTGGCTTATATATACCAAATAGCTGGATAAAGATCAAGATGGGAGGCTCTTAATTTATAGAGCTATTCTAATCAATTCAAGATAATTTCCCTGAGAACAGGACCTTTATACGCTGAGATAGAGACAATTTAGGCGTGAACTCTTTAGCTGGAGGCAGCCTGTTCTCTATAATCTGCAAGAGGTTCTTGTTCTCCTGCTGTAGATATTCAACCTGTTTCTGGAGGAAGAGGATTTGCTCTCTAAGGAGCTCCACCAAGTCCTGATGAGGTTCTACCTGGCTATTATCCCGTTCTGGTGTCGATGAAGCGGAATCATTCTTTGCTTTCAGCTCTTCAGCGATCAAGCTCTGAATAGTCTTGAAGGTGTGTCCTTCTTGCTCTAACTCTTTAATCCTTTTCAAAATTTCTAGACCATTGTTCTCTAGCAAGATCTTGTTCTTCTTTCCTCTTCTGATGTAGTTCTCAAGTAGGGGTCTGAACTTATAAATTCTGGTATAGACATCCTGCTCTTCCATCCCTAAGATTTGGGCCAGCTTGGTCAAATCGTACATGGCTGTCCTCCTCTCGCTCTAATCAGTTTTAAGGTGATGCAAGCCACAGGGAAGGACGGATGTAAGGCCCTCAGGTGAACTAGATTTCCAAGGAGGATATCGCTTGAGAGACCCTTCTTAGGATGTCCTCACGCTGGTCTCTTAGCCTCTTCAGTTGTGCCAACAACCTCCTGTATTCCTGGGAGGGAATGCCATCTCTCGGTGGAGCTTTCTTCCCTAAATACCTGGTTATGACTTTGCCGTGTTCTCGGTAGACCAGGTAAAAGTAGGGGCCATGGCCTCTGTCTCCAGGTTCCATGCAATGGCAGTTCTTCTTTCCACAGCTTACATATTTGGTTACGACTGCCGCTTGAGGATGTATATCTTTAAGGCCTTCTTCTATAGTTCGGATCTCCCGATCTATTTCACCTAGCTTGGCATCGAGTAGCTCTAACCTTCGAAGGAGTTCCTCTCTGGCCCAACTCAGTTCTTTCATGGCGGTCTTAACCTACTATGGATATTATAAAGTCTTAATGTAGGACAAGACAAGCTTGCTAACCACCCAGCTATGGGTTAAAAAGGAGGTAGAGCAGGAGGCATCACATGATGCCCCCTGCTGGGGTGGGGGGGACAAGGAAGCTAAACTAGATCTTCCTGATTAAGCCCACTACCTTGCCCACGATAGTGGCCCCTTCGAGAGGGATGGGCTCGTAGTGGGGATTCTCCGGCTTCAGGTAGAGTTTATTTCCTATCTTGCTCAGTCTCTTGACTGTGGCCTCATCTTCAATGATAGCCACCACTATGTCATTCAAATCCGCTGTGGGTTGCTCCCGTACTATGATCACATCCCCTGGCAGGATCCCGGCTTGGACCATGCTGTCACCCTGCACCCTTAAGGCGAAGTGCTGGTCATTAGGGAACAACTCCTCAAGGGCAAGGATGCCCTCGATGTTCTCTATGGCTAAGATCGGCTTTCCCGCTGCTATCCTACCTATTACTGGAATTCTACGGCCATAGAAGAGCCTCTTTACCTTCTCATGAAGGATGATCCCCCTGGCCTTCCCCTCCAGCCTGTGGATATACCCCTTCTTTTCTAGGGCTTTAAGGTGCCTCCTGACGCCTGTAGTGGATCTAATCCCGAAATGCTCGGCTATCTCCCTGATGGTAGGGGGATAACCTTCTCGTTCAGTGACCTTTACGATGAACTCCAGGATCCTATACTGCCTCTCCGTGAGGTCTAAGTGCATGGCTCATTATAGTGCACATTTGAGCACCTATCAAGCCAGAGAGAAGACCGCCACCGATGTAGCGGTCTACCCCCACCCCTCGGAGTTACCTCCATTCTTGCTTCATTATACCTGGCAGGCAGCCGTCACCTTGGGAGAGAATGCCAATACCTACAGCATTAGCTCGAGGTGAGGGATGTCTTCTCCTCAGCGGGTAACGAAGAGCTTACAAAACCTTGGCAGGTCCATTCAGCCATTAATAATGGGTAGCGGGAGAGGATCATTATGAGCCCAATATGGCTAGCAGATTAGCTATGATACCCAGGAAAGCCTTGGGGCTGAGGAGCTTGGCTTTAAGACTTTTCCTCTCGTTTCAGGTACTCCAGGATAGCCTGGACCACTAGGTAGTTGACTGAGCGATCACGTTTCTTGGCTAAGGCCATTAACCTCTCTATGGGCTTCTCTTTCAACTTCTCTTGCGGTATATAGATGCTGAGCTTATCTCTCACTTCGGGCATCATGACCTCCTTAAGAGGAACTGAACTTTATCCTATAGATTGCTTGGCTAGAGGTCAAGCCTCTTTCTGATCTTAGTGTTGCTGATCCAACATCTCTGCCAGGATCATTCGCCCATTACTTGAATGACTACTTCTCTCCTCCTTGGAGAGGTGTCCCAATTGATGGCCACGATCTGCTGCCATGTGCCAAGAATCAAGCGCCTCTCTTCAAAAGGAACTACCAAGCTAGATAGATGCTCACATTAAATGGACACTGGCAGGTTCCGGCGGGGCCCTCT
>CAZUBM010000044.1:0-4664 GCA_964618805.1 uncultured Nitrososphaerota archaeon
ATGTTGCAACCGTGCGACATCAAGCATCCCAAGGGCATTCCCGGCCACCGCCGGCTGAGAGACCCTCTCAGGGGGTGAAGATGCCCCCAGGGGGTATCCCAGGGAGGGAGGAGGAATTGGCGGAGATCGAGCGGTTAGCTTCCAAGGGGGCCAACACCCTCATCCTGGGGTTAAGGGGTAACGGTTGAAATGAGGAAATGGCGATCCCACCTGAGGTTGCGTTATGCTAGATCCATGCAAAACCCTGCAACCTACAAGGAGGGATCCGCCGATGTCCAATCTAGACCATCTCTTCCGCCATGTCAAGCGAGTCTTGACCCAAGCCTTAGCCGAAAAGCGGGGTCGGCCCCGCCACCGCAAAAGGGGGGCCAACCCCTCAGCGACGAAGCCGCAGCCCAAACGGCTCTGATGCTGTTGCTGAGCACCTTGAAGGGCTGGTCCTTGGCCGAACTCCATCGCCGGCTCACCGCCTACCACGATCCCCAATGGCGCCGCCTGTTGGACCTGCCCTACCGCAAGATCCCCGCCTACTCCACCTTGGTAGAGCGCAGTCATCACCCTCGGGTGAAAGCCTGGGAGCGGCGCCTCTTTCGCCGCTTGCTCCCCCCTCTGCTCAACGGGCGCAACCTGGGATTGTTGGCCGTGGATGGATATGACCGACCTGCCTCGGGATCTTGGGGATCCCTTGGCCAACTGGGGAGTGTGCGGCAAGGGGAAGTTCTACGGCTACAAGCTCCATCTGCTCACCACCCGCGATGGAGTGCCCTTGGCGGTGGTGGCCACCCGGGCCAACCGGACCGAGCCTAAGGTGACCGACTCCCTCTTGAGGCGTCTGAGACGCCATCTGACAGGAGAGCAGCTCAAGCATATGCGGTTTGCCGTGGCCGATGCGGCCTATGACACTCACGGGGTCTATGACTCCTTCGCTGAGATGGGGGCTCAGCTGATCGCCGTGCCCAATCCCCGCAAGAATGCCAAGCTCAAGGGGCAACTGAGTCGCGCAACGCGCCGGGAGCTGAGGGAGCGGGGAAGGGCCCGGGATCGTGGGATCCTGCTCTATCACAGCCGCAGAGGGCGAGAGTTGCATAGGCAGCGGATCGTGGTCGATCAGGTCTTTGGACAGCTCAAAGAGCAGCTACGGCTGGGGGAGTTGCCCTGGTGGGTGCGGGGCGTGCGCCGGGTACAAGAGAGGGCAGAGAGGGCGGTGTTGGCGTTCGTGGCCATCTTGGCCGTGAACAAATTGCGGAGAAATGGATTGCGGGAGGTCGCTTGTTACGTGGCTTAATGAGATCCATCCGTAGACCCTAAGAACCATGTAAGGCGTAAATGTAATTTCCTCCATCCCAGGCTAAGGCAGCGCCATCATCTGTACATGGCCATGGCTTGGGCAGCTCCCCTGGCTTAGACCACTCTCCTGTTGTTAAATCGTATCTGGCAAAGCCACTAATGGCGCATCTCCTCTGCTTGGTTGAGGCTCCGAGAAGGGCATAGAGATATGGCTTTCCTTCAACTTCGGCATAAACCAAGGCATCGCCAGCTCCCTGAGGATAAGGAGTTTCAGCCAGATAATTCCAGCTATAATCTTCCAAAGAGAACCTTAAGAATTTTGTTCTATTGCAATCCGTATAAGCGCCGCCTATCAACACATAAATATTGCCGTTGGCGTAAGCTAAAGCAGTACCGCTCTTTAAATGCTCTGGAGGCGGTGGAAGCGATCTATGAAGGGTAACATTGCCATCCTGCACTGAATAAAGCCATACATCCGCTTTTAGTTCTGTTGAGGCTTGCCCGACAATTAAAAAGGAATTCTCTAGACCTAAAACTGCCTCTCCATACCCGCCTACTTCAGGGGTATGCCCTACAATCGCCCATTGACCTTGGGCAAAGGCCAGAAAGCTAAGAAGGAAAAGAATCAATATAGATTTAAAAGCCCTCATCTCAGCCTCCTTCTTACTTTCTTAGGTTTAGAGTAACAGAAAACCTCCAGTGGAGCCATACATAAAAAATATGTATTGACTTACCTGGAAAATAGTGCTATTTATTTAATTTAAAGGAGGTGTCTATGTGTAGGTTATTCCTCTCACTATCTGTGATTTTGATCATTCTCTTCTCTGGCACGGTGTGGGGTTTAGCTCAAGAACAACCTCTCGAAGAAAATCTCTCTCAAGGCAGGCTGTTCGGCTTCGGCGGCGAGGTATTCATGCCGACTCTTACCGTAGCTTATCTAAGCGGCAGATTATGGACTTCTGACACCTTTGGCCTTGATTTCGGAGCAGGCGCAATAACAATCCCGGGAGTAGCAACCTTTCCCTCCTTCTTAGGAAGAGGTCTCTTCAAGTTCATAGATCAAAGCAAGACAGACTTTTACCTTACGGTAGGGTTTTCGGCAGTGTTATTCGGAGGCGGTCCTATTATAGGGATTCCATGGGGCGGCCAAGCAACTAATTTTGTTGTAGGCTTGGGCTCTGAATTCTCTCAATCTAAGACTATGGCTATTTGCGCAGAGATAGATTTGGTTATAGGCGGGGGAGGTTTTTCCGTAATAGCAGGAGGCACCTTACACTTTTATATGGGTAAAGAGTGAAATGCATCATAATAAAGTATGAACTTTAACTGTGAGGACGTTAAAAAGTTAATCACGCAGAAAGAAAGGCGATGGATTGACTGGAAAGAGACTGCCTTTCTGAATAACAAAGAAAAATTAAGTTATCAACTGGTCGCTTTCGCAAATTCGGGAGGAGGACATCTGCTTATTGGAGTAAGAGATGATGGCACTTTGGAAGGAATAAGGTTTCAGAATTATGATGAGAAAGTCAAGGACATCGCAAATGTGGCTTACGACAGATGCAGCCCTCCTGTTCTCTTTGATCATCAGCTTGTTTCCTGTCCAGAAGGAGATGTTCTAGTAATCACAATAAAGCCTTCTAGGTTTATGCCAAGTGCAGCTGTGGAGCGGGAAGGGAAGGAGATTAAAGCAAGAATCTATTATCAGCGCTCCAGTAGTGGTAAGCGACTAGTAACGGACGAGCAGCTCCGCTGGATGTTTAATTATAGCCCTAATCCAAATATAGAGGATAGGTTTATCACGATGTTCTATTATAATCGTGACGATTTCAGTATACCTTCTCTCTCACCAGATGTGTTTGAGATTTCTATTCCACCATACAAAGCTTCCGATATTTATACTTATTTTTTAAGTGCCTTGGGTAAGGAAGCAACAAGATATCTGCAGAGACAAGAAAGAGACGAAATTCAAGAGACGTTGAAATTCGTGGCAGAAATTCTACCTTATGTCGCTCTTCTAGCTTTATCTCGTTATTTTGGATCTGCCTGGCCGAAGAGGATTTGTGATAGACTTGGCTACCCTATGGAATTATTAAGATATCAATCTAAAAGTTTAATGAGAGAGAACATTCCTTTGCCGCCTTCAGAAGCCTTTATATCTTCCAAACTCCATTTAGATATTAGCTCGATTTTAAATGATGTTCCTTACTGGGGTATATCCATGCCACGAGGGACGGATGTAAAGGTTGAACTTAAAGGGAGTACCTCCCTGTTAAGCTTTGAACTCCCAGAGAAGTTCACTATCCAGATAAAATTTATTGCTGGAGAATGGCGTCCAGGACTACCGCCAAGGCACCCTTTAAGTGGGGTTTTGGGACATCCAGGAAGAGCTCTAGAGAATGCCCAATGGTTACGACAAATAGCAAGTGTTGGGATTCTCACGGAATTTAAGGCTGACTTCTCTTTTCCTGAAGAGGATGTCGAATTGTTTGCACTGTATCATGAATGGGCAAGCCAAATGAAGGAAGAAATCAAAAAACATCTAGATTGGGAAATATATGTCAATAGTTTGCCTAATTCTAAGATTTTCTCGATAGATTATAACGTCAAAGAAATATTAAAGAGGTTAAGGAAAATATGTAAATGAAAAGTATTAATCTTAATGCCATCAAAGTTCCAGTCGTTTTATGATATATTTCTTAATAGTTTTTTCTCTCTCTTTTATGAATGCATCATAATTATCATTCCAGAGATAATCTAAGGCCTTAGAAGAGATAAAATGCGCTTCCATAAGTTTTTGTAATTCCACTTCATTACCATTTAGCTTTTCATATAGTATTATCTTAAGATACTGAGATGGTAATTTATTTTGTATCTTGCCATTGGTTTCATCCAAAAGCAGTGTTCTGTTGAGGATGAAGTCTTTGGTGTCATTGAAGGTTGTGCTTGTCTCCGGCTCCAAGCCCTCCACTTTTGCAGGGAAGATGTGATGATCATTAATGTTTTCATTGATATAATCTCCTGTATTCAAGGGTCTTGTAGTGTAGAAATCTCTAGCCTGCTGTAGCGCGATGAGGCATAAAATCGCGTTGTAAACCGCGGAGCCTTTCTTTACCGTGGTTAAGTCTAGCTCTCTCTCAATAAAATCCTTAGTTACTTTGCCTATTCGCCTAATTGGTGAATTGCCTTCAATAATATAGGCCTTAAAATCTCGATAGTCCTCTGACATTATGGAGTCTGAGGAACCGCTATAATCTCCTGATAACACCGCTGCCCAGTACCATCGTGAAAGCAAGGTGTTAAACTTTGATTCGGGTATATTTTTACCATTCTCATCATATTGCCAGAGAATAGCAGCTAAAACGGGAAGCAGGGTGATG
>CAZUBM010000044.1:4674-7484 GCA_964618805.1 uncultured Nitrososphaerota archaeon
ATGTTTGGTATGAAGTCCCTTTTTATGGCTCCGAAATCCTCCCTACCTAAGTTCATGATTCTACGCCTGGCCTTCTCAGCATACTTAACTGCTTGATTCCAGAGGCATATGAACTCGTTTTTGTCTTTAACTATGACATTTTCTATACGTTGACCTGTATGAGGATCCTTTTTCTTAATCTTCTGGCCAGGGATTAAGTAGTAAATATATTTGGAAGAGGAGTAATCTTGCTTATAAAGTGAGATTATCTTAAGCAGATACTCATCCATATTGCTATCCAAGGTTTGAAGAACCTCTGGGGTCTTTTTATTCCAAAGGGTAGCACGAAGTTCTATCCCCTTTGGATACAAAAAAGCATTCATCAAGTCAAACACAGAGAGTTTCATGCCTTTTTGATTGAGTCTAGCGAAAATATTACATACATCGGGCATTTCTCTGTTCTCTTCCAGCGAATATGTAAGAAACTCATAACCTAAGATTCTATCTAGTATATTTTTAATCTCCAAACTAGTTACGGTGAAACCTTTAGTGGCCAATGCGTTTTCATATTCTATCAACCATTGTTGAAATTCTTTGCTCAATAAGAACCTTTCATCGGATAAAATCGCTAAAGGAAAGACGATATTCTTAATCCATTCTTTTTTGCGTTTCTTTATCTCATCTAAAGACAAATAATTAGATGAATATGTGTAATAAATAGCATCTTCATATTCTTCTCTAAGGTATTCTTTAAATTTTAAGAAAAATCTGTAATATGATTTTCTACGAGGGAAATGAACTTGTGGATTATATATAGCGTAATACAAAGATGCTAAACGCTGTTGCCCATCCAAAATGGCTTTCGTAGGACGCTCATCTTTCTTAATACCCAAGATATAATCCCATTTTTCATCTTTAGCTTTCTCAGCATCCAAATCCCAAAACAGAATCAAACCAGCAAAATAATTTTGAATTATAGATCGTAACAAATCTGCGACCATTCCCGGAGACCACTCATAAGGTCGCTGGAAATATGGGATAACATAATGCCCTTTATCTATCTCACGAAGCAATTCTTTAATTGGTTGGAGTTCCCCCGGTCTCATAGCCGATACCAAAAATAGACATTGCTATACAAGTTTATAAAACTATCGGACAAGAGTCAAATGTCTTGTATGTAACTGCCTCTAAAGGAACTTTTCCCTTACCAATAATCTTTAATCTTTTTCCCTCAATCACAACATATGATAAAGCTCAGATATATGCCTTCTGTTTCCTCCCCCATAACTTTAGCAAGAAAAGCAGGCCTCTTGGATGATCCTGAAACAAGAAGAAAATTCAAGATGCTATTAACAATTCTGATCGCTAGCGGGGATGAAGCCTTAATTGAAGACTTTGAAAGGGCTTTAGAGCTAAAGGCCTTGAATTGCTTGATAGATCCTTTTCATCGAGGTCTGAGAAAGGCGAAATACAAGGGCTTCTACCTGGGCGAGGCTGAAGGAAGGGCTGTATTTATGAATGAGGAACATCTCAAGAAGAATGTTTTGATTCTAGGAGAGTCTGGCTCTGGTAAGACCAATTTAATTCTTAACCTCATGCTCCAGCTTTTAAAGCATGAAATAACCTTTTGGGCTTTCGACTTCAAAAGGGATTATAGGGCCTTATTGCCCTACGCCAAAGCTTTAGATAAGGAGCTTTTAGTGATAAGATGGGAATCTCTAAAGTTTAACCCTTTAAAGCCCCCTCTTGGGGTAAGCATAAAACATTGGGCCCAACAATTTAAAAGAATATTCGGTCACTCTCAAGGTTTATGGCTGGCTTCACAATCCTTTCTGGGTGAACATCTATTTACGCTATATGACCTATATGATTGTTTCGAGCATAATCAGAAGATGCCCTCCCTATTCGAGTTAAAGGAGATAATCCATTATTCAAAGGTAAGGCCGGGTACCCCTTCTATGACCTATAAGGATAGGCTCTTGAATAGGCTCAAAGACATGTTAATGTTCGAAGGTTCTATCTTCGATTGTTCTCAAGACTTTATTCAAGCCTTGATTGACAAGAATGTCATCTTCGAATTAGATGGAATGTCTCCCAAGACTCAGGCCTTTTTGGTTGAGCTTCTAATGGCTTATCTCTATGAGTTTTACAAGATGAAAGGTCAAACCTCTAGCTTGAAAAAGGTCTTAGTCTTTGATGAGGCAAAACACGTCTTCGATTTAAGGAAGCAGTTCAGGCTTAAAGATGAAAGGCCTTATGTGGACGAGATTGCGGCCCAATCTAGAGCTTATGGTATAGGCTTAATAGTGGCCGATCAGGAGCCTTCGGAGCTCACCAATAGCATTAAGGCTAATTCTTCGGTGAAAATTCAGCTGCAGCTCGGCTCGGGAAAAGACATTGAGGATTCAATTAGAGCTTTAGGTCTGAATTCAGAGCAGAAAGAGGAGAGCCACCTTTTAGGAGTGGGCAAAGCCATAGTGAAGTTTACGGGTTTACCGCCTTTAAAGGTGAATATTCCTCTGGTAGAGATGCTTAAGGTGAGCGATGGGGAGGTGAATGTCCCTTCCAGCCTCGAGGAGGAGGTCTTACCAAGAGTCCAGACAGAGGCCTATTCGAAATTTATAGCCTCTTTAGCAGCCCCTAAAGCGGATGTAAAGCCTTCTGAAGATCCTATAGAGGCCGAGATTCAACGATTGACACCTGAAGCGAAAGCATTGCTCATAAGCATAGGTGAAGACCCTTTCAAGCCTTTAGCTACCCGCTATTTAGACCTAAAAATGTCCGCATATACGGGCAATAAGGCAAAAGCAGAACTCATTAGAAACCATCTA
>CAZUBM010000045.1:0-7068 GCA_964618805.1 uncultured Nitrososphaerota archaeon
GAGCCAGTAAAGCTATATCCATACTTAATGAGATAATAAACGACATAAACATGCCATTCCCAACGAGAAGCCAGATTTTGCTAACAGTAGGCATTTTGGAAAGGATAAGAGATTGATAGGGTCTCTTATCCTCTTATTTTTAGTTAAAGAGGTCTCTTATTGAGGAAAGTACTTCTGTACCATCTTAAGGGCAGAAACCCTGATCTTTCAAGAGTAGCAGAACTAAAAACAGAGGCGAATACATGACCTTACCATAAGGCGAAGATGGCATAAACCCGTCAGTCTCCTTATTGCAGAGGCCATCAAAACGAACTTGCAGGGACATTGAGAACAGAATTTCAATGTCAAAGAAACAAATGAATTTTTTATATGTTTTAACGGCATTGTCTTGTAAAGAGGCTTTTCTCAATGTCTAGTAGGCTAGCCTTCTTCCTAGTAATTTTGTTGACCGCCACCATAATCGGAAGCATGCAAGGAACATATGACGTTCTCAAATCTTTCTCGAGCACTAAATCCCCTAAAGGTTCAACCTCAAGCTTGGGAACATTGTTCAAGGATCTGAAGAGGAACTCAGAGATACAAACTATGATGGACATGGGGATGCAAACGATATACGCCACGGAAGACGCTTTTATTACTGACGTAACTCCGGACACAAACTATGGATCTGATGGGTATCTACACGTTGGAAAATACGATGGAGGTACATATAGAGCAGTTCTCTACTTTCCCTTAGACTCCATTCCAGAGGGGGCAAAGATAAAAGAGGCAACACTATATCTAAGGGCACAATCGTTTACCTCTCTTTCGGGTACAATGAGTATACGAGCAAAGAGGCTTCCCAGAGGTTTCACTGAGAACTGCGTAACTTGGAGGAAAAGGACCTGTACGCAGGATTGGCTGCATGAGGGAGGAGATCATGTCAACCCAACGGCAAGCACGACAGTAAGTCTTAGTGACTGCTTGCTTGTGAATTGGGACATAACTGACTTTGTGCAAGGAGTTGTAAACGGCGATTACGAGAACTACGGTCTGATGCTCCTTTCCGAAGATCCCTTCAGAGCGAACTTCTATTCTAGGGAAGGAGCAAGCGTTCCTCCTACTTGCTCAAGTGACGATCGACCGCGGATTGTGGTTTATTACATGAAGATCTCATTGACGGAGCCAAGCGGGGGAGAGGACCTAAAAGCTGGCGAAACCTTCACAATAAAGTGGTTGACATCGGAACCAGGAGGATTTGTCGAGCTGTATTACTCGATTGACGGGGGAGCTAGCTATAATCTCATAGATTGCGTCCCAAACCCATCTACAAGCGGCTCATACGATTGGACGGTTCCCACTGAGGACTCCTCCAATTGCAAGATAAAGGCTGTTTGGAAGTCAAGCTGCGGAACTCCGTCCGAAGAGTACTGTACGGATGTGAGCGTTGGAACTTTCAAGATCACCACAGAGTATGAGATACACCTTATAGCGCCAGTAACAGGAGAAACCATAACAGCTGGCGAAACCTACAGGATAATGTGGGAGACCTCGGCTCCGGGCAATAAGGTTGAAATAAGATTCTCTTTCGATGGTGGATTTTCCTGGACGAAGATAGACTGCATAGATAACACTGGCGGAACGATGAGTTACGACTGGGAGGTTCCGGAGATAGAGTCAAGCAAGTGTCTGATCGAGGTTAAGGTGATAAGCAATTGCATTGGCATGTTAATAGACATATACGACACGGATAGAGCAGGTCCCTTCACAATAGCCATGCCAGAGGAGCCAGATTTCCTCATAGGTATATCTCCTGAAGAAAATAGTGTGGAAGCAGGCAAACAGGCATCCTACACAGTTTCAATAACCCCGACAGGAGGTTTCTCAGGAACCCTTAGCCTAACGGTTTCAGGACTGCCCGGGGATGTAACGTACCAGCTGAACCCTGCTGGTACCTACACCTACTCTCTCGTGATCAGTACAGGGGAAACGACTGGAACATTTGTGTTTACGGTCACAGCCAGTGGAGGAGGAAAGATTCACAGCGACACCGCGACTCTGATCATAAATCCTGCCCCTGCTCCTACACCTTCGCCTACCCCATCGCCAACACCTTCTCCTACTCCTTCTCCCAGCCCTTCCCCCTTTAACTTCGTGCTGAGCGTCAAGCCCCCGAAGGTAAACGTAGGACCTGGAGGAACCATCTCGTTTAAGGTGGAGGTGGAGCTTACCTCTGGAACTGCTGAGACTGTGCACCTAAGTGTCGAGGGGCTTCCATCTGATTTCGCTTGGAGCTTCGATCAGTCATCCATCTTACCAACTGGAATCTCTACTCTAAACGTGAAAGCTGGGAGTACACCAGGAACCTATACCTTCATCATCAAAGGAGAAGGTGGGGGAGCATCAAGTTCAGCAACAGCGACGATAGTAATTAGCGGACATGGTAAATGCGTTGTTGCGACCGCAACCTACGGTAGCGAGCTGTCTGATGAGGTTCAGCTCCTGAGAGGGTTTAGAGACAACATCGTCATGAGAAGCTTTCTCGGCAGGTCCTTCATGCGTGCCTTCAACAAGTTCTACTACTCTTGGAGTCCCGCCGTGGCATCAGCCATAGAGAGAAATAGGGGCCTAAGAGCGTTTATGAGAGCATTCCTGTATCCGATAATCTACACTCTAAGGATATGCCAAAAGCTGTTTGAACCTCTAGCCAGGGCTAACATCGAAGTCGGTTTCTTGTTGATGGAGGTGGTTAGCTGCGCGATGCTTGGAGTCGTATACATGTCACCCGTGCTGTACATGCTCGGAAGAATAGACGAAAGGCTCAAGGGCCATAGGCCGCTTAGAATTGCTCTCCTTTGTGTTGCCTCATCCCTGGCGTTAGTGCTTGCTTCTTACATGCTTGGAAGTAGCGCGCTAGCTATGGCATCAACCTCAGTCCTTGAACTGTCTACCTTGGCTTTGGGGGCGGCAGCATCAACTTCATGGCTGGGTAAGCTTTCCTCAAGGCTTTAACCCAGCCTCTTTTCTTGCATCCAGCCTGCCACGTAGATCGTTCGCTTTGTTCTGGCTATAAGGGGAGCAGTATCATGGCTACTTCTGATTTTGTCATAGAATTTTACGATTTTCACGTAACCTAACTATTAAGCGTACACCTTAGATCTCAAATTCAACGCATGGGCTCTTTTTCCATTCAACTCGTCATATCCAAGGACTCCGTAGGCTCCCCAGACCACATCCAGATTAGCATGGGTTTGCCCTGAAATCCTGTTAAGAAAAGAGTTTGAGACCAAAGGGTTTTAAGGGCGCAAAATGCCTTGAATCGAATGTGTAAAGGGATGCTCCCCTGTTTATGACTATGGCAGCTATCATCGCATCGATCCTACGCACAAGCTTCCCGGCTCTTTCAGCCTTCACCTCTATTTCTGCAGACAAACTTGCATCTTTCTTCGTGAAGTCGATTACTGGCAGAAGAAAAATATCTTTAACGGGCTTCGCATACTTATAAAGGCCATAAAGGACCTCATGAAGGTTTAACGAGGTTATAGCTATGTCCTGACCACTGTTAACAATTTTATTGAGGGCTTCATCCCCTTTATCGGACTTCTTGTCAAAAATCTCGATTAGAACGTCAGTATCGAGGAATATCATGGCCTCCTCTCCTCTCTTCTCTTCTGGCGTAGATTTCAGAAAGCATCTTTCCCTTGTCCCTAAACTCGACGCAGCCCCTGAGCTTTTTCAGGGTTTCTAGAGGATCCATTCCCTCAATAAGCCTTTCAAAGAGCTCACTAAAGCTTTCTCCTTCTCTTTTCACCTTCAGCAACTTTTCGTATACCTCATCCCTTATGGTAATAGTCTTAGGCATTTTGACTGATATGTTTAAACATATATTTAAACATATTATGAACTTAAGCTCGTGGCTTCAACTTTAGTTTTATAACGCCGCTTCCCCGCTAAATTGCAATCATTTAAAGAGTTCTGGATCACTTAAAATGAAGATGAGTGAGTTAGGGGAAAGACCTCTTAAGCTGGAGATAATCAACGCGAAAGAAATACACTTAACCAGCGACGATATCCGTATGCTCGCTGAGATAGAAGTCATCTAGAGGTTGCTAAACGGGACATTCCTGTCTTTGAAGGAGATGTTGAAAGAGCATACCTGGCCTTCAAGGAGGCCATTGAGAGGCTACCTCAGACAGAGGATGAACTTCTCGTTGCAAAAGTTCAGGGGAAAGTCGTTGGTTTCGTAGGAATTCGTAGACTAAAGGGTGAAGCTGGAGAATTGCATCATGTAGGAGAGGTTGGGATAGCAGTACATCCTGAGTTTTGGGGGAGGGGTATTGGAACAAAACTGCTTAAAGCTTGCATTTCTCTTGCTAAAAAGTAGGGATTTTTGAGGTTGGAAGCGGACACTCTTGCAAGCAACGTTGCGATGAGACGCTTACTCGAGAAAGTGGGGTTTAGGCTGGAAGGGATCAGGGCTAAGCGGTATAGAAGAGATCGAGAGCTTCATGACGAGGCGCTTTATGCGCTTCTCTTAGAAGAACCTTGAATCAGATCTGATCGTACTTCTTGCTTAAAGATAGGCGCTCTCATGGTTGATTTGTTTTTTATCAGGACAGGAAAGTAAAAAAATTCTCTCGAAGCTCTATTAGATTTCAGAACATTTCACTAAATTTCAGGGTAAACTTTTCAATACCCAAGTACAACTAAATTATGAATGAAAATAAGTTAATAATGATGAGGAAGTTGTGGGAACGTGAAGTCCGTCTCTAAATTAACTAGACTAGAAGCAGCGTTCGTTGTTATTCTAATCGGTGTGGTCATAGTTGCTGGCATAGGAGTGATGAGAGGAGGTCCTGCTTCTTCTCCAACTCCTTCTCCTACTCCCTCTCCAACCCCAGAACCAGAGGTTCAAGAATTTAAAATTAAAATGCAAAATGTGAAGTTTACGGTAAAAGCGCCCCCTAACACCCCTGAAAAAATCTATATCAGATTTTTTAATGCTCTCGGCTATGATGAGCAGTTTGTTGAGTTAATAAAGGTTGATGGATATTATGTTGGCAATGCCTCTTTAATTGAGGGCTCGCTACTCTCTTACGTTTTCCAAATAGAGCCTAGATTAAAAGAAAGACCATGGTATCGAGATACAGAAGACCCCAACATTAGATATGTCTTTGTCGCTCCTGCTTTAGGCGAAGTAAAGGAAACAATCATTGGTTGGAGCAAACAACCTTTTTCACCCCCACAGGGTGTTCTTAAGGTTATTGTCTTAGATTCTTCTACGAAAGAACCAATTTTTGACGCTACAGTGTCTGTTGCTGGTTTACATGTCGGAACTAACGCCAGAGGAGAAGCAATATTTGATCTTCCCGTAGGCTATCATGGAATAACCGTTCACACAATCTTGGGAGAATACAGGTACGAACAAAGGGAGGTTTTAATTGAAGCAAACAAAGAAAAGGAGGTTAAAATCTTTCTCAAACCTGCGAAAAAGGTTTTGGTTGAGTTTGAGGTAACGCCCCCAAAAGACATGCCTGATTCTGGAGTAAGAATTGTGGGAAATCATTATAGGTTAGGTATGTTTTTTGGTGGTTATTCTTTTGATTTTTATCTAAGTAGAGCCCCTGTTTTGGATGAGAAAGACGGAAAATTAGTCAAAAAATTAGAATTTTATGAAGGAACCTATCTTGAGTATGCTTATACGGTAGGAACGATAGGAAATGGCATAGAAAACGTTAATGGGCAAGCAAAAGTTAGAAAGGTGATTGTAAAAGAAGGCCTAAAGATCAAAGACGAAATCAGTTCCTTCAGGACGGATCAGATCGAAATTTTATTCAAGGCTATTCCGCCCCCCGATCACAATTTTAAGGAAGTGGTTTACCTTCAACCTTCTCCAAGTACAGGAAGCATAGGACCAATGATAAAAATGCCTGATGGAACCTACAGAACCGTCAGATACGAAAAGCCAGGGAAGGAGTACTTGTACATTTATGCTCATGGAATTCCTGGAGAAGGTGGTGAAATAATTGATCCACAAATTGATGAATACAGAAAGTTAATCGTCCCTAGCCAAGACATTATAGTAGAAGATAAAATTGAAAAATGGATGTTTTGGGAAAGATATGAGACAAAAACTGAGGTCAACAGGAATTTAGAAATCGCTCAAAGGCCAGAAATGATAATAGGTCAATTTACTTTTGACAGATGGAGCCCAGATTTCTTGGCTAATTTTGAGGGGGTATTGGAAGATTTAAAGGCCCATAATGAAGAATGGGTTGGAATTACCCAAATAACAGACCTGATTCAAATAGATCCTAAGCCAAAATTTGCAAGATGGCACGCACCTTGGGAGGATATAAGACAGGCAGCAAGGATGGCTCATGAAAAGGGATTAAAAATATTTGTTCTGAGCATAGTTGGTGTTTCAGGAGAAATAAGCGATATCATGGAGGAAAAATTCGAGACCGGTAACTTCACTGACGAATGGTGGGAGGCTTATTACGAAGAATTAAAGCTCCTCCATGAAGCTCTTGCAAAAGTTGCAGAAGAAGAAAAAATAGAGAAGATCAACGTTCCCTCCGTTTCCAATTATATGTGGACTAGGCATTGTCATGTTGTAGATAAAAAACTGAATGAAATTGTCGATCAAACTAGAAAAATTTATTCTGGTTATCTCTACGCACCCGTTCAGTTTGCTGAATGTATCACTCACTTTAGCAAACTGGATTTTCTCGATCCAGGCATATCGGACGAGGCCCTGGGTTTGGAAGATGATGCAAGTGTCCAGGAGATAAAAGAGAAATTCGATGAATTGATCCAACAAAAGGCAAAACCTATTTATGAGAAGTACAAAGTTCCGTTAATATTATGGTTCACTTACAACAGCATTAACGGCGCAATAAACGGGAAACAAGCCTCAGAACCCTACCTGATTGTAAAAACCAACTATACTGTTGATATGGAAGAACATGAAAGGCTTTTGAACGCTTTTATTCAAGCTATTGCGCCTTATGAATTTATTCAAGGGATTTTAGGCAGGGACTACCCTTTCTTTGAGTTACCAGGAGAACCAGGGCCCTGCTTTAGGGA
>CAZUBM010000046.1:0-5761 GCA_964618805.1 uncultured Nitrososphaerota archaeon
GTTGCAAGAACTGGAACAGAGACGCCTATCTCGCTGACGCTGTAATAAAACAAGGTTAGTCCGATCCCTATGCCAATCCCTCCTCCTAGGATAGCTTTTTCGGTTCCAACTCCCCTTAATCTCTTGGATTTGACTGCAAGAACGGAAAACATGGCTGCCATAATCAAAGAGCCCCAAGCAGATGCAGCAACAGGGTTTATATCCACAAGCGCCAATCTCATTACCATTGGAGACATAGCCCACATAAGGGAAGCAAGTAGAGACTAAGCTATGCCAATCACATCCCACTTGCACTTCTCTGTGGACAAGAGCCAGATCCCAAAAACGCTTAGCATAGCCCCTACTACCACCCTTAACGAAAGAGGCTCCCCTAAGAAGATTGTAGAGATTATAGAAGCCCAGAGTATATAAGTAAAGCCGACAGGAGTTGCTTTTCCAGCTCCAGAAAGAGCTATTCCTCTGAAGAAAGCATAGTCTCCTGCCACAGCTCCAAGGAGACTGTTTAAAGCTATATAGGTGAAAGTTTTTGGACTTGGAACCTCAAAGAGATCAAGCACAGTTATGATAAGCCAACTGACCGTTAAGGCACCCCAACTCTTCCAAGCATTTGCGCAGATAGGACCATTACGACGTGTAGCCTCTGAATAAAGTGCTGGGGTGATCCCCCAAATAACTCCAGTGACAATGGCGGATAAAAATGCCAACAACAGTACTACACCATTTTCTGCTAGATGCTTACCGGAGTAGGACTTATCTAATTCAACTTTTTGCTTTAGAATTCATATTAAAGCATGCTCCTGTCAAAGCTTTGACAGGAGCCCTATTATCTCTTGTTGTGCATTCTTGACCTCTCATCTCTGAACTTTAAACTGCTTTCTCCAATTAGTGCTGAATTAGGTGTAATTGGTGCTGGAGCAGTAGCCAGCTCATTAGTAGAAGATTGATCAGATTCTTCTCTTTATCTTTAAAGGGTTGATCGGCACTACCAAGATAGAGACAGTTGACACTACTAGTAACGTCAGACAATTGGCCCAAGAAGGGTATTATTGAAAGAAAGCTTGAAGAGATGAAAATTAGGGACTACAAGGCGATAAAAGCTTTAATGCCATACTATTTAGTAGATTATGAAGTAAAAACAGGCAAAAGCATCTTTAAAAGAGGTAAAACAGCTATCAACGCCAGTTTTTTGGAATTTCCCAAAGAGCTTGGCCAAATCGTTCCCCTGTTCAGACCTGTTTTGCTAAAACAGAAACGAAAACAGTCTGAAACCGATGCGATTGTGTTTCCTTTAAGCGGATTATATTTGAACTCTTTTTTTGATAGGGTGATTGGTTGGGTTCAGGACACAGACAAAAAAATCGCTGAAGTGAGGAATGCTCTGAAGAAAATTTACGCTGGACTTAGGTTAACTTTAATCCTTCCAGCGCCTCCGGGATTCACAAGGAGCGAAAAAAAGTACTCAACAGTCCTTTCTCACTTGTTAGGACAGAAATACGCAATTAACCTCCTTTTTGGTTTAGATTTGAGAGACTCTTTAGAAGAGGTGAAGGTAAGGCAGAAAGAATTGTTCTACTCAAGAGTGATAGTTATACTGTGCGAAAGAGGACCATTAATCTTTGAAGTATCAGAAAAAGGAGTTGAATTCCTGACCGGGTTAGAAAGGCTGACTAATGAAATCTCAGAAGTCAGGAGTTTTATTAACTCCTTTTTTAGTTCTTATTACTTAACAAGGTGACACATAACCGTTCTATCATTTAATTTTATCATCTCTGGTTCCTTTTCCTTGCATATATCCTTAGCATACGGGCATCTTGGATGAAATCTGCATCCCTTTGGGAGATCTACTGGAGTAGGTGTCTCTCCTCTAAGGAGAATGCGTCTTCTCTTCACAGTCGGATCGGGAACGGGTACATTGCTTATTAGAGCCTCTGTATACGGATGAAGAGGCTCTCTTATGACTTCTTCCATTGGGCCTTGTTCCACGATTTTGCCAAGGTACATTATTCCGATTTTATCTCCAATATACCTGGCCTGCGCTATATCGTGCGTTATGTAGAGATAGGTTAAGTTAAGAGTCTTCTTTAACTCCATCATCAGATTTATTATCTCTATCCTGATGCTTGCATCCAACATTGAAACAGGCTCGTCTGCAACGATAAAATCTGGTCCAAGCACAAGGGCCCTAGCTATTGCTACCCTTTGGAGTTGACCACCGCTAAGTTCATGGGGGAATCTTCTTGCAAAATCTTCTGCTGGTATTAACCTCACTTTTTCCAACGCATCAAACACTCTTTCCCTTAGCTCTTGTTCCGAAGCCACAAGATCGTTTACTTCTAGTCCCTCTCCAACCAACGACATGACAGACATCCTTGGATCAAGAACCTCAAACGGATTTTGGAAGATCATTTGAATCTTAGATCTTAGGGTTCTAAGCTGTTGTCTATCTACTTGGGTTAGATCCATGCCTCTGTAGATTATTTTTCCGTCGGTCGGTTCTATGAGCCTTAAAACAGTCCTAGCTGTAGTTGTCTTACCACAACCAGACTCTCCAACAAGACATAAGACTTCTCCTTCATCTATCTCAAAATCTATGCCGTCAACGGCCTTAACATACTTTTGCTCTCTTCCTAAGAGGGAGGCAAGGATTCCAGTTCTTACTGGAAACCACTTTTTCAAGTTTCTAACTTCCAGGACCTTTTGAGTCATGCGAACCCCCTCACAAATCCAACTCTCCCGAAAAATGGCAGGCGGATAAGTGGTTCTTTTTGACTTCTCTAAGAGCTGGTTTTTCTTTCCTGCAAATGTCTTTGGCATAAGGGCATCTTGGATGGAACTTGCATCCCGAAGGAGGCGATGAAAGATCTGGGGGAGCCCCTGGTATAAACTCAAGTCTTTTCTTCTCTCCAATAATACTTGGAAATGCCCCGATTAGTTTTGCTGTATACGGATGAAGAGGCTCTTTAAACACTTTCACTACATCGCCAACTTCGACAAGATTTCCTGCGTACATTATGCCTACCCTATCAGAAACCTCAGCAATTACAGAGAGATCGTGAGTGATGAAAAGAATAGCTAAATTGAGTTCTTTTTGAAGTTTTTTCAGGAGCTTTATTATCTTGCCCTGGGTTACAACATCCAGAGCTGTTACTGGCTCATCAGCTATTAGAAGCCTTGGGTTAAGTGCTAGAGCTTGTGCGATTATGGCCCTTTGTCTCATCCCCCCGCTAAACTCGTGAGGATAATCATATATCCTAGAGGGCTCTAGTTCAACCATTGAGAACAGCTCTCTTACTCTATCATAAGCTTCATCCTTGGAATAGCCCTCTTTCTCAATTAATATCTCAGCAATCTGATCTCCGACTTTTAGAACTGGATTAAATGCGTTCATAGCATATTGAAAGATCATGCTAACTTTCTTCCACCTGATTTTCTTGATTTCCTCTTCACTAAGGGGAACTATGTCCTCTCCATCTAGCAAGATCTTTCCTCCTGCTATGTATCCGTTATCTGGAAGAATTTTCATGATGCTCTTGGCCACGGTTGTCTTACCACAACCAGACTCTCCTGCAAGCCCAAATGTTTCGCCTGCTTCTATGTTAAATGATACTCCATCCACGGCGTAAACGACGCTATTTACGAGGGAGTAATAGGTCCTTAGATCTCTTGTCTCCAAAACACTCATTTTCTACGCCTCCTTAGCCTCGGGTTGATTATTTGATCAATTGCGTGGCTCATGAACGCAAAGCCAAGGACGAGAAGCATTATCATTACGCCAGGCGGGAGGAACCACCACCATAACCCTCTAGTTATAGCACCCTTCCTGTCTGCAAAGTGAAGAATGATTCCCCAACTTGGAGGGCCGAACGGGACGCCAAAGCCTAGAAAGCTGAGCCCAGCCTCGGACAAAATGGCGTCCACAATCCTTATTATCATTGTTGCTAAGATTAGAGGTAACAAGTTAGGAAGCATGTGTCTGATGAGTATTTGACTGTCCGAAGCACCTATCGCCCTAGCGGCCTCTGTAAGCGGTCTCTCTTTCAAAGAAAGGGTTTGGCTTCTCACTGTTCTAGCAGTTCCTGTCCAACCTAGTAAGGACAGGGCCAAGATTATGTTTCCTAGCCCTTTTCCAAAGATAGAAACGAAGACCAGCATAAGAGGCAAGGTTGGAATTGAGATGAACACATCTGTTATGCGCATAAGGATTGTGTCTATAATCCCTCCGTAAAACCCGCTGATCATTCCAATTGCCGTTCCAATGAGAACCGAAAGACCTGCAGCCGTGAAGCCAACTATGAGCGAGATTCTACTCCCCCAAATAACTCTGCTTAAGACGTCTTGTCCGTAGTGGTTCGTTCCAAGCAAATGTCTCGAGCTAGGCCGACTATACATCTCATCTGACCACTGGTCGTATGGGTAGGGGGCTATGTATGGGGCAAATATCCCCATTAACACCATCGATAGCACCAACACCAAACCAATTTTCCCCATCCTAGATTCGCTAAACAGCAGCCATCCTCGCTCAAACTTGTCCTTACTCTCCCATAGTTTCCTCCAAACTATTGGAATAGTCACGCAGAGCAACTGAAGCCAGAGCATGTAGTAGATGAAAGCGGGAGGCATGGATAGAATGCGCTTTATACCCTCATATATTTGAGGAAAACTAAAGTTGAGGTGATAACTTGCGAATTCTAGCAAATAAGTTAACCAAATAACTGCTATAAGTCCTATTGATAGGCTTCTCTTCCTTTGAAAGAGAAAACCTGCTATCAGAACAGTAATACCAAGAGGAGGCCAAACAAGAGTTAGAGACAAGCCAACTCCAGCTAAAAAGAAAACAAAAACCAGCGATCTTACCTTCGCATGAAGAATCCTGAATCCCTTGAAGGTAAGTATCGCAGATGAAAAGACAATTAATCCAAGGACTAGTTTTAGAGAAAATAGAAGCTTATCCTCTGCTCCTCCATCTACTAAAACCCATGTTGAAAGTTTATCTAGGAGAAAAACAGAACTTCCAGCGATTACAAGTATTATGATATAACTGATGGCCCGTGGGGTTTTTCCTTTCATAGCTATATATATCCAAGAGGCGAAGAATGCGTTGAAGAGCAAATAAAGAGAGATCTTGGCTGGAACTGGATTTTTGATTAAGAAGATTCCAGATAATACGTCCAAAACTAAAATGATGGCGATGGCGACTAGCTCTAATTTTGAAAATTTCAAATCAAAGGTCATTTAGTCATCATCACCCGTACCTTATTCTTGGGTCAAGGAAAGCATACAGTACATCAGCGATGAAATTCGACAGTACGACAACCGTGGCATAAAGTAGAAAGATACCTTGGATGACTGGGTAATCGGCAGATAGAACCGAGTCATACGTTAGAAGTCCCAACCCCGACCATGAAAAGACAGTCTCCGTAATGGTGGCTCCAGATATGAGATATGTCATATTCATGGCTATGAAGGTGATCATAGGAAGCATAGCGTTCCTCATAGCATGTTTGAAAAGAATCGTCCTATCTGAAAGACCCTTAGCTCTTGCTGCCTCCATATAATCTTCCGTGAAAACATCTAAGACAGTATCTCTCATTATTAGGTAGAAACTTCCAACAAATGAGAGAGCAAGCGCTAGGGTAGGGCCTATCATATGCCATAAATAGTCTATAGCGTAATCAAGGAAGTTCGCATGATGCTTCCCTCTAGTTATAGTCCCTGCCAGAGGTATTAGGTCCAGTTTAAAGCCAAGAATGTAAAGTATGAT
>CAZUBM010000047.1:0-5016 GCA_964618805.1 uncultured Nitrososphaerota archaeon
CCTAAAAGGCCAAAACTTTTTAATCTACTTTCTATAATCTAGAAACGCGAGGAGCGGTGGGGCCGTGGTCTAGCTAGGCGAGGATGCCGGCCTTGGGTGCCAAAAACGGCTGAGAAAGCCGGAGATCCCGGGTTCGAATCCCGGCGGCCCCATTTCCTTTAAAGAACTATTTTTCAGCAAATTTTATACTATGTATGTTAACAAAAGGATTTGAAGAGTATCCGAGAGGCATAAGAACACAGCGCGCTTGAAATCGGGAAGATTTTTCTATTAGAAGAAACGTGCTTGACTGAATGTTCACTCTCCTTCATTTTCATGATTTACAGCAGCATTTTGCATTTTGAAGTAATTTCCCAGCCAATTATAATCAGTAAGTGAGGACTAAGAAGCAAGCGAGAAGTTCAACGCTAAGATAGGGGTATATAGATCCTGATTGGGGGAACCTTCGTTTGCATTTGATTTTGCCCCTCGAAGCTTTGATCTGGACAGAATAGAGAAGGCTTTCGAATTAATGAAACAAAGCATCCATTTCTGAAAACTCTTGATTTTTCTGGAAGAAAGCTCGTGCACATTTATATTTTATCACATCCGAAGTTTCTCTCTTATCTCCTCAAACTCACTCAAGCCCACTCCTTTCAAAGGGTTAATCGGGGAAATTATAGACTTTTTTGGTCTATAAAAAAGGAGGGATAAGATAGCGAATGTTTTATCCCCACTCCACCAATTCCGCGGTTATAGTTCCCTGCGCGCTGGTGACCTGCCACTTTACAGGAATTGGGACGCTGCCAGCTACCCAGTAACGGGCTTTTCCTGTGCTTACTATTGCCTCATACACCGTACAGCTGAATGTCCCAGCTGGGACCGTAACGGTTTCATGACCGACTTCCCTTATCTCAATGCTCTCTCCTTCACCAGTTGTTCCTGTCGGTGCATGAGAGCATGGAACCGATTGCCAAGGACCGCCGCCTATTGACATTTCAGCTTTCAGGCATACGAGCGTATCTTTGTCCAGCCATACCCTGTACTTAACGGTAACTCCCTGCGCCTCCATCCTCATCTCAATTTCTTGAAGCCAACAGCTTTTTCCCTGATATGTGGAGCTAGTGAAGGAGTACGAGACCGTATACTCCATGGTTTGCCCCTGAGTGGTGCTCCTTATCCTGTATGTGTAGTGAGAGAGTCCTGCTATGTTGAAGAGATCCGCGTATGAAACCTTCCCAGGAGAAGGCGTGGGTGATGGCGTCGGTGATGGAGAAGATGTTGGGGTTGGCTTAGGCGGTTTAGTAGGTTTGGGTGGTTTAGTAGGTTTGGGTGGTGGAGAAGGCGGACCTTCTTTTCGGAAGAAGCTAATATATACGTATACTCCTGCAATTGCAACTATAACGATTAAGATAAGGGCTAAAAGGGCTCCCTTGCTCATGCTTAAGCACCCTTTTTCTTACCATTAATACCTTTTTTTTAAAAATACTATTAACCTCTCCATAAAAACCTATGAACGGACATTATAGACGATTCATCCACCTGATGGTTCTCTCATTAAATAAGTAGAGAGTTGTGAATTCTCTTTATCCACGTACTGGACGTAGCGTTTTTCTCCCTATTGTTACAACCTTTCTCTCTACGACTTTTCACCATCTCTTATACGCATAGATTACCCCCATCAGGATTACCCATATGACTATAATGACTTCCAGGGCAAAGAAGGTCTATTCTACATTAAGCCCCCTATAAAAGCAAAGGAGGCTCCAATCAGTAGAGCCTAGAAAGCAATCAGAAACCGTAAAATGTCTATCTGAAGTTAAGCAAAGTATTGAGAATACTATAAGAAATATCTGATAAAATAAATCGCACTAAGGCAGACAAAATTTATACAAATGTAAGATAATCCTAAGCTGAGGATGATATCGCATGAGAAGGAGGAGCATGACGAGGACATCGGCCAGCTTAGCAGTCATCCTTCTCATAGTAATTTTGGCAGGCGTCGCTTACCTCCTCTGGAAGAAGCCATTGAAGCCTACACCGAAACCGACTCCTACGCTTACACCAAGATCGAGGACTTCCCCCTCGCCCAAGCCGGGGCCCTCTAAAACGCCTGGATACAGTAAGGTGGAGGAAATTCCCCATATCTGTCACAAGCCGAAGAACTGGAACGGAAAAGCCATAATATTCGTCCATGGTCTCGGAGGGAACAAGGGGGTATGGGTTGATGACATGAAGGCCTTTGAGGAACTTGGCTACAGCACATTCTCGTTCGATCTTCCGTTTCATGGAGAGAGAGGAAGATTTCAGGGCGCAGAACAGCTTCCTGATCTGATTAGGCAGGGTTCTGAGGAGATAGTCTCTATAGCTGAGTACCTCAGGGAGGAGGGAGCTTTCGAGGTTTACCTTATATCCAGAAGCCTTGGCAGTATAGTTTCTGCTGTAGCTCTAGGGAAGGAAGCCAAGATAGACAAGGCAGTACTTCTTCTAGCATCCGCAGACCTTCAATACGTGTTCAAGTACGGGAGCATAGAAGAGGAGCCCTCCTGGATAGACGACGTCGAGACTTTAAGGGAAATAGACCCCCTTTACTTCCTGCCCAACTACACTGGGAGGATACATTTCCATCTTGGAAAAAGGGACAGCTTGTTAACCCCTGAAGCAGGAGTCTTTGCCTACAACGCTGCAATACTGTCCAGAGAGAGGAAGATAATCTGGCACGATCGTTCCCATTCCATGCCCCTCTCAGAGTACTTCGATGACACCAAGGAGTTCTTCGAGAGCGAGGAATTTGAACAGAAGGTGTCTGAACTCGTTAAAGGGGCCTTAATACCCTCAACTGGAGGGGATGGGATGTGCGGCAAGGGGGAGAGCTGGGAAAACAGTCCGTTCGATTGCAAGAAGAAAGTCCTATTAATAGCCTTCCAGCTGCACATAGAGGAAGTGGTTGAGGGGAAGCCATATGACAGCGACAGGGCCTTTTTCGAGGAGTACGCGGGCACCTTGGAGAGGCTAGCATCCCTCTTCGAGAAGCACGGAGCAAAGATCTCGATTCAAACAGAGAAGAACTTCGCTATAGCTGATGTGAAGTTCGGGAGGTACATCCTCAAGGAGCTAAAGGAGAGAGGGCATGGAGTGGGGGTTCAGAGCCACATGGGACATCACATCACGGAGCTTCACCTTAACACGGATGAGAAAAAGCTTCGTTACACATTAGAGGTGAAGGAAGCCGTTTCTAGGGCAATTGGTTGCGAGCCAACCAATATAGGAGGAGGTTTCGAGATGGAGAACGTCAACCTGCTTGGAGTTGTGGAGGGAGGACTAGGCTTCACCTCCATGACGGCTGTGGAAAAGCCGTACAACGCTAGGACTAAGAAGGCACCAAAGTGGCTTCATCCTTGGATACTGCCCTCAACCCAAATGATGGACCTCAGCGACCCATCTTGGTTGGCTCATGATCCAGGAGGGAGCATTGTTTACATCCCAGGATGGTACGCGAACGAGGTTGGATTTGAAATAGACTGCAGGAAGGACGAGAATTGCTTTGAGCTGGCAACTCAGTCCTTGTACAGGGCTTTGGAGGACGCTGATTGTAGGTTCATCAACGTCTGGTGGTTCAGCTCCCATCTCTATCAGACAGGAAGAAAAGAAGAGGAAGTTGGGAGGGTTTTGGATGCCTACGATAAGTGGCTAACCGAAGTCGTTGACCCGTTGGTCAAGCAAGGTAAGGTTAAGTGGATGAACTTCGACGAAATAGCTGAGTTCTATCTGAAGTGGGAGAAGGAGAGATACTTATTCACTTCTGCCCTTACCCACAAATCCGTAGATGAGGAAAGCTGTCCCGTTGCAAGCTGTTCTAAAGGACTCTCGGTCTTTCCGACTCTGGAAGACTAATTGCAGTGGATACGGAGCGTCTGCCTTGGCAGATAGCTTAGCCATCATCGAGGAAGGATTAAGTGAGTACTTAACAACTCGATACAACTCGAAGTTGTATCGCAAACTTTGGAAGCCAATTACGAGAGTGTCCGTAAGGGTAGATTGATATTAATGACCCTTGAATTGTGCGCGCACTCGATCTTTTTCTTAGGGAGGGGATGAACTCTAGTTCCTTAACTATGGGTTCAACGACTTGCCAAGGACCAGCACATCTCCTAGATCTTCAACCGGCTTGTGTAATAAGCTAATTATGTGGGTACCTTGTTCGGAGTTCCTCTATCTCAGCCCACTTCTTGGAATTCAACACTTTATCTCTCTCCCAGTAACAGATGCCAATAGCAATGCTCGATGCAACTGAGTAAAAATAAGCAAGAGCAAAGTCGGTTCAGTGTCTCCTTCAACAGGAGATGTTGGAGGCGTACCATATACTCTACCATTATTTGCAACCCTCTAGCAATTTTAATTACATTACATCCACTTCTTTGGTCTTTTCGAGGTCCCATAATGTCCTTCTTTGGCCTTATAGGCGTGATAGGATTTGCTCTCTTAGCGATTATATGTGCAATAATTGGCTGTATGCTACACATATTTCACGAAAATTAGAGGGAGCTGATTTTCTTGTCACTCGCTACGCCTTTATTAGAGTCTTGATCCTCTCCAACGATTCTTGAATGTCCTTCTGATCCCATTCCTCAAAAACAAGTCCTTTCAACTTCTTGCTAAGCTCTTCCCCTTCTTCATCGTCCCGAGAAGCAGGACCTGAGCGTGCGGTATTTGCGAATTCCTTTAATTCTTGTTATGAAATTGATAAAATCTTCTAGATTTTTCTCATTTTTGATCGTTGGCAAACTTTCATAGGATCTTGCAACTTCTATTATGGCTCCCGCTTTCACAAGAGTTGTTCTAATTTCACCTTTAAGCTTCTCTTTTAATCTTCTTATCTAATTAAGCCTCTAAGCCTCAATTAGAATAGATCTAATGAGTTGGTAATCCATAGTAGTAATTTTTAAGAAAATATACTACCATTCATACCTAATGGGAGCGAGGAAGATCAGTATAAGCTTGCCTGAAAGCTTGTTGGAGGCTCTGGATAGGCTGGCT
>CAZUBM010000048.1:0-4978 GCA_964618805.1 uncultured Nitrososphaerota archaeon
TCTAGTTCGTCGATAGCTCATCAATATCTACAATAGACTGTCGATTATTTAAACCTATCGACGCCATTCATCCCCCCACTAAGGTAGGGGGCTTTCTGGCGTCATTTTTGTAAAAGCTTTATTTTGCCTGGTGTGAATTGTCGTGTACGTATAAAACAGAGAAGAGAACCCCATGTGGTAATTAGCGCGCGTCTATGAAGGTTCAAATTCAGGTTTCTCCAAGTGTTCCATAGGGGTAGTTCCATAGGTTATCTTAGCTATGTGTTCCAGTTTTTCAATTTGAGGCTTCTTGAAGCCGATGTAAATTCCGTCATACTTTCTGCCAACCCAAGTTACTGTAGACTCACCCGTCTTGAGGATTTTATTTAGGATAGGATGAAGCAACTCTAAGCTACGAACTAAAATTTTGGATTGACCGAGGTTTATTTCTGTAGGATGTTTCAGCCTAATCTCTATTCCACCTTGAACTCCGGTTATTTCCAGCATGTTTCCTCTACCTCGACGTATGATTTTGCCTAGAACTCTATCTTCAACATCCAGATGAGTAACTTTCGCTCTCATATATCCCTTGACATGAATATAAACAGAAGCTTCCTTAACTTCTAACTTCTCTCCTTGAGATACTACATAGACTTTAGCATCTATCCTTATTTTTCCAGGGCTTTTCGTCTTTTCCAAGATCTTTTTCGTGTTCAGAGTTTCCACCTAGAAAATCTACAAATGGCACTTAAAATTTTGTTACGAAAACCGTAACAAAACGGTTGACCAAGTCAACCATTTCAAGAGGATAGTATTTTAGCGCAAGGTCCCAAGCCGCGTATGTCTGAACCTCAACCGCTTGTTAAGGCGAGGGTGTTTCGCTTATTGTTTTTGATGAGGCTCATAGGGCCAGGGGGAACTACGCTTACGTCGCCATTGCAAACTACTATTTTGGGCAGTGCCGGCAGCCCTTGGTTTTGGGTTTGATGGCTTCTCCAGGCGGATTCTCTAAATTTTTGTTAGAATCGCTTTTAGGTGAAAAACAAAGCCCCAAAAACGGCGAATTTCACATTTGGGTGCAGAAAAACGTATTTCCCATGTGAAACTTTTAAAAAAGCAATCTTAAGCTTTTCACTTTTCAGCGTGAAGCTGACAAGCATGCATGAATATGGGGCGCTATGTTCTGTTAAAAGACATAAATGGCATGTAGCTGATTTTTCAAGAGCAGGATTTGCCCGTTATAATAGCTACCCGAAGAAGTCTTTTTCATTGAAGACTAAGGGCTTAGCATCTGCGTCCATCCATGCATCCAGAACCTTTCCTATGAAGAGTGTTAAGCTTCCAAGGTCAACGGAGGATATTACTTTACAGTCGAGGTATGCAGCGACATCATTTAGAACTGGTGAACCAGTTGTTTTTATGGTGTTTGGAATATTGGCAAATTTATCTGCCTCCTTTCCAGATGCAAAACCAAAACGTTTTCCTATATCGACTTGGCCTTCCCTAAGAATGTTCACCGCGAATACCCCACTTTTCTCCATCAGATTATGGGTGAAATGATCCTTTCCTATGGAAACACAAACCAACGGGGGATCAAAAGAAACAGTGGTTACCCACACAGCAGTCATCCCATTAACCTTGTCGTCACATCTTGTTGTTGTGACGAAGACGCCATTCACAACTTTCTTTAGAACTTCCTTTATTTTTTCCACGCTATTCATCTCGTGTTATAATTAGGTGGCGCTCTAAATTTTAAGTCAATGCTATGCCCATGCGACGTCTTTTCGCGGTATTTTTATATGGGCATATATGAAACCCTTCTCAGCCCTTTCTTCCTGTTCCTTGACCCAAGCTTCAAGTCCCATCTCCTTCAGTCTTTTTCCATCTTCAATGCTTATAGGGTAAAATTTGACAGGGATCGGGTGAGGAAGCAGCTGCTCTTAGCGGTCATAATGATAAGGTTGGACTTCATCCTAAAGGGAAGCGTTGCAAACGCAATATATCAGCCCATACTAAGAAAGGCAACCGAGTTCTAGGGTTGAATGACCAGCTGGTCATTCAACGTTTGTCATCCTTTCTTCGTCTGTGTGGTTCTCTGGAATCTATTATACTGCTTCAAGATTAAGATTCTCCTAAAATCCAAATCAAAGGAGCCATCTCAGGCCCATACTTGACGCTACAGCAAGTGTAGAACATTGGAGGGCGCAACTCATATCTCCTTTCCACCTTGATGGCGAATCCTCAGCTCGCGCGGAATGCCTCTAAGGCGTTGAGGTCACCGAAGGCACCTTTAACTTTGATTCCTCTAAACCAAAATACCTTGCAAGGCGAGATGCCTCCAATTTCAACTTCTACGATGTCCGTTCTAAGTAATCATTTATCTAACCTAGCAATGGAAGCGTGCATTTCTCTTCTAATGAAGACCCCTAGCATTTATGGAACTACATTGGCTTGAGTCGAGTTATCATAAGCTTTTACAGGGGGGAACAAGAGGAGATCTCCCTCAGTTCTTCCCCAGTTAAAGGGAGAGGAGAGAAATTATCCCGAAAATGGTAAGGATCAATCAGGATCTCTAGATTAGAGCAATAAAAAAGAGGGTAGGTAAGTTAGCCCTTGAGAAGCTTGAGGAATTCCCTCATGAAAGCTGGAAGGTCTGGCCAGGCCCTACTAGTTACCAAGTTTCCGTCCACAACTACCTCCTGATCTGAGTACTCCGCACCAGCCCTAATGACATCCGGGCTCACAGCAACGTAGCATGTCATCTTCCTCCCAGAAGCCAGCCCAAATCCGGTGATTACAAGGGGTCCGTGGCATATTGCTGCTACTGGCTTGTTGGCATCGAAGAAATGTTTTACTATCCTTTCGAGCTCAGGGTTTGTCCTTATGTATTCGGGAGCCCTACCTCCCGGTATTATCAGGCCATCATACTCCTCTGGATTCACCTCCTTGAACTCAAGGTCAACCCAGTTGAATCTGTACCCTGGCTTCTCCGTGTACGTCTCCCAGCCAGGCTCGAAGTCATGAACCACGGTCATCGCAGTTTTCTTTGTGGGCATTGCTACGTGAACCTCTATCCCTTCCTCCTTAAGCCTCCAGTAAGGATAGAAGAGTTCTTGGGCTTCTACACCATCCCCTACAACTATTAGAACCTTGGTCATTGAATCTAATAATTGATAAAACAATATAAGTATGAGCTGGCGATCCTGTCGCAGGAAGTCCAACAGTCCAGATCCCTTTGCAAGACAGCCAACAAAGCCCAAATAGGACGAACAAGCTCATTTATTCCTATTGCAAGCTCTCTACGCCATTTCAGTCCATGAAACATTAGATCAGTAGTCTTATCATATCTTTAAAGAAAGTCTCTGTGCTTTGTATTGTAAAAAGTGCTAAGAACTAGAACTTAGCATCATTTTACTGATTTTTCTTGGCCGATTTCCATAATCTTTAAACTTCTCTTAAATATCTTTATGCTAATCGCTGTTCATTTTAATCAACCTAAGCGAATTTCTTCTTATTAAAAAGCACACGGGAATGGATCCATTGAAAAGCCAATTCTTTTTTTTTAATCTCAAAGATAAGAAGGAATCGGGTAAAAAAATGGCTTTGAATGGAGAAGGGATTCCTAAAAGATGTTTAATTAGATCCTTCCCCAAATCAAACCTCTGGATTCGTTGCTTTTCTGAACATTCCTTTGAAGCATCCTTTCTCGCTTAAAAGCCAAATAGATTCCATATTCAATCCCTTCTTCGAAATCTTGGAAAAAGAAATGGCTTAGATGAAGGAATGGTTCCTCTCTAGGCTTAGAATCAAAGCCCATATTCAAGTAAGGATCCATTAAAGCTTTTTTGATGGATCTTCAAAGCGAACTGAATTTTTCGAAATAGGAAGGAAAAATTGCTGATGCTAAGACGGGACTAATGCTGAGGAAAGACTTGCTGGCATTGAGAGAATTGTTGACATTCATGCCCTGCACATAGGTAATAGCCCAACATGTGATTATCTGCTTAGCTGATGAAGTTGCTCGAAATTTTGCAAGGAGCGGGAACCTTGTCAACTCAAGGAAGCCGAAAGAAGGTGTTATAAGGGTTCACGAGTTAGCCGATCAAAAAGAGGAGAAAAAAGCAAAGGAACAGGATCAAGTGAAAATAACGGAAAACTATAATACTGGATCCATTGAAAGCCGTCCGAATTGAGGAGAAAATAACGGAGCGGAAGGACCAGCAAGAAATAATTGCTCTACAAAGGAACCATGTAAAATTAGATGGCTTGCAACCAAAAAGTATTATTAGGGGCGCTAAATATGAAATTCTCCGAATTAATAGCTTCCAAGAAAAGGGTGCTGTTTCTCCTCATTCTCATGGTGGTCCAATATCTTACACGTAAGAATCCTAGATGTCTCGAAGTAACGGGCCATTTGACAAAAATCTTTTATCGACGCTTTCATGCTCCCAAACATCAATGTTATGGCCATTTGCATCAAATCATTGCTGTAAATCATCCCTAGGACCTGGTTTTGCTAAGATGAAGATCTTAGGAGGTGAGAATAAGAAGACAAAAATTAATATAATATAAGTAACAATGTGTGAGATTTTTTGAACTTATTATACCTCATTTTTCGCATTTATGATCAATTTCTTTATTTAAATTTTCTTGGCATGGTCTGAGAGATTTAAGCACGCGTATCATGTACGTAGAGAAATCTATGTAGTCTATCTTGACTGTAAGAAGGGCCTGAAGTGGATATTGGGTGTTATTAGAAGCTCTAGGGTTAGAGGAGAGCTTCTCATCGGGGTCTTCAGGGAGCTGGAGAGCTACGGGGATAAGGGATTGTGGGAGAAAGCACTCGAAGCCTGTAGAAAGATGGGTTTTCTGTGATAGCTGATCTAATTAGTCTCGGATCTTGAAGGACCTCTTCGAGGAGACGAACCTCTCATACTCCTTCAGTGCTTCCTTTAGGGTAAGGGGTCTATCCCTCTTAAACCACCTAGTCCTCCCTTCT
>CAZUBM010000049.1:0-4904 GCA_964618805.1 uncultured Nitrososphaerota archaeon
GAAAGAAGTGCGCTAGCAAAGGCCTGTGCAAATGAAAACTTAAAGGCCCTTCTTATGGCCCTATCTTCTATGGCCTCTGGCAAGGAGGGAATGCCATGCAACAAAAGGCCAAAAGAGCTGACACCCCACAATCCAAGCATTAGTGCTAGGGAAATTATGCCAAGCTTTGAGACGACAGGCCCCCTTCTCGACAAATTATCGACCTCTTAACACTTTGGTCTTTGAGTAAAAGGATAGGATATGATGCTTGCGAATTATAAAAAAGGAGGAAAGAGGGAAGTAAAAATCTATCCTCCAACTATCTCCCGCCAGGCGTTTAACCAGGACTTAAGGTTTTCTTTTATTTCCTGTTGTGTTAGAATTTCGTTCATTAGGTTCACTTTAAGTGGATTGATGGCATACTTCTTGTAAACATCTGGAAGGTCTGTCTTCGAATTTGCTGGGTACATCCAATTATTTAATGGAATATACTTCTGAACTTCTGGACTCAAGAAATACTCTATGAACTTCTTAGCAAGACCCTTGTGTGGCGCCCCTTTTACGAGACCTATGCCTTCTATCTGTAGCCATGCCCATTCCTTACCTCCATACTCAACCAATGCAGCCTTATATCTGGTTTCTTGGTAGAAGTGGTATGAATAAGCCGGATCTGTTCCATAACTCACAACTATAGGTCTTTTTTGAGCCTCATCTAAGAATATGTCGTAAGCATCTCCCCAACTGCCAGCTATTAAAGCACTTTCCTTAATCGAAGCCCACCAAGTTGTCCAGTCCTTCCCTTGCATCTTATAAGCTGCGATTTGCCAGAGAAGGAAGTTTATTCCAGTGCTGCTTATTGTTGGATCTTCAAGAACTAGTTTTGAAGCTATTTCTGGATTTAATAGGTCTTCGAAGGTAAGTCCGGCCATCTTCTCCTGAGAAAACCTTTTACTATCATAAACAAACGCAATCAAACCGTAATCATATGGTATTACATAATGAGTGGGATCTAATGAATTTATCAGCCATTCTGGGATATCATTCACGTTTGGTGGAATAAAAGGCTCCAGAACATCTGCATTGATTGCCTCATGTATGAGTATGTTGTCAATTCCGATGATTACATCCGCTTTTGGTGAGTCCTTTTCTTGCATTAATGCAAGCAAGGCGGTCCTTGCATCGTCAAATTCCCTTATCTCAACTTTACAACCATATTTCTCCTCAAATCCTCCATAAACTGCTTGTAAAGTTGCATTTGGGTCGGTTCCCCACTTCAATAGACTCTCGTATGTATAGATGACAATTTTGTTCTCTGCAACCTTCTTAAACATACTTTGATAAACTCCATAAGATATAAGGAGGATTACAATCACTACAATTGTCAAAGTTAGTATAAAACGGGCTGTCCATTTCATACGCTTTCCCTATTAGATTAATCTATATATTAGAAAAAATCTTTCCATTTACCAACTTAGCTTCTAGTAGCTCAGGGACATCATAGAAGGTTCCTCTGACCAAACAATTCCCACCATCTCATGTGTTATGTAAAAATTGGGAGAATAACGCAAACACATAACAATGACACATTAGTTTTGCAAAACTTACTTCTAGTCAGAAGCTTGAATTCATCTATGGACAAAACAAACTTACTCCACGATCAAGTTCTGGACCCCTCTACACCTGGAAAGCACTAGAAGTTTGGAGAGACCTTTATGGATCCTAAGCTCTTGGCAGTTTCTTATGAGCGCTACGTATTTCTTAAACGTCTCATCATCTATGTCTCCTTCTAATATGAGCTTTCCTATGTCCGAAAAGACCATCCTCTTTCCATATCCCTCTAAGTCACTTCTACTTACAGAAAGCTCCTGAAGATCTGAAATCATGGATGGAACTGCTAGTGATATGCTCTCTCCTACCTTCTCAGCAGCTAGCTTAGTTCCATGTGTTAGAGGCTCAAGTCCTACCATTAGCCCGCCAGTTAGTTCAAGGAATAAGGATAAGGACTCATTAAAGATCTCTCCTATGGTTCTACCGCTCCTTTTAGCTATTTCAGCAGCTTTTCTGTAAAGATCTGCCCTCAAACCTCTGATAGTAACATCCTTCTTCTGAACCTTTTCAGTCATCTCAAGCACCCTTGTAACACAATGGACACATTATATATAAAGGTTGCGTTAAAACCCATCAAAGTATATCCAATAACAATAAGGCCCTTCTAACGATTTATAAAACCATTCAACTAAGGGACGCTAAAAAACCAAAGAAGGATATGGATAATCCGAAACGACCAATGTTAGGAGGATTCTTGACATTTTTCAATATCTTTTTTGATCTGAACTTATCTAATTTAATATAATGAACATGAATGGATATTATTTTTGCTATTTCATGAAATTTGTAAAAGTATCCAAAAGACACAAAATGATGGTATACATTGGTTTATATATTATATGCAAGTAATTTTGCACAAGATGGTAAGATGAACTTTCCTAAAACGCTGCCCAAAAAGCTATTCATCTCAATCGAGGAGATCTTAAAATTGCCAAAATCAGCTATATATATTCTTGAGGTATTATCTAGGGAAAAAGAAGCCACTATTGAGAAATTAATGGAGTTAGCAAATGTCTCCAGGAGAACAGCTCATGAATGTCTCAAGAAAATGCGTGATTACGGCCTAGTAAAAAGAAGAGCCTCTGAAATAGAGGGAAGGCTCAAGTATGTTTACTTCCTAGCTCCTCTCCCTGAAATAATCGAAGTTTTGAGAAAAACTCTTCAAAGGAAGTTGAAAAATTTGGAAGAGTTACAAAAACGTCTTGGAGGTGAGGAAAATGAGTGATATGGTAGGAGCTGTCGGCACATTTCAAAAGATAATTGAAAACCCGATTTCTAAGAGGCTTTTAAGATATGCAAGTGGATATTGTAAAGAGGACGGGACAAGCAGGCTTGATGCTGCATTAAAGGTATATGCTGGCATTTTAAGGTCAGAGGATATCTGCGTGCAGTGTAGACTTATCTCAAAACCTATATCTGCAATCATTCAGAGAGGAGCTAAGTCCTTCGGAGCGGATCCAGAGGAAGTTAGGAGAAGGATGAAGGATCCTTATTGGAGAAGGGCTTTAGCTAGCGTGGTAAAAGGATTAGCCTATTTTGGGGTTAGAAGACCTTTTGTTCCTGGTGCCCCTTTCCTCGTGGTTTGGGACGTAACCTATGCCTGTAACTTAAGGTGCAAGCACTGCTATGCAAATGCTGGAAAGCCTTTGCCTGATGAATTGAGCACTGATGAGGCAAAAAGAGTGATCGACATCCTTGACAGAGCAGGCATTGTTGCAATAGCTTGGTCAGGAGGAGAACCCCTTGTCAGACCAGATATTTACGAGTTATCAAAATATGCATCGGATAAAGGGATCTATGTGGCAATGGCTACAAATGGAACCTTAATAGATGAAAAGACTGCAGATAAGCTCAAAGCCTCAGGCGTAAGGTTTCTGCAAATAAGCTTGGACGGCTTAGATCCAAAAACGCACGATGAATTCAGAGGCATAAAAGGAGCTTGGAAGCGTACGGTTGAAGGCATCAAGATAGCAGTGAAAAAGGGCTTCTTCGTGAACGTAGCTACTACAACAACAAGATATAATCTAAAAGAGATTCCAGGTCTGATAGATTTCTGCAACTCGTTAGGAGTCCAATGGTTCATGATGTATAACTTCGTCCCAACAGGGAGGGGGATATTCATCGAGGAGGAAGATATCAGTCCTGAGGAGAGAGAGGAACTTCTTAGATTGCTCTGGAGAAAATTAAAGTACAAGGAGAAGGGAATAAAGGTTCAAGTTTTAAGTACTGCGCCCCAATTCGCTAGAGTAGCCTTAGAAGAGGATAAAGAAGGGTCGCTACTTCCTACCCACTTCTATAATGCTGAATTGGGATCCAAGCTAAGAGGTCTTGCCGACTTCATAGGAGGTTGTGGTGCTGGTCGTTTCTACTTCGGAATCTGGCCAAACGGCGACATAAGGCCCTGTGTCTTCTTCCCATTGAAGATAGGGAATATCTTAGAGGTAGGGGAGAATTTTGAGGAGTGGTGGAGAAATAACCCAGTACTAAACGATCTAAGAAACAAGGATAAGCTTCAGGAACCATGCGGTTCATGTCGCTTCAGATACGTTTGTGGAGGGTGTAGAGCAAGGGCTTACGGCTACTTTGGTGATTATATGGCACCAGACCCTGGTTGTATCTTAGCTGCTAAGTCCATCGAGCTGATACAAAGGAAATCCTGATTCAAACGTTAAGAAGGATCTAGAGATTGGCTCGACCAGCTACTTGATATGTCATCGAAAATCAGTAGAGCAGGATCAAAGCGCTTTGGAATATCCAAGATAATCCAACCATCCTTTGCGACGCATTGTTTCCAACGAACTTTTCTTATCTTTCCTGTACGCAGATTCATTCACTTCCAATGATCCCTCTTGAGGAGCCCAATGAAGAAGCGACTTTTCTACAAACTCAAACCACAATGAGGTTTGATTGTTCTAGGAGTAGAAGGAGCATTGAGGCTACAAGGGTGAAGTCTACTGTTCTATCTTCTGAAAGTCCCGGAAGAACAAGTAAACTAGGGACAATGGTTGTTATTAGAAGCGTTATGTGCTTGTTTGTCGCTATGAGGGTTACATAAAGAGATATAATTGTTATCAAGGCTAGAGCTCTTTTAAGTCTCTCGCTGGCCTCAAGCCCTAAGTGGACGACGGTAGTTCGTGTACCAGAGAGTTTATCGAATTCATAGTCATCTATATGATTCCTAATTTCCAAAAACATGGAGTAGAAAAATAGTACAACCGCAATTCCTAGTGTTACTGGAGTTAACCTTCCGAACGTTGTAGGGCCAGCCAGTATTAATAGCCCTCCAAAGAAGAGACCGTGAGAGAGCAAATCGAAAT
>CAZUBM010000050.1:0-4426 GCA_964618805.1 uncultured Nitrososphaerota archaeon
GATTAATATCCCCAGGTTCCTTACCCATACCCCCATTATTTTATAAGCTCTTTCACTTCTTCGGAAAAGTTCAGGCATCCCCTGAAACCCTAAGCCAATAAAGAAAACCGCTATCCACGATATCTGCTTTGCAACAGGATTCACTCTTCTCCCCCTCTATGGGAGCAACGTCATATGGCTGTTGGCGAAGTGCAAAATTGAGAATGCGTTTTATCAGATTTCAATTATTTTTCCTGCCCCTCCCTCAATATACTTTTCCGGATAAAGGGACCTTATCTCTGATTTATATTGAGTGCAGTGTGTAGCGCAGATTAAGCTTAAATCCTTTAATGTTTCTGGCCTATTACCATGCAGGCCACCTATAATTCCATAAACTTTACCAAATTGAGATGCTGTTTTGAGGATATGCTCCATCCTTGGATGAGAACATCCGACTATGACTACAATGCCTTTTTCTGTCTCGACGCAGAGGGATTGCTCTATCCCCTCAAGCTCACCTGTAGAGTAAATCCCTTCGTAAAGCTTTGCAGGCTTTTTTACTTCAATAATTTCTCTTGCATTTTCTGCTCTAGGCAAATATGAAGGAATCCAGAGTTTTACTTCGTTATTTAGGTGAAGGAAAGATGAAAGGCCTCCTGTATGATCCCAGTGGAGGTGAGAGATAAAGACATCTTCTATCTTTTCTGGATTGACTTCGAGTTTTTCCATGTTTGAAAGCAGAACTCTTCCATTTGCTCCGGTATCAAAGAGAATTCTTCTTTCTTTAGTCTCCACCAGAGCAGAGAAACCCCAGTCAGCTTGCAAATCAACTCTTGAAGCGGTGTTGTCATAAATAATGGTAACCTTCATCTCACCTCCTTATGCAATTTCTCACTTAAACTCCCATCGGGGAGCATCCAATTTGGACGAAGCTGGCCTTCCTCTACCCGATAACGAATGAGTTTTCCCTAGTCTTCCCTTCCTCATAAAATCTCTTTATCGGACACACCGAATACCATTCTCAGGCCTCATCAAATACACTACCGGAAGTTTCATAGATCGCTTTATAAATCTCCCATCGTCCTTTGATGCTGGTAGTTTGTGCACATTTCTCTCAAGCCAACCAATCCTCTCAACTTCTCTTACATCAAATCCAGGAACGTAGGGCTTAATATCCAGGAGAGGCGTTCCATCTACGATATCCACATCTCGAATATATAACATATTTCCCTCAACCCTAATCAGTCTTACCACTGAAATGCCGATCGGATTCGGTCTACTTTGAGCTCTTGTTGAGAAGACCCCGTGTATTTGACTATCCATAAATGGTTTTACTTTTAATGATGGTTTTTTAGATAAATGGAAGTGATATATCAAAATGATGTGAGAAAAGCCTTCCAGATCTTCCAAACCTTCAGCATACTCTGGGAATACCTCCACTATTCCATCAACTCCTTCAGTGGCTGTGGGTTGTATAGGCGTTCCTTCCGGCTCTTTAAACGGGGAATGAATGACTCCTATTGACTTATACCTTATCTCACCCATAACTTCAATCCCTCTGCAAGCCACATATGCCGTACTATCGGAAGTGGGCTATTTCCTTACCTCTGCCCACAGGCCTGCGCGGTCATGACTTACACGGAAATTTGATATACTGGCTTTGTTTATAACCTCTCTTAATTTATCAGGCGAACTATAGGCCTTTACATCGTCTCCCAGAGAACGGTCTCTTAGAGATTTCATCCGCTCGAATTCTTCATCGGTAACATGTCTTCCAAACCCTCCGCCGACAAGGGCAATACCACCCTTCTTTAGCACCCTATAAATTTCTTTAAATACCTGCACCTTTTCTTTCCAGAAGTGGTACGAACCCCGGCTGATTATGAAATCGGCAAGTTCGTTCTCAAAAGGCAGTTTATGGGCATCGCCCAGAACAGGGATTATCCTATCTGTCAAGCCTTCCTTTTCAATGTTCATGCGTGCTACTTCGTATATGGGCTTCTCCCTTTCCAGCGCATATATCTTCAGGTTGGAACGTTTGCACAACTCAATTGTAAAAACAGCGGTGCCACAACCGACATCCACACCTACACCTTCCAAAACGCCGTAATCCTCAACGATTTGTTTTACCATGGAGATAATCGCCGGCATAAAGTGTTCTTTGACCTTTTTATCAAAACGCTTTGCCTCTAAAAGGTCCATCTGGGTGTAAGCAGCCGGGACATGCTCCTCAGGCATAATCTTATCCTCTTTCAATCTTTTACTCTCGCCGCTTTCTTTCCATACAGGCATTTCCGACGACGGTTTGCGGATAAAGAAGTTGCCGAAGGCAATTGGGAAAAATCTCTGATTTCCCTCTTATCCGCTACTATATTAAAAGTCAATTCTTTTTTAAAGCCTCCCAACCACCTTCTGCCACTCTACCACCCTCACCGCCTTTATTACACCGTATCGCTGTCCAAAAACTCTCCACTAGAGCCTTCCCAATATGCTGGTCATCGTAACCTCCCTTTTTCTTCTCATCCTAACAGTTTACTTCTGGGAGGCTACTTTTAATATAGTTCCTGTTAGGCGATGTGGTCAGCCTATTATCTTCCCCTAAAAATGTTTATTTACCTTATATCGATTGGTTTCCTTTCTCATCTCCTAATATAGGTATCTACTTGGTTGGAGACATTTGTAAGGTGACGACCTTTAGCTATTACGAACAGTGGAGATATTCATCGACCAACTTTTTAATCTCATCTTCCTTACCATATAATCTCTCACTCAAGTCCTTATCATTGTAACTCTTAAGCTTTTTGGCTATCCCATCAATTACTATCGAAGGAAAGACACCATCCCTCTCATAAATTTTGCGATTTTTCAGAAGATTTTCGGCTGATTCCCAGCATGAGGTGGGTAGCTGAGGTAGTCTTTCCCGAAGCTTCTTATATTCAGGTGAAAAGATGTTTACATCCACATAGAGCTTATTAGCCAATTCTAACGCGTCCTCCATCTCTAATCCGTATCGTGCGGCTACAGCCAGCCCGGCTAATAAAAGATAAATGTCCGCTGAACCATCAGGACAGCGAAATTCTACTGTTTGACTATCTCCAGACTCCGAAATTTTTCCTTTCTCCTGTGGATTGGCATCCATAACCATATTACTAACCCCTATCCATCCTAACGGCACCCTTACTAATACAGATCGGTTTCTATCACCCCAGCATATATTTGTTGGTGCTTCCTGATGAGGAACTAATCTCAAATAAGAAATAGGGACAGTATTACCAAAAGCAGTCAGAGAAGGAGCAAGCCTCAGATAGCCAGCGATAGCCTTTCTGGCTATATCGCTTAACCGGCTTCCTTCAATCATCATATTCTTGCCATCCTTAACCAATTTTGTATGAATATGAAGGCCACTGCCAGCATGCCCAACCAAAATCTTGGGAGCAAAGCTGATTGTAACCCCATACTTATACCCAATCATCCTCAACATCCATCTAGCAATAACAATTTGATCGGCTGCATCTTCTATAGGTACAGGAAGGAACTCAATCTCATGCTGTTCCATCTCATAGTCTTCTCCATAAATATTGCCTACCTCAGAGTGACCATACTTTATCTTCCCTCCCGCCTGAGCAATAGCTTGCATAGCCTCACATCTTAACCTCTCCCATTTAGAAAACGGGGAAGACTCCTCATAACCCTTCTGAGCCATAACCGGATAAAGATGCTGTCTATCATAAAAAACATAATACTCCAATTCGCCCATAGCCTCGAGACTTAACCCGGTGCTATTCTTCAATACCTCATGAGCCTTTCTAACGATGTTTTCCGGAGAACTTGCAAGCGGCCTTCCTTCATTTGTATAGTAAGAGCAAAGTATATCTACTGTAGGAATAGTAGAGAACGGGTTCACATAGGCAGTTTTATAGCGGGGAATAACATATAGATCACTTGAGGCCGCATCAATATAGGAGAAAAGACTGGAGCCGTCTACCCTTTCTCCTGCTGACAGCAATCGATCCAGTTGAGCTTTGCTGGTAATTATAAAATTGAGGGTCTTTAACCTGCCATCTCCTCCTACATACCGGAAGTTGACCATCTCAATTTCATTCTCCTCTATGAACTTGATCAGGTCTTCTTTGGTAAATTCTTCCGGGGACTTTCCCAAATACTGAACTATTGGGTTAGGATTCATTGCTATCCGGGTATCTTTCATAACTTGCTCACCTCCCTTTTTGAAGTACTTACAAGCTCCTCCAAGAACTTTTTGTTATTCTCCTCAATAACCTCTCCTACCGCCATGGCAATAGACTTTATTAGAGGGTCTTCCGTTACCTCATCTGCGAAAGTTCTCTTGAAGATCGTTATCACGTCCAGTCTGTCTAAACCGACCTTCCTCATCTCCCATGAACGCACAGTGCTGTCAAGCCCATGCGCTCTTTTTGATTTTTCCACT
>CAZUBM010000051.1:0-4313 GCA_964618805.1 uncultured Nitrososphaerota archaeon
AAGCAGATGATGATAGCCTTTTTCATTACATTAGTGATGAAGTTTCAAAATTTTAAATATAGAGTTCAAATCAATTCTACCAAGAGCTCTTAAAGAAATTACCGCCGAAAAAGTAGGGGAGATAGGCACTAAAGCGAACATTGCTGGAACTTTTGGATTGGGAATTCTCCTTAGCTTTACATTACTTCCGTGCTCTTGGGATCCATATTTGGTTACGGTTGGTCTTATAGCGGAACTTTCTCTTGAAAAGCAAGTTATGGCCCTTCTTCTATACAATTTTATTTTTGTCCTGCCTCTAGCAACGATCTTACTTACGATTAACCTGTTTAGAGTTAAGCTCAGGATCCTGAAATATTGGAGAGGTACTAAATTTCCATTAATGAAGATTATTGCGGGAATTTTGCTTATCGCAGTTGGAGCCTATGCAGTACTTAACTTTATGGCTTGAAGTAACCTTACGGTCTCATTGGGCAAATTCCACAATCTGTGCAAGCGACGTCGCAGGACGGAGTTAACTCAAACCTCTTAGACTTTCTAATTTCCTCTTCTAGATAGTCTACCCTAACGCCAGTGCTGACAGCTTTAATCCATGGTAAGGCCCTGTTCTCTTCATAAACATAGTTTAGTGAGACCCCCTTTTCTATCGCTATTCTTCTGTAATGAGATGCTTGATATGGACCCAGGGAAGCAGAAATCAATACATCGCCTAACCTCTCATTACCTAGGCTAATGGCAGCTTGAACGAAATTCCTGCCAGGGTGGGTTGCCTTAACCCTTATTCCAGAAAGAGATTCGAAGATCCTCACTTTTTCCCTATAAACCTCGGGTCTTTCAAGAGGAAGCCTTTGGAAAGGGGTATGCGGCTTCGGAATGAACTGACTTATCGAAGCCTCAACCTCAAGACCAGTGTTGGAAAGATCAGAGGCTAGCTTTGCAGATTCCTTAACATCTTCCTGCTTCTCAAATGGGAAACCTAGGATAAAATAGGTCTTCAACTTCCTGATTCCAGCTTCTTTAAGATCTCTTGCAACATCTATAATCTCCTTGTTGTCCATAGGCTTGTTGATTGCAAGTTTAACCCTCCAACTCCCTGTTTCTGGCGCAATGGTAACAGTTCTAACTCTAGCCATCTTTAAAACTTCTATAACATCATCATTTACCTCATCTGCTCTTAGAGAAGGGGTTGATAACCTTAACCCTTCATCCAAGATCTTTTTCATGATGTCAGCTATCATAGGATGGGATAGGAGATCGCTTGCTATCAGGTAGATCTTCTCAAACCCCAAGTCCGCAGCTATTTCGATCTGTTCCTCTATCTGATGCAGGGAACGATCTCTTCTTGGTCTCTGGGTCCAACCAAACAGGCAAAAGCGACAACCTTGTGAACATCCCCTGGATACCTCAAGGAGGAACGGATTCTTTCCTTCTGGAAAATGAGTCATTATCTGCATTTCAGGCAGATAGTCCATTCCGGCTCTCTGGAACCTAACATTTCTTTTTCCTCTTGTATATACTCCCTCTAGAGAAGCTATTTCTTCTTCAGGAGATCCTTCCACAATCATCTTCAGTAACTCTGGGACTATCTCTTCCCCATCACCGATCACGATGCCGTCAAATATCCTTGAAACTGGCAAAGGGTTGTTTAAAGCCGGACCCCCAGCAATAATTAGAGGTCTTCTCTTTTCTTTTTCGGCCGGAATTCCCCAGTTATGTAACATTCTCAGAAATGTGTGGATTTGCCCCTCATAATGAAATGAGACGAGCATAATATCTAAATCTCTCGGCCTTAAGCTTCCATCAACTGATTTTGGGACATCTGAGACGAATCTTTCAGCAATAATCCCTTCTATCTCATTAGCTAGGTAATAAATCAACTGATGGCCAAGAGAATTTATGCTAGCTCTATAAGGGCCAGGAAAAACGATTCCGACCTTAAGCTCATAATCCCTTGGGTCTCTGTCGTAAAAGCCTCCTTCTTCCTTTACTAAGGGCAATTCAATCTCTTATAACTGTCAAGATATTTAATTCGGATGATAAAAAGATTAGAGAATTCCAGTAGGATTAAAATTTCAGAAACAAAGCTTTTGAAAAGCCAGAATTCTAGAAAGAAGTTCTAATTAAATACCTTTTATTTTTCTAAGGTATAAGATGTTGTGCTTATCTGATCAGCCTTTAAAGATTTAGGTGCATGACATCATTATCCTCTTTACCGAGATGTATGCTGGCGAAGTTGGAGGCAGTTCAAGTAGGGACCTACCTTCTAATACAAATCTTCTTAACTCTTCATCATATTCTATCTTTCCCAAGTATCTAGGTTCTATTTCTTTGAATTCGTTGAGCTCCTCTTTTATGTAAGATCTTAAGGATTCTTCGAACTTCCTCCCTAGATCGTCTGAAAATTCATATCCACCGATGAGGTAGAAATGCTCAAACTCTATGCCGACTCCTTCCATTACTTTCAAGCTTCTCTTCAAGTGCTCATAAGATTTTTTTGAAGGATCAAGTATGTCGAATATATCATTAACTTTTGGAGTGATCCTGCGGTTAAGCTGTTCCAAACCGGCTGGAGAATCTACAAGCACGAATTTATAAGATTTAGATATTCGCTCCAAGGCGCCTTTAAGAGCAGCATCTGGAAGACAATAGCATCCGGGCAAGTACTTCGTCCCAATTGTCATAAAATCAAAGTATTCGCCTTCATACAGTCCCTTTTCCCATATTTTTCCCTCTATCCTTTCTGAAGGAGGTACGCCTACCGTAGTACCGCCCTCTTCTAGAAATGTTTCGTACAACAACTCTGAAATGGAACGTACTTCCTCAATGCTGACACCAACCATTTCCCCTAGACTCTGGTCAGGATCTAAATCAACCAGAAGCAATGGTGATTCGTTAATCTCTATTAGGTGCTTGGTTGCTAAAGCTATAAAACTACTTTTTCCAACGCCTCCTCTCCCCATCGAAACAAGCATTTTCATTTTTACCACTTTCTAAACCAACTTAGGACATCATACGTTTATTTTTATCTTGACGTTATGAGCTAATATGTTAATATATTGAGTAACTTCAGAATTTTTTGAGTTATGGTAAAAGCTTTAACGTATTTAAATCATAATATCTATCTTCTTCACCATAAATGTCTTTCATTGTAGAATAGACCATGCTCATATCGGAGAATGCTGTCACCTGTGCTGTTTGATCAAAAGTCATTCGATTTTTTAAAAGAACAACATAGAAGAAACAAATACTTTTGGAACTACTAATTTCATTCAACCATAAGCTCATTATCAGAAAAATGAAACACATATTTCAGCATTTTTGAGAGAATTATGATAAGCCATTCCAGCAATAAACTAATAGGTACTTTAGATGAAGTACAAGCAAGTTCTGTTAATATTCTCATTATTGCTCATATTTGCGCTTCTTGGGTATTAATTGCCAAATATAAGCTCAAAGTAGTGCCAAATCAACAAATTAACGTTGAATTAGCTAATGCATCCAGAGCTAGACCAAGAATAATGTCGATACATATTCAAAACTTCACTAAGGGCAATTCAATCCTTTTGGAGATTTGAGATCTTTAATTCAAACTAAGGTGTAGTTCAATGAGGATCTACTTGCTTAAAAGTAAGTGGCCATTCGTAACACTTCATTACCAAATCTGTTAGGTGTTAAAGATCAAAATAACATCGTTTCAGTTTTTTGAGACCAATCTTGATATGCCTTTTCACCCAATTTACTGACGGAGGTGTAGGTGTGAAAAGTCTATGGTGGATCCTACCCTTCGTTATCATTTTAATATCCTCGCTAATGGGCGTTTTATTGTTTGAAGGTCGATTGATTCAGCGTGGTCCTATCTCCGTTAATGTGCAAGGAAAGCCCGCCCTAATTAGGGCAAAGTCGCTTGAAATTGAAGATTTCTATATATCGCCTGTTCCACCTTTCCTTAATTCATCCAATATTGAAACTAGAGAACTTAGGAAGGACCAATTCCTCTGGATCTTTCTTAATTTTTCAGTTAAATGGACTGATCTACCGCCTCTGGTGCGCCATATTAACGATCGCAGGACCTTTATGAGTGGTAATGAGATTCATAGGCAAGAATTTCTATCAGGCAGAATCGAGGTACGCTTTGATTACGATACTGCTGGCATATTCAGTATTACAATGATCCTAGAAGACTCCAAAGGGAACAAACTCATTAATCTGGATCGAGACACAGGCTTATGGGCATTTGGGATGGGATGCCCTCCAAGAATTGATCCGTTTAAACCAAACTACGAAGGTTTAGAGAGCACTGGAATCAGTTTTTACGG
>CAZUBM010000052.1:0-3891 GCA_964618805.1 uncultured Nitrososphaerota archaeon
TCCTCTTTTAGCTCCTGTTAACAAAACTTCTGCTTTCTTATTACGGAAAAACCCTCGTATTCTCATAAGTATAGTTGCCATGAAGAAAATAAAATCTGACATCGGCGTTTCTTTTTTCATTGCCACATCCCATCTTCTATCATTTCATACACCGTTCTTAAGTAATAGATAGCTCTTCTTGAAACCGTCCCATGCATGATTTTAACTTCTCCCGGATGAAGGTGTTCTATGTTTTTCATTACCTGCCTTATTTATAAGGAGTTTCAGCAGGGTCCTTGCAAACTCTCGTGCTATGTTGTTGCCCCAGAAAACGCCTGCCTTAGTCAAGCGGAAGCCTCTTGAATCGGTTAGCACCAGACCCTCTTTTTCCAATTTATCTATTAATCTATGCAGACACAAGCTATCGTTATAAGGGGTAAGGTCTGGCCATTCGAGTCGCCCAAACTGTAACCTTCCCACAACATAGTGGGCAAAGTCATATCGGTCATCCACTTTGAACCCCATAATCGGAACTCCTTCAGCACTACTCACTTGCCATCGATAATCTTCCACATTAAGAGGGTTCATATATAACATATCTCCCAGTCGACCGCCCGCCCCGGCTCCCAGCCCTAACGTGTCTCCGTTTTCATATCGGATGCGAATATACTCATAGTTGTCTCTCCCCGGCTGGACTAGTTTTGTGAGTTCAAGAAGCTCAAATCCTCGATTGAGGAAATAATTGAGGATCATCTCAAAAAAGCGCCATTCCTGCTTTAAGTCTCCTAGAGGAGGACATTTCCCCATGTTAATCATCCGATAAAGAGGAGTTCCTTTCAAAAGAATTAGCGAATAAAAACTGAATCCAGCGAGGTTTAATGATTCTATAATTCTAAGGTCTTCTTCGAGATCATCCTCAGACTGGCCAGGGTAATTGTAGATTAGGTCTATACCCACATTCTTAAAACCTTCATCAAGCAAAGAAGCTAACTTCTCTGCAACATATTTTCCAGTTCCAAGTCTACCAAGCAAACGTCTCCCCCTATCGCAGAAAGTTTGCACTCCAACGCTGAAACGATTTATTCCCTCCTCCTTGAACACAGCGATCTTATCCTCCGTCAAATCAGATACCGTAGTCTCGATTGTCAATTCGGCATCTGGAGCGAGCGTTAAATTCGATTTTAAAGCTTGTAGGATTTCTCTTAAGGCTGTAGCAGAAAGCGTTGTAGGGGTTCCACCGCCAAAATACACCGCATGATAAACTGATTCCTTAACATATTGATAGGAAGAATATGTCCGAATTTCCTTAATTATCAGCTTGTGGTAATCGTCAGGGGGTAATCTTGTAAAACGACGAAGATTACAGAAAGTACAACGTCTCGTACAATAAGGTACGTGAATGTATATCGCATTTCGCTGAGATTTGCGCGTATAAGTATTGTGCATTGATTTAAGATGTTCAGCGAAATTAACTCGGTTAGATATAAGCGCACGAAGCGGTGCCTCTGCATCATGATGGCTACGCATACGATCTGGATAGGGCCAATGCGGGTTAGAGGAGAACTTTCTCCCCTCTGTGCAATGTTTTCTCAAAGGAACGACCACCTCTCCTTATTACAGGGGCTATGGGTACGATGTAGGGTATGCCTGAATTGTTGTTAATTTCCACGTCAACTCCATAGACTGTTCTTATATTGTCTTTAGTGAGAACCTTGGTTGGCTCCCCAGCATCATATATTCTTCCCCTGTATAGAAGAATAATTTTGTCAGAGAATCTAGATGCCAAATTTAAGTCGTGAATCGCGATTACGGCCGCTATCCTCTTTTCTTTAACAACAGATCTGATTATACCTAAAACTTCAAGCTGACGCTTAATATCGAGATTGCTGGTGGGCTCGTCGAGAAGAAGAACTCGCGGTTCCTGAGCAAGAGCCCTTGCAATGATAACTTTTTGCCTTTCACCCCCGCTAAGCTCGTTAAGATACCTAGGTGCTAAATCTTCGATTCCCATTAGAGTGAGGACCTGAGATACAATTTCCTTGTCTTTAGGACCTACGCTCCAATTTATGTACGGTCTTCTCCCGAGCAACACTGCATCGAACACCGTGAACGAGAAAGAACGTGTAGGAATTTGGGGGACATACCCTATGAGCTTTGCAAGTTCTTTCAGTTTCATCTCTCTTACATTTCTTTCTCCGACTAGAACAACCCCCTTTTTAGGCTTTAGAATCTTATTAATGCATTTGAGAAGCGTGGTTTTTCCTGAACCATTGGGACCAACTAGACTTACTACATCTCCCTCTCCCACATTCATAGTGACATCTTCTAATGCAGGTCGGCTACCGTAGCTGAAGCTCACTCCTACTATCTCAAGCTTCATTCCCAATATCTCCTCCTCTTCACCAACAGTAGATACAGGAAAAATGGCCCTCCAATGGAGCTCATCACGATTCCCACCGGAAGTACGGCTGGCGGCATTATCGACCTTCCTATAACATTTGCAGCAACAACCATTATGGCGCCTATCACACCGGAGCAAGGTAGAAGAAACCTATGGTCTCCGCCGATTACTAGTCGGGCTATGTGGGGCGCTACCAGGCCGACGAAGCCTATGATCCCAGTAAAGGAGGTGATGCTGGCTGTTATGAGTGCCGCCAATATCATGGACATCATCCTTACCCTAGCCGGATTAACTCCTAGGCTGATAGCGACCTCGTCCCCTCCCAATGCCATGGCGTTTAAGTCCCAGCAATACTTCATCAAGAAGGGCAAGCATATGAGCATTATAGCTGAGACCAGCATAATGTCCTCCCATGATGCCCGCATAACACTTCCAAAGATCCAGTGGACTACGGCCATGAGATCTCCTTCTTCAGCAAAATACTGCAAGAAAGAGGTAACCGCGCTGTAGGAGTACGTTAAGGCGATTCCGACAAGTATGAAGGACTCCGGCGTCGTCCCTCTCAGTCTTCCAAAACCTATTATCAAGAGGGATGCGAGCATGGAAAAGATGAAAGCGTTTATCACTATAAGATATCTTCCGCCACCTACAAAGCTGATTCCAAGGATGATTGCTAAGGAGACTCCAAGAGTAGCTCCGGAGCTAACTCCTACGGTAAAGGGGCTCACCATAGGATTTCGCAGAGCCCCTTGCATCACCGCTCCACAGATGGCAAGTCCTGCTCCGGCGACCATAGCCATCGTAACCCAGCGAAGCCTCAGACGCCAAACAATAATGCTTGCAAGCTCACTGCTTTTCACACCACTGAAGGGAAATATTCTCGCGATGATCGCGTGGGACACATCATTTATTCCTAGGTGTACGCTTCCGAAAGAAACTGCCACCGGCACCAAGAAGATAAGAATAATGAAGCAAACAAAAATAAAAAGGGCTTTCCTTACGGTAAACTTGGAATAAAATTCACTATAAGGGAGACCCTTCTTCTCAACCAGCCGTGTTTCATCGAGTGCCATCGATTTTTCACCATGGTGAGGGATAGATAAATATCCCTACATAGGGTATGTGCTGGAATCTCTCAAAGTATTCTCGGAGGAACGCTTCAGCGTCAACATCTGAGAAAAGCTCTGGATAGAGTATCTTAGCTATGTAGACAACTGCTATGCATTTTTTGGGTCCAGCCGAAAGATATTCGGAAAGCAGATATGTCTTCTTATTTGCTATCGCATCTACTCCATCCCATCCATCATGTGCCGCGCGGGCGTAGACATCGTCTAAGTATACTTTTATAGGCGTTAGGTCTGTTACGTTATATCCTAGAACTCCTCTAGTATCCTTTAGAATCACCTGCGGATTATTTGCAACGAGATCTTCAGGACTTATCTTTCGGTATGGGGGCCCACGTAGTTTACCGAAAATGTTTGATCCTCCAGCTTTCGTTATTATTTTACCTA
>CAZUBM010000053.1:0-3423 GCA_964618805.1 uncultured Nitrososphaerota archaeon
TAGCCCCGTGGTGTAGCGGCCAAGCACGCCGGGCTTTGGACCCGGCGACCCCGGTTCGAATCCGGGCGGGGCTATATCCTCTCTTTAATCGATCAAATTAATTTCCTAGAAAAGGGGACGAAAACGGGCCCGGCGGGACTTGAACCCGCGACCCCCGGCTCCGCAGGCCGGTGCTCTAATCCTCCTGAGCTACGGGCCCAAAACATAGGGAAATTGCTAAATTTAACCCTTCTCTTAGGCTCTCTTAGCAGGCTTTCTTCTCTTCAACCTTAGATTATCGCTTCTGCATCTCCTGCATCTGGTCGCAGATAGTGGATTTCTAGCACCACACTCCCTGCAGATCTTATAGAACAGCAATGCCTCTACGGCAATTCTTCTCTTTAGAGGATCTTCTATTGGCATTTTGGCCGACCCGTGGATACCATCAAAAGGGTTTCATAAACTTGACGCTTCTATACCCCCACCACCCCGCATAATGAACTGAGCTCTATGGGTCATTCATATTTTTATTGACTTCATGGACAGTTATGTTGAGAGAATATGGAAAGACTACAACGAAGAGTGCTGAAAGTCATAGACAAGGCTGGAACAATCCATTTAAGGAAGCTTTTCAAGGTTATTGGGATAAAATTTGATGAGATAATCGAGATCACGAAGGACCTAGAGGACAAGGGATATATCAAATCCTTCACACATGGCGGTTACAAGTTCTTTTCCATAACAGAAGATGGCAAAAAAGCTCTCGAAGAACTTCAAGCGGCCAAATCAACTCAGGAGGTCATCGGCGGAGAAAGTTCTTGATTAACGATGGGACTTCCCACGGAAGCCTTGCAACTGGAACCCCTGATTCCTTGAAAGCTCTCTCCTTGGTCTCTATCCTTCCAACATTTCCCGAAATTATCGCTCCTGCATGCCCCATTCTTTTCCCCGGAGGAGCTGTCCTGCCTGCTACGAAGGCGACAACTGGTTTAGGATAGCTTGTTTCGCTTATGTATCTTGCCGCCCTTTCCTCAGCATCTCCTCCAATCTCCCCCACTAATACCACGCCTTCAGTGTCCTTATCTTCCCTCAACATCTTAAGGACGTCAACGAAATCAAGCCCAGTGATGGGATCTCCTCCAACTCCTATTGTGATGGAGGTTCCTAAACCTTCTTTCTTCAAGGCTATGGATATCTCATAAGTGAGAGTGCCGCTCCTCGAAATCAGAGCTATTTTTCCTTCTGAAAAGGCGTCTGCTGGCATTATGCCTAGCTTAACCCTTTCTCTTGGGGAGATGATTCCAGGGGTGTTCGGTCCAACGATAACGCATCCCCTAGCCCTTGCATATGATACCGCCTTCATAGAGTCGTGGACAGGTATTCCTTCGGTGATTACAACCAACAGACGAATGCCATAGTTAATGGCTTCTATTATTGCGTCAAAAGCGAAAGGAGCAGGAACAAATAGGACTGATGCATCAATTTCTCCAAACTCGTTAACTACATTCATAACGCTGTCGAAGACGGGAACCCCATGTACTTCCTGCCCCTCCTTCCCTGGAGTTACACCAGCTACTATGTTTGTTCCATAATCAAGCATTAATCTGCTATGCTCCCTTCCCTGGTTACCCGTAATTCCCTGAACGATTACCCTCATACCCTCCTTGATCAATATCGTCATTCTTACCACCCAGACCTACCATCTCAAAATTAAAATCTTTGAACATTTCTTGCTAGCTCCAGATTCAAGTGCTCATGTCAAAAGACGTTTATTAAGTAGGGCGCGCAAATTAAACCCCTTAACTTTATAGCTGAACCTTCCAAGAAGGAGTTGATGGACTTATGCGTTTGTTGGAGGCAGAGTGCAAGGAGCTCCTATCTAGGTACGGAATAGCCGTGCCTAAAGGGGTGATCGTTCGAGAACCAAGGGAAGCATATGAGGCCCTTTCTAAGGTTGGGGGAAAAGCTGTTCTAAAGATACAGATTCCAAGAGGACAGAGAGGGAAGGCAGGGGGCATAAGACCAGTTTATTCACCGGAGGAAGCTAGAGATCAAGCTAAAGAACTCTTAAACTCCACTTTTTACGGCTATAAACCAGAATATCTCCTTGCAGAGGAATTTATCGATACAGAGAGCGAACTATATGTTGGAGCAATCGTTAACCGGTCGAATCGCTCGGTAACCTTCCTTTCTTCAAGGTATGGTGGGATGGAAGTCGAAGAAATGGCAGCTAGACACCCGGAATCCATCCTTAAGGTATCAATAGATCCTATCCTAGGTCTTATGCCCTATCAAGCAAGGATATTGGCAAAAAACGCTCTTCCAGATAGATCCAATTTACACAAGGAATTAATGAGGGCCATATTCGGCCTCTGGAAACTTTTCCAAGAAATGGATGCTATGATGCTTGAGGTCAACCCCTTTGCGGTAACAAAGGGTGGACGGCTCCTTGCCCTTGATGTAAGGATGGAAATAGATGATAACTCATTATATAGGCATCCTGATCTCTCTAAGAGAGTTTATGCACTGAAAGAGTCGGAGAGAAAGGCAAGGGAGTATGGAATAGCGTACGTGGAGTTGGACGGTAACATAGGAACCATGGCCAATGGGGCTGGTTTAGCCATGGCAACCATGGATTTGGTGCATATTATGGGAGGAAGACCAGCAAACTTCTGTGATGTGGGGGGAGGAGCTTCAGCTGAAAGAATTAGAAGAGCACTTGAGATCATAATGTCTAACCCTAGGGTTAAGGTCATCTTGGTAAACGCGCTTTGTGGCATAACAAGCGGTGTAGAGGTTGCAAAAGGCATAGTTGAAGCAATTAAAGGGATGGAAAAGAGACCAACCCTTGTAATAAGGCTATCTGGGAACCGTGCTAAGGAAGGAAGGCAGATATTAAAACAAGCAGGAATAAAGGCTTTAGAAGACGCCAGAGAAGCAGTAAGCAAGGCTATAGAGCTAGCAAGCAGATAGATCGCAAGTCATGCTTAGGAGGTCGCGGCTTGGTTCTTAGATCATTTGTAAGGCATGCAATGGTTAGTCCCCTAGAGTGAGGGTAGAATTTATTAATCGACCTAACGAATGACCTCTTGGGCCCGTAGCTCAGCATGGTAGAGCGGCCGGCTCTTATCCCAATCTTGGAGGAGATACCGGCAGGTCAGGGGTTCGAAGCCCCTCGGGCCCGCTAATCAATTTTTGGCTAATTTTTATTAGTATCAATCGATACTAAACATTGCGCGGCCGTAGTCCAGCCTGGATAGGATGGGGGCCTCCCGAGCCCCAGACCCGGGTTCAAATCCCGGCGGCCGCATCCATATTTCACGCTCTTTGAAGCAACAACTCCTATGAGGGTTCCATCCTAAGTTCTTCTTGTGCTAAAGAGAACATTCACGCCTAAGCAAGTCATTTTATTCGCTATAGACATGATCCTTGAACGCCGCTTGA
>CAZUBM010000054.1:0-3422 GCA_964618805.1 uncultured Nitrososphaerota archaeon
TTCTATCAACTCCTCCGAGTTTTGGGGGATTATCAGAAAGCACCTCTCCTTCTTTGCCATTGATGAGATCTCTAAAATGAAGTTGATCATCCTCTGCTTTGCATCGAACACACCTTTCTCTTCCCAATATTCGTACGCATCTACTCTATCTAGAAGAACTCCGTCATACCCCCTTTCAACAATCTGCTCAATGAGATTTAACACCATTTCCCTCCACTTAGGCTCCCAGTATTTCACCCAGTAGTTTTCTGGCCACTCAGGATCTTCTGCACCCAGCCAAGATGGAGGATTCTCTCTCCACTCCTTCTTCCAGTACGATCTGTAAGACTCAGCTTGTCCAATGCTAACGTATGCTATGACCGTCTTGCCCTGGGCATGGAGCATCTTTAATTCCTCTTTTATTAATCGTGAATCGTCTGGATCTATAATTAGGATGGTTGCATTAACCTTGCTAAGCTCCTCGAAGCTAACTCCCTGATATGAGTACACAACTGGGCCTAGTACTACCTGACTACAGTTTAGGATGTAACTAGAGAGAGGCGTTAGCCTTATCCAGGATGAAGGGAACTTAGATGAAGCCTCAGCTGTCTCCAATCTCGTGTGTCCTGCTATAACTACGTAGTCAACCCCTCCTCTTCTACTTACAAAGGTAACCATCGATTTCTCATTTAAAATCAGTTTTTCAGACTGAGGTTCGGGCAAATAGGCTCTTGAGATCTCCCCTATACCTTCATATGCCATCGGGCCTCCTAAAATTATTACCACGTCCTTGGGCAAGCTTACATTTGAGTTAGTTAGCGTGACCGATATTCCATAGTTACCAAGATTAGCAGCGAGCTCTCTTGCAGCTGGTGATCCACCGAATTTGACAACATGAGAACATGAATCGGTCTCTTCGGAGGCATTTTAGAAACTAAAAATAAATCTCTGACAGTCCGAGCATCTGGTAAACCTGAAAGCGGGTCTTCAGGATAGTATCCCACGTTCACGGCTCCTCCTTCATATGCTGCTTCAACGATCGAGCTAAGGACTTCAGAGGGAATCCACGATTCCCTTTCCCAGTCATAAGACTGTATCTTTATCAGGGTTCTTCCTTTTCCAAAAGCAGCGGTTGCCTTCCTTGCTACAGTTTCTACCCATCCTTTTGGATCATCTGCACCTTCCAAAAATGGGTATGCCATTATCACCATGAAAAAGTCCGAATTTGCAAGGAGATTCTTGTCTTGAGCTAGCCAAGAAGAGGCGTCATCATATAGGAGTACATCAGAGTAAACATTGATTGAAAAGATGACTTCAGGCCTTCTTTCCTTAACTGTTCTTTCTAAGATCCTTGCAATTTGCATAAGTCGCTCTGCCTTCCAATTGATCCATTTTCTCTTCCAATTCTGCATCTTTAGCAACGAAGGCATCAGTTCTAATCCGTATTCTTTCCTAAATGCAGATCTAGCCCATTCGCTGAAATCTTCCCATTCGCCTAAATAGAGGTCGTCTTGCAGAAGGATTCCGTCTATTGGATAGGAGGCGAGATCAGCATAAAGGTCCCGTAGGTAGGCCACAAAGTCGTCACAAAATGGTGAAGCTCTCCTGTACCAGTACTTTCTCGTGACGTAACTCCCTGATTCGGGATCGAAAGACAAGGTTTCCCAGTTTGAATGTTCCTCCAATACCCAGGAACATGCTAGTGTGGTCATCCATGCAAAGACCTTGATGTTCCTCCCTCTTGCCACCTCCAAGAATGTTCCTAGAGCATCTAAACTTGGAGCCAGTTCTGTCTTGAAGTAGACTCCGTTGGCAGAACCGTCTCCGTCTGGGTCCTGAAAGACTTGAAGGAGAACCAAATTGGCACCCATCGAAACCAGTCTGTCAAGCTCAAGTTCGACTTTCCTCCTAAATTCGACAGGGTTCGGGTCATAAATTAAGTCTAAGTCCACTTGAACTGCTCTTACTCCATACAGTTCCAGAGAAGTGTTGATTTCCTCTTCAGAATGCGGTGATGTAATGTTGGTTAGGAAAAGCACCGTTAAGAGAAGGAAGAATATATGACGGTGCATCTTTAATGGAAAGATCCTTAATTCTTTAAGATGTATCTTTTTTCTCAAGGTTTTACTTTTTTATTTTATTAGTCTTTCGGTGCTGCTGGCAAATGTTGGTAATGTAGTTATACAAAACCTGTTACAGAAAATCAGGCTATAAATGTCTATGCTGATTTTTCGCTTAGTTCAGGCTAAAAGTGTCTGAGATGTGATAAATAACGACATGCTCCAAATCTCGAATTTTTTCAATGGTATGAGGAGCTATCTACAACAAATTGAGAATTTTTATCTAGAATCCTTTTCGTACATTTCTTTCCACCTTTTTTCTAACTTTTTCACCCTCTTCTCAAGCTCTTCCAGTTTTTTCTTTGCCTTTATCACATAGTCTAGCTTCTTTCTCGTTAACTTTCTATATCCTATAACCTCTAGCTATCATTATAACTTTCTTGTCTTCTTTTAGATCAGATAGACCATTTATTGTGAGTAAGATAGGTCTATTTCTATTTAAGTGCACGCTACAAGGAGAATCGCTTTTATTTCTTATAGTTCATAACTATCAAACTGAAAATCATAGGAAGATGAAGCTATTCTTCCCTTAAATTTCTAGTTATCTTCCTTTTGATGATATGGAGACAGAATTTACGGCAAAATCAACTCTTGAAACCCATTTGTATTCCTGACAGCTTATTGCAAAGGGTGGTATGGCAAGTATCAACAAGATGGCTAGATAAAGGCTTCTCATTTACCATCTTAGATCCCAAATTTTTAGAATATTTATATCTTAACTTGATAACGGCCTGTTATGAGATATACTTTTTAAGCTCGTTCGAAATAAGCGCGCGCCTTGAGGTATCTTTTCCATAATATTGCTCTCCATATAGAATCTCAATCCTCTTCTTACTTAGTGTGAAAAAATTTGTTAGGGACTAAATCTTCTTTTATTATTCGTTGTAGCTTGGAAAATGGCTTTGAAAATTCAAGTAGGGATTATTCTGAAATCCAAGCATCCAAGCATAGTGAAAAGCATGGAGAATTTATAGTAGGGGTTAATCTGCCAAGATTGCACATGGTTTCTTAGGCAACCTCTAAAAACAAAGTTTTCAAAATACAGGAGAAAAACGATGTATTCCACATCTGAATAAGGATAAAACTCCTGAAAGAAGCAACTAAGAGTCAGATCAAATATCAGCCTAGAATAGATTACATTAGGATAACAGTTAAGTAAGCGTAATAAACTATTGAGAAATAGGGTAACACAATGTCCTTACTAGAGAAACTGTGCAGAGAAATAGAACAGGAGCCAGAGCTGGGAAAGAAGTTTCTAGAGAAGCTGATGGAAGTAGAGCCAAGGCTATCTTTAGCATTTCAAATAGAGAGACTGATCTCAGA
>CAZUBM010000055.1:0-3274 GCA_964618805.1 uncultured Nitrososphaerota archaeon
AGGCTAATACGTTAGCGCGGGCGTATGAGAGGACGTAAGAATGTTATCTTTCACAGGACAATAGTATAAAGGGACGAGCTATATAAAGGAATGTAGGGAAAGGAAAGAAACGTAGTTTTATGTTTCTTGAGTACGCAGTTCATATGCTCCTTCAGGTCTAATACGTTCCTAATGTCTTTGGGAACGTTCCACACCGTTTCCCATATTGTCCTGATGTTGTCTTATATAAGGTAACATACCGGCCAGTCCAGGATGCCGGGACGGTAAGGACAATAGGGATAGGAGAATAGTGTTGTCTTGCGCAAGTTAACATAATGTTGGCTTGTATGAGAGGACATAAGAATGTTGACTTACATAAGACAACATAAGGAAAGGTAGGAAGGGTAAGAGGGAGGTGATGAGTTAGGTAAGGATTATGAATTCCCTGCCTCAGGATTAAAGGGCGCGCTGGGCACTTGATCCTCTATGAGAAGCCAGAAGTGGTCAATAGGGAAATAGAGAGATTTGTAGCATCCCTATCGACATAAAAAATCTGAGCTTACTCATGTTTAGCGACGCATAATCGTTTTCAATGATATGTTTTATGCAGAAGCCGAGGACTTTATCTCATTCCCTTCCGGGCAGAAACACTTGAATGATGAGTCCTATTACATCCCCAACGAAATGTGCTACTATAACCACTGTTAACGAATCCGTTATTAGGAATATTTCTCCAAGCAGTAGACCAGCTATCAGCGGTAGTAAAGCATTAAGAATTCCTTGATATAGGTGGGGGATTGAAAAAAGAAGAGCCTGTACAATTAGAGCAATTGTAGGAGAGGTTAATAAAAGCAAGTTGCTAAGTAGGTAGCCTCTGAAAATTATCTCCTCAAAAATCGCAGCTTTTAGAGAGGTAATTGTTAGAAGAGCAAAGGATTTCCTTCTTGATCTGGGTAAAGAGGCCAACATTAGTTTTTTAACCTCCTCCTCCCTTGTGGGCTTGTAGTAAAAGAAGAATTTGCGGTGCAAGAGGGAGATTAAGGAACCAGCAACTAAGCACGTGATAAAGACGAGAATTCCTCCAAGGAAGCCTAGAAGAGGTACTTCTCCTGTTAAATTCAGGCGATTCAAACCGAATATAGATATAAGATCCCGACCAATGAGCAGGTTCAAAATTATGAGGATTACCACCAGGATTAGTGTCTCCAGTGTGGAAATCAACATTAAAAAGTAAAATGAGGGAACCCTCTCGTACTTCAATGAAAATCTCGGGTCCTTCTTGTATGCAAAGAGAAGGTAAAAGGCATAGGCAATTAGAAAGATGATAAATCCTTGGATGCCCATTAACGTACTTTCCAATTGGGTATCTACCTCGCCTTATCTTCCTTACATTTAAACAATCATCTCTCCGATCATTTTTCACCGTAAATTATGTATACGTTTCTTTTCTTGGGATAAGAAATTATGATCGGATGGAATTTAACGTTCTTGAGACCTAACTCCTGAAGTTTGGCCTTTAGTTTATCATCAACAACCCACCCCGTCCATCTCTCTTTTACAGGTTCTACTATCGCGAATTTGCCGCCAGGTTTTAGTACACGAATCATTTCCTTTAGAGTATCTTCTCTGCCCTTACGTATAATGTGGATGGCGAAACTTGATACAACTATATCAAAATAGTTATCAGGAAACGGGATGTTCCTTGCATCTCCCTCTTTAAACCTTACTCTATCAGAGACCCCTTCGATCTCTGCATTTCTCAAAGCGTTCTTGAAAGAAGTACCTCCACCAAGTGGTATCCACTTATCAATCCCAACGACCTCTCCCCTCTTTATTGACTTAGCAAATCCTATGGCTAATAGACCGCCTCCCGTCCCTACATCTAGGATCCTATCCTCCCCCTTTGGTTGAACTAACTTTATAAGTTCCTCCCTGATCCTGACCCTTTCTTCAAGGAATCCTCCTTTCCTCCATTCTAATGCACTAATGAAGAAATATATGGAAGGAATTATCAGTAAATACAATAATGGGTGCTTAAATAAGCCTCCAAGAACGGCGATTAAAAGTAGCAGCAAGCCAGCAATAAAGTTTGAGAAGATGTGCCAGCTAGGTGCACCATAATAGGGTTTCTCCATCTTAGATCCACAAATATAAAGAAGAAGAGCTTATTATATTGTTATCTTTAAGGCTTGCAAGACTTCCTCATGACTTCCCACTGTCTTTTTCACAGTTATAAGGTCGGAGTTGACATCATGCTTTAATATGAATTACATGAGAGCGAGCGCGCTCGATCAAGTCTGGGTTGACTGGATCCATTCTCTATCAGAAGGAGAGCTTTCAGAGGATATAAGGGTCGAGCTTTCTTTACCACACCCAGCTCAGAGGGTTTTAGGAACTTGGAAGGTCTTTTCTTTATTATATGATGGCTCATCCCTTATCTCGTACAGGATAGAAGAGTTTGAAGTTATCGAGGGAGTTAAATCTGAGTTTCTCTACCTTCTAGCCACTAGTATAGTAATGATGAGCTCTCTTTTAAGTCTCCTTCAAATACAGGTGAGGAGAAGGGAGTTAGAGGAGAGGTTGCGGGAGATTATGGAGCGAAGAAGGGAGCTAGAAGGGCTATCAAAAGAGGAAGGTGGAAGTTAGAAGAGAGCACCTCCACTCAGATCCGTCCATGATATCGAGGATCCTCCTTCCCTTCCCGCGAGCCGTACCTCTCGCTCCTCCACCTCCTTATGACCCCATACGCTCGAGCTCCTTAAGACGCCTGTGAGTCCTCTGCCATTCAGGAAGATGCTCGAGCGCATGGATGGAAAGGGGTAGGAAGTGATGTGTTAGCGCTGCAGGAGATCAGGAGAGCAAGAAGGCTATCAGCATGATGAAGACTCCTATCTCAAAGAAGACTATCGCCATAGATCTGTCAATGAGCAGCTCCTTCAGCCTTTTCCTATCCATTGGATCCTCAAGTACTCTCTCCACAAGCTCGTTTAATAATCTTTCGTCCTCTCGCTTCCTCAACCAACCCCAGATCCCAAAGAGAACTCCAACCGCCAGGGGAAGGAAAGACACGTGTTCGAGGGCCTGACCTACTACCTCCCGGATGAATGCCGCCATCCCCATAAATAAAGCCATGGTCGCCAGGGTTATGCTCACATCACTCCTCATGTCCTCCTTGAGTTCCTGAAGCATCGCAACAGCCATATCCGGATATATGTTTCTCTTCTTCAGATCCTCAAGCCTTTCGATCAGCCTCTCTATTCCCATTTCTCACACACCCTCCATCATCTCCAATACC
>CAZUBM010000056.1:0-3093 GCA_964618805.1 uncultured Nitrososphaerota archaeon
TGACCCCCAATGTTTTATTTCCACTCTATATACCTTCTTATCCCTTCTTCTATATCAACCTTTGGTTCCCACCCCAATTCTTTTTTTCTTATTCCCCAGAAAGTTCAGGAAAGGGGAGCTAAGATTAACTCAAGGCTGAACTGGCGGCTTGATCCTCTTCCTTTTGGGCTTATTCTGGTGATTCAGTGCTTACAGAAGGCCTATAAAGCGTGATAAAGTTTACCCTCTCAAAGTCAGAGTCATTGGAGGCAAGATTACTGATTTTCAGGTCTTCCATAATCTGGAGACTCAGTGCATCATTAGAAAGAAAACCATATCGCCTTTTCATTTGCTGGCTTCTTTCTATAGTGTTGATGTCAGGAGATATTATCCCTAAATTGAAGGAAGCTATCTTTTGAGGGATGCTCTGGTGGCTTACCAATTTCTTAACAATATCAGGTGGGCTTTTAGGTACATTACCAGGTTCTTTGCCTTTATGTCAGTAAGAATCGTAGCAGCCTCCACAATCATCATACGATGTGTTGCTTCCTGCACTATTAATGTGGAAGTAACACCCCTAATCTTCCCTCTTTCTGCTCGTTCTAGGAAGCTTGAACTGGCTGGATTAAATTTGGATTTTTTGCAGAAGTGATAGATAAAGATATTGGCATCCACGAAGATAAAAGAGCCATCTTCCAGATCGGAGAGGAACATGATCAGGCCTCTTCAGGGAGAAATTCCGGGGAAAGGGCAATCTCATCTATGGCGTTGTCATCGAGATCGCTAAACATGCCACTGGTGGCTCTGACAACACTTTCTTCTTCCTCAATGGTTATTCTTACCCTTTCATGTTCCTTTAGCTTCAATGGAGACAAAGGTTTTAACACGCCATCTTGATATACAGCCTCTATACTCCTGGGCATTTTGATACCTCCTGAAGTTGATTAGCAGAATAAATGCTCATTTTGAATATTATCTTGAACATAAGACATTGTCAAACTACTTTTGGTTGCCCTTGCCTCCTTTAATTTATCTGCTTAGCTCCTTTACCTAGATTTGAGGTATCAGCAAAACCCTAAAAGAAAGGCACTGTTCATAGTCTAAACGCATAACAAAGGTTAAATGGAAGACATTATAGTTCATAATCCCTCAATCCCTAAATTCCTTAATTCACAATTCTCTAATTCTTACCTGCTTACTCCTTACTCCTTACTATCTACCCCTTGAATTGAAAGTGACTTATGACTTACGACATACGACTTACGACTTTCTTGAGCTATATCTTCTTGCTTCTTGATTCCCACTTACCCCGAACGGTGATCCAGAAGGAAAGCAGGATAAGTTTTAGGTCTAAAAGGAAAGATTGGTTTTTTATATAGAGAACATCATAGCGAAATTTGCTGCGGCGTGGTGCATCACTTGGGAGATAAATCTGGGCCAAATTCATCACCAACAGCCGAGACCTCCATATCCGGCCGCAATCTTAACAGTTACAGTTGATCTCGAATAGCATGGGGCGTATCTTCATCAAGTAAGTAACGAACCCTCGTCAAGAGCCAGCTGCCTCTATCTTGTTGAGTCGAAGACGTTGGGCCTTGAGGGCTTGCAGGCGCTTAACAACTGGAGGAGGATTGCTTTGCTGTTCAGCCAAGCTCCTTCGCCGTGCCGTCGCCAGGCCTCCAGATAAGCATCTATCTGCTCCTGATGGTTGAGATAGTAAATGATGGTAGCATACACCTGTTCGAGGGTGAGATTGCGATAACGGGCAGCGATCTCCTCTGGGCTGGCACCATTCAAATAATCATCTAGCACCGTTTCGATTCCAATCCTTGTCCCCTTAATGCGGATGTCGTCAAGCGCTAGGAATTCAAAATAGCTCTCCAGTTCCACAATACCACCTCCCCTCTTTACTCAACACCGATTTATCAATCTCTTTTAAAATTATACCATCCCTGGAGTAAAAGAGCAACCATTCTGTACAGAGTCTATTCCTTTCCTCTTCCTCTCTCCCCTCTGAGCAAAGGTAGGACTCCTTTATCTCCTTTATATTATAGCCGGCAAAACACGGGAAGAAATAGAAAAGATTCATAAAACAGGATAATTACATTCTGACTTCTCAACCTTCATATTCTGCTCCTTGAATTGACTTACGACATGCGGCTCCTGCCCGCCACCTGCCCGCTATCGCAAGCTCAAGCGAGGCGGGCGGGTCGCAAGGTCTCAGCCAAGGCGGACGGGTCGCGAGCCGCTCAGGCGTTAGCAGGCGGGTACGACTACTTTCTTGAGCTATGAGCCCCTCTTTGCCATCGAGAAATCCAAGGCGAAAAACTGACGATTCAAAACTCGACCCCTTTCTGACCCTTTGCATGTTTTACTCCCAAAGGAGCTAACACACTTATTTCTTCAAGCATTGCTAGTTTAGCAGCATCAAGAATCTCAATTTCAAGGGGTAAACCTTTGTTATCAAGATGAAGAATAACCCCTTCCTTTAAATCTATTGAATCTACTGAAATTCCATCTCTAAGTTCTATTAAAAGAACGTCAGCTTCCTTTGAATATTTTATCTTCATAAATACCACCTCCTTTAAAATAACGCTCTGAATAAAGGAAACATACTGCGACTAATACAGGTAACCTTTCTTCGTACTCGTAAATAGCCCTGACTAAATGATCACCATATCTTCTATGCGCAATAAATCTATCTCTATGGCCAACTATTACTTCTTCCGGTAGGAGCAAGGTTTCAGCTACCATTTCCTCTGTAATTTTCCACCTTTTAATTCTTTCTATCGCATGGAAAAGGTAAGAGAGCTTTCTAATACTATCATTGACCCTTATAGTATACAACACACCTTTCGTATGAGACTGTTTATTTATAATTTCTATTGTCATTCAGCTTTAGAAGTATTTTATCACAATTTGAGAACAAAAATTTCCTAAATTCCGAATCCCTAAATAATTCAACCAATAAAACCAACCTGCTATCTATTATCTCTATCAACTATCAGCCTTCAGCCATGAACTATTCTTAGAATTTTCTGCTTCTTGATTCCCACTTGCCTTTAAGTGTGACATAGAGGGAGAGAAAAAGTAGCTTTATGTCAAACCAGGGAC
>CAZUBM010000057.1:0-2579 GCA_964618805.1 uncultured Nitrososphaerota archaeon
TGTGAAAGATAACATTCTTACGTCCTCTCATACGCCCGCGCTAACGTATTAGCCTGAAGGAACGTGTAAACTGGTATTCAAAAAAGACTACGTTTCTTGATAATAGGGAACAGTAGGGGCAATGTAATAGTGTTGTCATAGATATTACCTTGATGAAGTTAACATAATGCCAGCGCATAGGTTTTGTTAAGATTTATAAAAAATCGGTGATGATAGGAGAAATTGTATTCAAGACAAGAGTAGGGTTTTCAGACGAGGAAAACATTCCTCATGTCCTTGGAAGGCTCGATGTAATAGACAAGGTTGAGATAAGGGTTAAAAGGGATGGAGTAAGGTTCATAGCTAGATAATAAGCTTATTAGTCGAAAGGGAATTTGAATGGCCGAGATCTATGTCGAGCCCTTCCATCCCGGTCAAGAGACGTTGGTAGCTCAGATCCACAACGCTAGCTTCGACGAATGGGCCAGAAAACTAGGCAAAGCATACGCATATCGCAAGGTTACGCCTCAAGAAGTGCTTGATTGGAGCCAGAAACCCAGCAATACCCTTTGGCTGGCCTACATAAATGGTGTTCTAGCAGGATACGTCCACTGTAGGGTCGAGGAGATTCGAGGTAGGCGCAGATTTCTCCACCTCCTCTATGAGCTTACAGACCGGGACATGGGTCAGAGCAAGATAGCAGTTGTGCCTAGATACAGGAGAAGGGGAGTTGGTAAGGCTCTTTTGCGTACTACCTTGGAGCACTTCAAAGATCGGGGTGTTGAAATAGCCACAGCCTACGCTTATGATGACAATGAAGCTGCCTCGGCTTTGTTGTCAAGCTTGGGGTTCAGGCACGAGGAAATCTTTTACTATGAGGATTATTCCCAGCAAGAGCCCTTCGCATTTGATAGCGTCTATGCTGAGCTAGATTTGAGTAAGCCCTTGAAGGACATCAGGTTAAACCCTGATGTTAAGGTCAGAACGCCCCGTGAAGAGGACCTTGGTGCCTTGATTAGAATCTTCGGTGAATGTTCTCCCTGGGTTTATGGACCAAAACCTTCGGCCAAAGAAGTCCTTTCTTGGTTGCACAATTCTCGTGCCAAGGTTACTCTAGTTGCCGAGTACAAGGGAGAAACGGTGGGTGCAATGGAATTCTTCAAGGACGGTAGGATCGGCATTCCCGGAGTTCTCCCTGAACACCGAAGGAAGGGAATTGGCACAACCCTCTTCTATCATCTGTTAAAAGAGATGCAAAGGCACAGCCTCGTTAAAGCCGTTGCCGACACCGGGATCATTCTACGGGATGCCATTAGGATGTATCATCGTCTGGGCTTTCACATAGCCAGGAGGCGATGGGCTTGGATAAAATTGATGTGATGATATCTCCCCTACATTAGCCAAAAAGCATAAGCTACAGGAATCCCTTAAGCGCATTACTCCGTGGGCTACAGCTCTGACTTGGCTTTTTAAAGGACAAGGAGATAAAAGCTACGGCAGAAGAAATGTTGGAGGAAGTAGAGTGAAAGCTATGTTCAATACATCTCTGAGGGAGCTCTGAGCTCTCTTTTTTCTCCGCTTTTACTCGTTCTAGCTCAGAGAAAAGGGAGCCTTATAATTTTTCAGGGTTGAAGATCTCAACAGCCGTTATCTCTCCTGTACCGATCTCTCGAAGGATATGGATTTGAGGATGCATTGGCTCCCCAACCTCGCCTTCCTTAGGTCTTTTATACCTAATACACAGGAGTTCCAGCTCTGGTTCCAGGATTAACTCTAAAACTCTTCTTGGAAGTTTTATTCCGGCCAATTCTTCAGCCTTTCCAAGAATTTTTTTAATATCAAGCTCTAGAAGAGACGTTGCAGCCATTTCTTCCTCCCCAACCTCTCATATGTCTTCTGGCTTATTAAGTAAGAGGTCCTGACAATCTTCTCTTTAACTATCACATTGAGGTAGAGATCATTGATCTTTCTTAGGAAGTACTTGACGTTTAAAGCATCCAGATACACTTCGCTAGGCAACCTTAATATCTCCTGCACGAGGTCCAAGAATTCCTCTCTTGAGAGATTCAACATCGAGAGTATCTCACTGTGTTTTCTAACGACATGTTCAATGAAGGACTCTGGTATGAGTACAGTCGTTCCATTGATTGTCTTTACCTTTCGAACTACCATAAAACACTCATAATAAAACTCCAAGGTTGGACGCTTATAATAGACCCTTTTCCCTAGCAATGGAAAAATAAGGCATCATACTTCATGTCCTTCTTGGTAACGCCTTATTTAGTTCGAGATATTTCGCATTTTTGATGGGATATTAAGAGTTAGAAGGAACCAAAGCAGCACTCTGGCTAGATTTAAGTAAATTTAGCTTAATCAGTGAAGATCAAATATTTACTACCTGTGATTTGTTCGAGTTTTACAGCAAAATAGGGTTTTCAATACTGAGGAAAATGGAAAAGCTCAGGGACATCGTTTACATCCTAAAGAACTTTAAGAGGAAGAGGACTGCGATTGAATGGATCCGAAGATGTGAATATAGGAGGGGAGAAGGGAGGACTAGGTGGTTTAAGAGGGATAGACCCCTTACCCTAAAGGAAGCA
>CAZUBM010000058.1:0-2524 GCA_964618805.1 uncultured Nitrososphaerota archaeon
ATTATGGTGGACCAACTTGGTTAGATTCGTCGAGATAGAAGCCAAAAGCATTTTGAGGAGATACAAGTTCAGGGACGATTGGTTCTGGAACAGATACGGGATAAACGCATATCGGGGGTGTCAGTTTGCTTGCAACTACTGCGATGCCATAACGGAGAAATACTTAGTGCATGAAGATTACAGGGACTTCTCAAGGACAATATATGTGAAGAAAAATGCCCCAAGGCTCCTAGAGGAGGAGATTAAGAGAGCAAAACCCGATGTTGTCTGCATGTCTGGTGTAACGGACCCCTATCAGCCGGCAGAGAGGAAATATAAGCTGACAAGGAGGATATTGGAAATCTTGGCGGAGCATAAGTTTCCCGTCCACATAGTGACTAAGAGCGATCTGGTTTTGAGGGACATAGATCTTCTGAAAAGGATAGGAAAAGAAACCTGGTGTGCAGTCTCCTTGACCATAATAACCTTCAACGAGAAGCTTCTGCCCTACCTTGAACCCTTTGCTCCTCCTCCTGAGAGGAGGCTGAAGGTTGTTGAGAAGCTGAACGAGGAGGGAATAATGTCTGGCGTTGACTTCACTCCCATAGTCCCCTATCTATTGGATGAAGATGAGAACATCGAGGAAGTAATAAAAAAGGCATCTTGGTGCGCAGAATACATTTTGATAGGTGCTGAGATGACGTTGAGAAGCAACCAACGGTTAAGGTTTTTCAAACTATTAGAAGAAAATTTTCCTGAGCTTCTAGAAAAATACAAGCGGTTGTACGGTGAAAAAGAAAGTCCCCCGCAGGATTACGTCCTGAGGCTGAACAAAAAAGCATTTGATTTCTGTAAGAGATATGGCATAAGGAATTACATCCCACCTCCTAGCTTTGAGAGGAGATACAGAGAAAACTTCGATGTCGCCAATCACCTCCTTTTGATAGCCTTCTTCAAGGAATTCAAATCCGCTAACCCATACTCAGCATGGGCATACCATAAGGCATCTGAGCAAATTGAACATTTAGATGAGAGCATTAGGAAAATTTATGAGAGAAGAGAGTTGGAGAAAATTCCCTGGGTGGGAAGAAAAATCGCCGAGATCATAGAGGAATTTTTGGTTCATGGGAAGACGGAAAGGTTGAAGAAAGAAATGAATGCTTGGTATTGACACTCTCCCTGCTGAAGCAGGGAGATTCTTGCTTCTAAGGTGTTCATCGGTTGGTTGTTCATTGCCCTTCTAGACTCCCACCTCATCCCATTCCACCTTAGAAGCAAGGGACGTGCCATCGCCCTGTTAATGGCTCCCGCAGGGAGTTCGGCTCCCTGAGCGAGCCCTATATTCAAAACGCCTACGGCGTCCCTATGGGCTTCCACTCCGCAACTTATGCATTTGAAGAGTCTGCCTCGCTTAACCGTTTTGTTTGATCCACATGCTGGGCAGATACTCGATGTTTTGTGCTCATCCACCTCTATGACCTCCATCCCATACTCTTCAGCCTTCTCCCTGAATCTCTGGATGATGTAGGCGTGACTCCAGAAGTTATGTATCATCGAGTTTGCCTTCCCGTTTTTGTGGTTATTCTCCCTTATTCCTCTTAGGTCTCCCAGAATTATCTTTGAGATGTTGAGTTGAGCGGCACCGTCAACTATGGCTTTAACCATAGCATTCACGGCGTGCCTGAATCGACACTTCCTAATCCTGAATAGTCTCCTGAGCCTTCTGGAGGTTCTGGCCTTGTTCACCCTTGCAAGCCTCCTCTGCTCCTTCGCTATTTTCTTTGTCCAATACCACCAGTCCGCTAGGATGGCCCTGCCAGAGAAGGCTATAGGCTGTTTTAAACCCTCGAACCATACTGTGGCCAAGTTTATCACGCCCAAGTCGATATATAGGGGCTTGTTGCTTCCACGCTTGGGAGGCTTCTCGACCTTAACAGTCATAAAGCCCCTCCACACTTCATCCACATCGTCGTAGATTATCTCTAGCCTTCCCTGCCTGCCCATCCATCTCAGTCTTCCCTTATACCTCAGTTTTAGTCCTTTAGGGAGGTGGAGGAAACCGTTCTCGAGCCTGTAGCAGTCGCTTCTAACGATTACTCTGAGCTCTCTCCTACCATTTCTCTTCCAGTATCTAGGCATGGAAACTCTGGTTATATGCGGCGGAAGTTTCCCCTGAGCCTCAAGCCTCTTAAGTGCTAGAAAGCTTTTCCAAGCCTCATTATTCTTGTTAATTATCTGTTGGGCTGTTGCGGAGCCTATCAGAGGAGCATACTTCTTGTAGAGATGTCTAGGATACCATGAGAACTTCCTATAATGTATGTACGCCTGCCTCCTCTCGAAGTTAACCTCATTCCAAAGCCTAGTGCAATTGTCTGCTAGCTCACAAAGGGCTGGGTTATCCTCAACTATGAATGTGTTCGTCCTTTTCACTTCTTTCCACCTTGCTCTTCTATATACCTCTGGATGGTCTCTGACGATACGTGCCCAGCAGTTGAGACGAAGTAGCTCCTAGTCCATAGCGATGGAAGCTTTAAAAGCTCGGGAA
>CAZUBM010000059.1:0-2368 GCA_964618805.1 uncultured Nitrososphaerota archaeon
CTCTCTGAACTCCCTGAACTCGTTCCTGAAATCCCTGAACTCCTCTCTGAACTCCATGAATATGGCTTGCATGGCGCCGAACCCTTCCTGGAGCTCCTCACCAAATTCCCCGTAGATTATCCTAAACTCCTTTAAGCTTGGATCTGTTGGAACCTTCTCAACCTTAATCTCCTTAACCTCTCCTAACGGAGGGCTTTTTAAGGCTTCGATGAACTTGGATAAAGCTCCTTCTTCTCCTTGCACGAATATCTGAACAGATCCATCAGGAAGGTTCTTCACGTAGCCCGTCAAACCCAGCTCCTGAGCCAGATCAAGCGCATGCCTCCTAAATCCTGTTCTCTGAACCCTTCCAAGCACCCTGAGGAGACGGGCCTCCAATGTAGCTACCTGCTCTTCATCATAAGTTTAAGTTCTTTATGTTTCGTCGACCCTCGTCGAAAAATTGGCAACACCTTTCTCAACTATTTCTATGTTAAGACATCCTTCAACTTCTCCAGCGCGCGCAAATAGTCTCAATAACGTATATTTCCCTTCAAGCTGGATTTTCCTAGGAGTTTTCTACGACTACCAGCTGTTAGATCCTTTGTTTGTTCTGAAGCTTCTAGCGCATAAGCCTTCTACTGGGATTCCTTAAGAAAGCACTTGACCCTCAATTTGAATCAAATGAGTCTCAATTGACTCAAGCTTTGATGTTAAAAGGTCTCATTGCATCTTAACTCCTAGTTCATGTAGTATCGTGTTCATTAATTCGTAAGCCTTCTTAGCTCTTCTTAGAGATTCCGAGGCTTCCTCCTCACGATATATATCCCACGGGGTTAGGCCTCTCAGTGGTTCGCCGTAGGTTGTCCTTCCATGTTCTGGCGCAAGGCTTCTAGCGATCTTTGCAAGCTCCTTAGCTGAGTCTCTGACATGTTCAGGGAGTTGGGGCAGGAGCTCTAGTAGCTCGTGTGAGGGATCATGGCTCCAGCTTGGTGTCCTGAAGACAGCTATTATCGCTTTCGCCGAGTTTTCGGCGCTTAGCTGGGAAGAGGCCACAGTCAATCTATAATCCTTCCGGGCATATGCCCTACCTGCATCCTCTAGATATCGTCTGGCCATTCTCGCCCTATAAGATACCTCGCTTCCCGGATCCAGTCTCAAACCTCGACCGCCTCGAGCGGCTTATCATCAGCTCTCTTCCAGCCGTATTTTCCATCAGATGTCCTATACCTCACGAGGTTTGCCTTCCTCACAAGCTGCATTACCTTCGACTTCAGCCTCACGAGGACGCCTGTCTCATCATATGCTATGATTCCATCATATAAAGCATTCATCAGCAGGGGGGTGATCACTAAATCGTCCCTAGATATCTCCTCTAGATCAACATCAACGAGTGTTAAAGGTCTCCTAACATGCTCAGCTATTATTTCATATATTCTACTCCTAATACTCATACCCCTTAACCCTCTCAAAACCACCAAGATGTCAACATCACTACCCTCCCTAGCCTCTGCCCTAGCATGACTGCCAAAGAGCAGTAAGCCTGCAAAGCCATCCCCAAGAGCCGACTTCAAATCCGCCGAAGCCTTGTACAGCTTCCCTAGCAGCTCGGTAAGATTCTCCTCTCTCAAGTTAACAGTCCCGAGTAAGAAAATCCATCGACCGTAATATAGTTTACCTTCTGTACAGTTTGGCTCAAAGCAAGTTTTCAGGTTCGATTCTTTTGATATTTGGGATTTTATCGAAATCTTTGTCGTAGCTTATTATGTTGTGTATTCCTTTTTCTTTCATGATTTGCAGGGCTAAGGCGTCATCAAAGTCCAGTCCATAACTTTTCATATGGTCTGTGGCTACGATCCTATCTAGTAATGAGGAGAAGTAAATGTGAAGTCCCCTATAGCCAATTAGACTTGAGAGGAATGTCTTGATTTCGTCCCATTCTTTCCCATAGTTTTCCATAACAATTACGATGGTGTCAACGGCGAAATCTAGGATTAGGCCCTGTAGTTCTCCGAGGTAAAATTTCCGCAGAACCCCCTCGCAGGCATCAGCCCGTTCCTGATCTAATTCCAGCTCAAGGAAAATGTTAGCGTCTAGCAGGTAGTTAGCCCTTCGCGACCGTCCCAGCTGCCCTAATCTTTCTGGCTTCATGTTGAAGCTCAACTCCACTTTTCCTAATGCCAGCAAGCATTCCCCTTACTGCGCCTACGGGGTCTTCGGGGATACTGATCCTTTCAAGCATGGCTTCATAGCGCAGCATCCATAATGAAAATGCCTCCTCTGCTGCCTTGCTAATTGATCCCCTGCCATAGCCATAAACCATCATTGCTAAACGTCTAAATTTCTCCTCAACCTCATCGCTCACATAAACCTTAATTCCAGCCATCTT
>CAZUBM010000060.1:0-2330 GCA_964618805.1 uncultured Nitrososphaerota archaeon
CCTTGTTTTATTACAGCGTCAGCGAGATAGGCGTCTCTGTTCCAGTTCTTGCAACCGCCATAAGTCCGTTGGTAGCTCAGGTTGCATCATGGGCAGAAGGGGAACCATTAACTCTGAGAACAATTATGGGATCGGCTGTCATAACCCTCGGCATGACTTTAGGTGTTGTGTAAATGGCTGAACGTTAAATAGAACAATTTTCCAAGCTCATCTAATGACGACTTCTGGGATGCACTTATCCTCCTTTAAAATCTATAGAAAGCTTGTAAGAGTTTAGCAGATAAGAGCAAAACCTTATCTTGTTTGACGCCGGGCTTAAGTTTGGGATCGATGATGAATAAACGGCTACGTATAATTTCAGAGTCTATCGGAAAGGTCATAGCTGAGCTGAAGGAAGAGCTGAACCCAAAAACTTGCGAGAAAATATGGAAAGCTCTGCCGCTTGAAGGAAACGCCAACCTATGGGGAGACGAGATTTACTTCAGTGTTGGTCTTGAAATCGAGCTTGAAAACGCAAAGCAGGATGTTGAGGTTGGCGATATAGCTTATTGGCCACCAGGAAAGGCAGTTTGCATATTCTTCGGCCTGACTCCCGTAAGCTCAGGGGAGAAGCCAAGAGCTTACAGTCCAGTGAATGTCTTTGCTAAGGTCATGGGAGATGCTAGGATCTTTAAGAAAGTAAAGGAAGGAGAAAGGATGATTTTGGAGAGAGTTAACTCCATCTAAAAGAAAATCAATGAATCTAACGATCTCAGCAAGTTTTTCAGTTAAAACGCGCGAATCCCTACCTGTTGAACTACTTACCCTCCTGTTCTCCCGAGTCTACTTTCCACCTCTTCGGCAATAACTTCGCTTGCTATTTTAAAGAATGTGGCCAGAGATCCTAGAAGTATGATTACGTAACCTATTATGAGGAGAACTAGTCCGATTCCAATTCCTGCTGGGTTGAACCTGGGAAGTCCTGAATACGGATCATATGTAATCAGAGTTCCTGTGGTGAAGATCCCTGCAAATATGAGAATTCCTCCAACAACAGTCCAAATGATTAAGAAGGCGACGTACAGGCCAGCAGCTCCAAAGGCTCTACTCCATGATACCATAATTGTCCATTGCTGTACGGGAATTTAATTCTTACCTGAAAAACAATGAAACGCCGATATTAGGTAAAGCGGAGGCGATAAATCTCCCATATCTAAGATGTAACTCACACGCTTATTGTCCCATGATTCAAAGCATTCTTATTTTCGAAGAAACCGAGTTTCTGATGCATTTTTCAACTGTTAAGTAAGGGTTTGACAGAGAAACGTTTTATGCTGTATTTGGCTTTAGTGAAGTGCGGTGATGAAAGGTTTGAGGTACGTAAAGTTATCTCGAAATTCAGGACTTAAGGTTTCGATAATATCTTTGGGAACATGGCATTTACCTAGGCTGCCTGAAGTAGATGAAGCTGGAGCTTATAAGATAGATGTAGACGAGTTTAGGAAGGTCCTGAAGGTTTCCTATGATAACGGGCTTATCTTCATAGATTCGGCTAACCGATACCATGGAGGCATATCTCCAGTTCCATTAACCCACGTTGGGTATGCTGAAAAGCTCCTAGGCCAACTTCTCAAGGAGTATGACAGGGAGGAATGGGTTGTAGCCACGAAGGTGGCTGGAAGGATGTCACCCGGCCCAAATGGGGAGGGCCTAAGCCGTAAGCACGTGATGTGGCAGATAAAGGAGAGCCTTCGAAGGCTCCAAATGGAATACGTGGACATATACTACATGCACAGGGACGACCCGGAAACTCCCAAACCTGAGATAATGCGCACTTTCACCTCTCTAATTGAGCAAGGTTTAGTAAGATATATGGGGGCTAGTAACGTTCCAGCCATAAGTCTGGTTGAGTATATAGAGCTGGCAGAGCGTTATGGGCTTGAACCGATAACTGCCTTGCAATATAAATACAACTTGGTGGAAAGGGAGGTAGAAGCTGACATCATACCTGTGGCCAAAAGATATGGGCTGGGATTTGTTGCGTACTCCCCCTTAGCTCAAGGAGTCCTAACGGGTAAGTATGTGGATAAGGAAAAAAGAAAGTGGAGAGTTCCTGAGCTATCAAGGGCAAGTTACATGAAATGGATAGCTGAGAAGTACTTTACTGATGGCATGTTGGACTTCCTGTTGAAGTTCATGGATTTTGCCCGTGAAAAGGGAATAACGCCGGCTCAACTGGCATTAGCTTGGACTATAAACATGGAGAAAGTTCTTGGCTTACCTATCATACCCATAATTAGCGTATCGAAACTGTCTCACCTAGAAGAAGCCATTGCTGCCTCAGAAATAGA
>CAZUBM010000061.1:0-2214 GCA_964618805.1 uncultured Nitrososphaerota archaeon
TAGGAACATGGACGAAACAATAGCTGAGCTTGTAGATTTTTGGAAGAAACATCCGAAAGGTTGAGGCAGAAAGCCCTCAACTACTCTCTATTTTTTCCATATAATTTTTCTGCGTGCATTTTGTTATTGTTATTGGAGGAGATACAAATAAAACCTTAAGTGTGGTAAGTAGAAGCGGATTGGTTATGTCAAAATCGCATGAGGATGTTAGGTATAACGTACTTTCAGATTTGCGAGAGTCGATTTTGCGTGTAATCGACAACCTCAGAACAAACCGGCCCGATGTGTATTCCAAGTTACAACCGGAGTTGGAAGAATACAAGGGGATCATAGAGAAAAGAGAGGACATCCCACTCATAATAAAGAACGAGAAGATTATTAAAGGGGTTGGAAAGCCGGATGTGGAAGTGTTCGGTGGTAGAATACTCATTGAAGTGAAGGTGAAAATATCTGAATTTCCATCGGGCTTTGAGCAGCTTAGGCGGTATGTGAAATTCTATCCTTATGCAGAATATGCCGTGATAACAAATTATGATAAATGGGAGTTTTATAGAGTCAAAAAAGGGACGTTAGCAAGCGCTGGTGCAGTGAACTTAGATGATGTCATTGAGGAGGTGCTCATTCAAGGAGTAAAGATACCCTTGTCCACTGAAAATGTAAGGAATATTTTCAGTCCAACGATTCTTCTTGAGGACGAACTTCGTCAGATATTCAAGACTTACGGCGAAAAGAGCAGGGCTCTTTTTGAGGCTTATCAAAACATCGTGAAGAGGTTGTACGAGAAAGCATCCGGAGAGGACATTGAGAGACTTTTCATAAGACACACATTAATGCAAACGATAGTTTCATCATGCGTGACAGCGTCCTCGAAGAAAAGGACAACACCGATAAGGGCTTGCTCTGGCGCTGAAGTGGAGATCGAGATAGTCCTTCCATATCTGAACTGGTGGGAATCGCTAATTGAGAAGGGAATTAAATCCTCGGACAATGAATTTCTGAACTCTCTTTTGGAGTCCGTGTACTCCAGAGCTTTGCTTCTCGATTGGGAAAGTGGAGGTAAAGAAGACATATTCAGAGAGCTGTACGAGATTCTAATAGACGCTGAAACCAGAAGGAAAATAGGCGAGTATTATACTCCCCTATGGCTTGTTGAGTATATGACGGATAAGGTGTTCAAAGATAACAGTGAATTGAAGGGTAAAATTGTTCTCGACCCATTTTGTGGTAGCGGGACATTTCTTGTAGTTTCTTTTTACAGAAAAGTTCAAGAAGGGGAAGATCCGGACGACGCAATAAGAGAGGTCATAGGATTTGACATAAACCCTTTAGCAGTCTCTATAGCAAGAGCAGAGCTAATGATTGCCTACCAGACGAGAAAGAAAGGAGCTGTAACACCTCTCGTATTCAACACAGATTCTGCAAGCCTCTTGCTTCGGGCACCAAGGAAAGGGGAACCTTTAAGCTTCCTTGAAGAGTTGAGGGAACTTGAAAAAAGTATTCAATATGTTGACTCTCCGATCTATACATCTACTGAAATTGACTTCTCAGAGGTATTGAAGATAGAGATGATTCTACGGGAGTGTTTTAGAGAAGCCTCACAATCTGAAGATATTAAACGAGAGCTTGATGTGAGATTAGATGAACTAAGAAGGCAGGAATGGAAAGGATCCTTAACTGGACACATAGTCAAAACGCTCTCCAAAAAGAAGAGTATGAATGCTATCGCCAAGCTTATTGAAAAATATGGAAATGGTGTTTGGGCTGTGTCAATAACCTCACTTTTCGCCCCTTACATTATCCGCAAGCTGAAAGTGGACATTGTAATCACGAATCCGCCATGGGCTCAGTTGACTGCGCCTAAAGGCTCCTACGGGAGGCTCATAAGAGATAAGGCTAAGGAATTGCTGAAGGGCTACAAGAAAACTGGGCAAATACTGAATGGATCAGATATATCATCTGTGCTGTTGCATGGGTGTCTCAATTTAACTAAGCATAGAGTTGCGTTTGTAATGCCTCAAGAAGCTGTTTATGCTGCGAATTCATATCATGGGCTTGGAAAGATTCTCACTTACAACGCAATAAAAGATTACGATGGCGAGATAATAGAGATCGGGCATGACGCGTTCCAGCACGGCAGGATCCCATGTGTAGTTTTTCTGAAAAGAGAAGATGGAAAGATTATCTGTTATTTCATGAAGGTGAAATGGAAGGGGA
>CAZUBM010000062.1:0-2188 GCA_964618805.1 uncultured Nitrososphaerota archaeon
AATAGGGTCTTACCGCATCCAGGAGGTCCATATAGAAGGATCCCCTTTGGAGCCTTTGCTCCGCTCTTCTCGAAAAGCTCTGGATATTTTAGAGGCCACTCTATTGCCATCCTTAATTCCTCTTTAACCTTCTCAAGACCACCTATATCTGTCCACTTCACATTTGGTACCTGTATCACAACCTCTCTAAGGGCGCTTGGCGTTATGTCCTTCAAAGCTGTTAAGAAGTCGTCCATTGTAACCACAAGTTTGTCTAAGACCTCTGTGGGAATCTCTTCCTGCTCTATGTCAATTTTTACTTCAGCAAAAACTCTTCTCAAGGCTCTCATTGCAGCCTCTTTCGCAAGGGCAGCAAGATCTGCACCTACGAACCCGTGAGTTAAGTCTGCAAGCTTCTCAAGGTCCACGTCATCGGCTAAGGGCATTCCTCTTGTGTGAATTTGCAGGATTTCTAGCCTTGCGTTCCTGTCTGGGACTCCTATTTCAATCTCCCTGTCAAACCTTCCTGGTCTCCTCAGGGCTGGATCTAAAGCATTTGGCCTATTCGTTGCTCCTATTACGATAACCTTACCCCTTGCCTCAAGACCATCCATTAAAGTTAGAAGCTGAGATACGATTCTTCTCTCAACTTCTCCGGTTACTTCTTCCCTCTTTGGGGCTATAGCATCTATTTCATCTATGAATATGATACTAGGAGCGTTATCCTCTGCTTCTTTGAAGATCTTCCTTAAATTCTCTTCACTTTGCCCGTACCATTTGCTGTTGTGCATCACATGTCCATAGACCGTGATGAAGGTCCCTGTGCTGGTCCCTATATCGTAGAGTTTCCTTTCTTCCTTCACCACTAATACATTAGTAACCTTATCGAGCAAGATCTTGCGATTTATTATCGCGTTTAGGAGATCTAGGAAGAGCCTTTCTTCTTTAGTCATTTTTTCTTTGTTCTCAGAAAGTATGTTAGCCACTTTCTTTAGCGTAAATACGGTAGGTCTTTTCCTGAGGTTTAGATATGGCTCAAGGCTCCAGTCCTCCCCATAAGGGATACCTAACCTCCTTAGAATTTTCTTAGCTATAGAAAGGAGCTCTCCAGGAACGTATTCGAATGACCTACCGGAGACCGGAATGGGCTTTAGCTCTGGTAGCTTCCCGGTAAGCTTCTTAAACCACAAGAGGTTAAACTTCCCCTTAATCACTATCTTATAGACCCTGCTGATTCTAGTCCTGTGCTCGAATGGTCCTTCGATTACGAGTCCTCTGGCAAGACCGTAAGCAGCAATCAAGCTCAGCACTTCCCTCTCCTTACTATATATTACAGCCGAGTGACTTTCTTTTGTCCCATCAGTTGAGTAGAGCCCGTAAACAAAAGCTCCGTATGACTCTGGGCTCGATCTAGACAGCCAATTCAGGATGAAATCCTTGTATTCCTTCTTTCCTTGCCTGAATCCCAAGTAATTGAGAAATCTAGCAAGATCTCTGTTATAAATAACTGATCTAATGTTCTTCCCTGACCTGTAAGTGCTTATCTTATGAATTCCAAAGAGTTTTCCAGCTAACTGCCTCCAAGTGGCATGTTGCTTCTCATCTTGACCGCAGAAGACCACTCCATCCCTTCCGATGTGGCCGTCTCCAGCCACAAGTCCTAGAAACAGCGAGAGCTCTGGGGTTAGGGATTTGGGTACCACAATGCTCCCATCAGATTCCCATTCTATGGCTGGATCTTTTAGATCGAGAACCGCGACCAGGCAATGATCACCTTCTTTTAGATCCTTGGCCATCTTCCAAGACAATCCAGCATCATCAAGACATAGGAACGGATGATTTTCAGATACCTCATACTCTATCTCTCCGAATATAATCTTGTAAACTTCTGGAACCCTAACCTCAGTTAACTCCTCTATTTCTGAGGGACAAACTTTCAACCCTGGATTGCTTAGGGATAAGATTTGTCCTGAGGAGTTGAAAGTTCTATGAACTTTATCTTCCTCAAGTAGCATTCCTTTTCTCTCTCTAAATAGTTGAGAGACAGTTTTTATCTCTCCATCCACGATAAGTGGTGTCTTCCCATCTATACACATTATCTCTGGACCGCTTATGCTTATGAAATGCGCGTTACTTTCATTTGCAACGGCCTTAGCTAATAGGGTCTTACCGCATCCAGGAGGTCCATATAGAAGGATCCCCTTTGGAG